>VBEY01000183.1 GCA_005889295.1 Chloroflexota bacterium | reverse complement strand
CATTCGTGTCCCGGCGAATGTCGCGAGGTAGTGGCACGAGCTCACCATGTAGCGCGACGCGAGAAGAGCGGGCCGGCCCTGCGTTACGGAGATCGGCGGCGCGGTGTTCTCGATAGGGATCTCGCGCACGGAGCAACTTTAGTGGCTAGGCTCGACCGATGCGGGTCTTGAGCTGGCGCGTTCCGCCGTACGACAACGGGACCTACATGCTGGCCGACGATCGCGGCAATGCCCTCGCGATCGATCCGTCGATGGGCGAACGGCAGATCATCGACGCGGTCAAGGAGCACGGCCTCCACCTTGTCGAGATCCTCAATACCCACGGCCACCCCGACCACATCTACGGAAACGCCGCTGTGAAAGAGGCCGCGAAGGCGCGGCTCGCGATCCATCGCCTCGACGAATACCGGCTTGGGCCGAAGGCGCCGCCTTCGGTGCAGCTCCGCGTCCCGCCGAGCCAGGCCGACGATCTTTTCGATGAAGGGCCCCTCCGCTTCGTCGCGGATCTCGAGATCACCGCGCTCCACACGCCGGGACACACCGAGGGGTCGACCTGCTTCTACCTTGCTCGCGAGGGGATGCTCTTCTCGGGCGACGTCATCTTTCGCGGAAGTACCGGGCGATGGGACCTTCCGGGCGGCGACCGCGACCAGATGGAGCGCAGCCTCGAGCGCGTGAGCAAGCTACCCGCCGGGACGACGGTGTATCCAGGTCACGGTGCTCCGACGACGATTGGTGCGGAGCTGCCGACGCTCCGGAACATGCGTGAGGCAGGAGTGCTACCCGGCCTGCGCGTGTGAGGCCACGAATCTACGAGCTGGCTATTCCGTGACTCCGATGATGTTGAAGCCGTTGTCCGCGAAGATCGTCGCGCCGGTCACCGCGCGCGACCATTCCGAGGCGAGGAAGACCGCGACGTTCCCAACCTCATCCTGGGTAATGTTCCGGCGGAGCGGCGCCTTTTCGACCATGAGATCGCGCGCCTGCGATATGCCCCTGACGGCGCTGCCGGCCAGGGTCTTGAGCGGCCCGGCCGAGATCGCGTTCACACGGACGTTGTGCGGTCCGAGGTCGGCCGCGAGGTACCGCGTCTCCGCCTCGAGGACCGCTTTCGCCATGGCCATCGAGTTGTAGCTCGGCACGACGCGATCCACCGCGTTGTAGGTGAGGCTCATCACCGATTTGAGGTCCTCGATCGCGGCGAACGCGATCGAGTGGACCAGGATGTCGAGCCTGCCCCACTTCCGGTCCATCTCGGCGAAGAACTTATCGATCTCGTCCTGCTTCGACACGTCGCACGGACCGACCGGAATCGATTCGTGGTTCGGTAGTGTCGCGACGAGCTCGAGGACATTGTCCTTCAGCCGTTCGTTCGGCCAGTTGAACGCCAGGTCCGCGCCTTCGCGCTGGAAGGCTGTAGCGATGCCCCAGGCGATGCTGCGCTTGTTTCCGACGCCCATCACGAGCGCCTTCTTTCCTTCGAGCAGACCCATCGCTACCCTCCCGGTGACACGCATCATCCCAGATGAGAAGAGAATCCGTCCACGCGCGATTCACCATTTCGATGCACGAGCGCTGTCGTCGAATGACAGCATGCGTCCCCCGTTCAGTCGCGAGAAGGGTCGAGTTCCGCGCGAGTCAGCCGCATGAGGTATTCGGGGTCGGATTCGCCCGGGACGGCGACCACGCGTAGGGGACGAAACCCCGCCTTCGCGTAGGCACGGATCGCCGCGATGTTCTTCACCGACGGCCCGATCACGCAGGCGTCGATACCGTGGAACGGAAAGGCGACGTCGCGCAGGAACCACCGGAGCATCGCGGATCCGTGGCCGCGGCCCACGAGGTCGGCCTCACCAATGAACAGATCGACCCCGATCGCCTCTTCGCCGAGCGCGAGGGTCGCGGCGTACTCCGGCGAGTCGCCGATGCGGTAGTGCTGGAGCATCCCGGCGGGTCTGGAATCGATCCGCACGAGATATCGATAGGTCGGATCCTTGCCCTCGATCGCGTCGCGATAGTCCTGGATCTCCGCATCGGGATAGGGCGTCTTCACGCCGTCGTCCCACCAGCGTTTCACGTGGGGCTCGAGAAGCCACCGCCGGATGAGGTCGAGATCGGCTTCGCGCAGAGGCGCGAACGTGTACGCCACGGCAAGATCATGGCGGTAGAGTCGCCGAGGATGGCGGCCACCGTCACGGATCTTCGCCACCGGCGCGGCGAGTACGGAATCGACGCGCCGTACGTCCCGCTCTGGATGGGAGTTGCCGCTGCGGCGGGGATTGGCGTCTTCTTTGCCGGCTCCGCGTTCTCCGCCCCGGCGATCGCCATACCCGCGGGAAACATCGGCCTCGCGCTTCTCCTCAGCCTGGCCGATTACGTCTACACCTCGCGTTTCGGCAAGTTCGACGTGTGGGCGGACCTTCTACGCGAGCTCAATCTTCGCGGCGACGAGCAGGTGCTCGACCTCGGCTGCGGTCGCGGCGCTGTCCTTCTCATGGTCGCAAAGCTCCTGCCACGGGGACGCGCGGTCGGCCTTGACCTGTGGAAGACCTCCGATCAATTCGGGAACGCGCTCGCGGCCACGAAGCGGAACGAGGAGCTCGAGGGCGTCGCCGATCGCGTGGATCTCCAGACCGGCGACATGCGCACGTTGCCGTTTGAGGACAGGTCGTTTGACCTTGTGCTCAGCAGCCTGGCGATCCACAACATCCCCGACGCCGTAGGTCGCGCGAGCGCGGTCGACGAAGCCGTCCGTGTGCTCCGGCCGGGCGGTCGCATCCTGATCGCGGACATCAACGCGACGCGCGAGTACGAAACGCGCTTGCGGCAGCGCGGCATGACCGAGATCCGGCTGCGTCCGCTGGGGCCGCGCATGTGGTTCGGGGGACCGTGGGTCGCGGCACGTCTCGTGAGCGCGCGCAAGCCTGATTAGTGGCCGCGGCGCTAGTTCATCCGTCCTGGACCGTCGTCGTCGTCGATCCGTCGACCGCGCCAGTACCTGATCTCGCCGCGCCGTCCGCCTCCGCGCCGTGGACGGTCGAGGTCCTGCGTGAGAACGTACGCGGCTGCGCCGAAAACCAGGCCAACCCACATGACCACGCCGTACGCCTGGAGCTGATAGGCGATCGTCTCCCCGGCGGCGGCGACGGCGCAGATGAGCAGAAGCCTCCAGAGAGCCGGGGTCACGAGCGCACGGTCCCGGGCATGGAGAGGAACGAGGCCTCTTTCGCCCACGCGCCGCATTCCGCCAGCTCTTCCTTCGTGACCCAGCCGCTGCGCACCGCGAGGCGGAGCTCGTCACGGAGAGTGGTCTCGAGCATCTCGGGGCCGTCGGTGTTGAACGAGAAGCGCACCTTGTGCTTCTTGAAGACGGCGATGTACTCGCCGAGCTCGTCGGCGTCTTTTACGACTTTCGAGTCGAGGTTCGACGACGGGCAGATCTCGAGCAGCACGCCCCGTTCGGCCAGCCGCCTGCAGAGAGCGGCGTTCCGGGCTGCGTGGATGCCGTGGCCGATGCGATCGGGCTCGAGGTGTTGGAGCACTTCGTCGACGCTCTCCCAGTCCTCGTCCTCGCCGGCATGCACGGTGATCCCGAGTCCGGCCTTGCGCGCTTTCTTGAAGAGAGCCGAGTAGTCGCGGTACCGAAAGTCCGGATTCTTACCGCCGGCGATGTCGATGCCGACGATGCCGCGGTGTTTGTAGGCGATGGCCTTCTCGACGAGGATCGCGTTCAGGGTCTCCTCGAATGTGCGGTCCAAACAGAAGATGAGCCCGGCTTTCACCGGGTAGTCGAGCAGTGCGCGATCGAGGCCGCGGATGGAGGCGTTGATGATGTGGTCGAGGTCGCGCTCCCCGCCGCGATTCCGTTTCATCGGGTTGTAGCGGAGCTCGAGAGTCGTAATGTTCGCCTTGCGGTAGGCCCCACCGACCACCTCATAGACGGATTGCTCGACCGCAAGCGGGCTCGACTGGATCAGCTCGGTCCAGTGGTAGAGCGCAAGAAAATCCTCGAACGACTTCTTTGATTGCTTGCGCACCGTGATGAGATCGACGAACTCCCAGTAATCCTTGGTCGGCAAGCGGATTCCCTGGTCGTGCGCAATGCCCCACATCGCCGCCGGATCCACGGCGCCGCCGAGATGCACATGAAGCTCAGTCAATTCATCTCCGAGCGGGTGCGGCATTACCGACGAAGGCTAACGGCGAATGAGGACGCCGGCCGCGGGTGGCACCGGCGAGCGGGTCGTGCGCGAGCCGCGGAAGCCCAGGACCCGCGACGCGGAACGAGCGGAGCGAGTGACGCAAGATGCGGGAGAGGGTGCGGCGAGCGCACGGCCCCGAGCCGGGGACAGGACCCGCGGCTGGTCGCGGCGGCTAGCTGCCCTGCTCTCTGGTCGGCGGTCTGCGCACCCGGCGGCGGCGCCGTGGGCGAGATGGCGCGCCCTCTGGGTGATCCCGCCAGACGATGTGGCCATCGTCATCTGCGGAGGCGATTTGGACAAGGCGGTCCCAGAATTCGGCGCGGCGGATGTCTTGCTCGGCTTGATCGCGGCTGACGTCGCGCTCGAGCATCACGTCGCAGTCGTAGGGCGAGCCCACGACTTTCCAGCCGTTCTCGGTCAGAAGGTCGAGCAGACGCGCGATCTCCGTGAGCCGCTTGGGAGTGTCCGCGACGTACTCCCGAAGCCATCCCGAATACGTGCGCTTCCCGCGATCGGCTCGATCGAGCTCGTCGCGGACCGTTCCGAAAACGTGGATCAGGATGTATGTCGGCGACGACGCCACGTCCGGGAGTTTAGCCGCGCTCCTCTACGAAGCGGTAGCCGCCGTCGGAATCCTTCGCGATCACGACGAGAGCACCATTCTTGAAGCCTGTCTGTCCCTTTAGAGCGGGGCAGATCAGGTGGTAGTGCTCGTGCTCAGGCGGTACGCATTCGCAGCGCTCGCTCTTGATCTCCGCGTCGAAACGACGCGCGCCGATGCGAAGAGCAACACGCTCGCCGGGGCCTGGGAAGAGCTTCCAAGCGTCCTTGGTGATCAGGATGCGGGTCTTTCGAACGTCTTCGCCGCTAAGCCGGTGTCGATAGGTCGATCGGGAAACACTCATGCCTGCACATATTTTCGCATGAAACGCAGCCGGCTGCTCGCGCTGAAACAGGCTTGACCGCTTGACGCGCGTGCTAGGGGTCACCCGCCATGACGAGGTCCGGGTCGTCCAGAAAACGCGCGAGATGCACGACGCGCGGGCTCGATCCCGCGGCACGCATACCCGCCGCGATCTGCAGCATGCAGCCCGGATTCGCGCTCACGACCACGTCCGGCGAGGCCTCGAGGATCTTGCGCACCTTGTCCTGCTGCAGCTCCCGCGAAATCTCGGGGTGCGTGAGGTTGTAGATGCCGGCGCTTCCGCAGCATCGCTCCGGGTCTTCGATCTCGACGAGCGTCACCCCGTCGATCGCGCGTAACAGCGCGCGCGGCTGGGCGCGGATCCGTTGCCCGTGCGCGAGGTGACATGCGTCCTGGTAGACGACCCGAATCGCGCGCCGCGCGCGCGCCGGGACCGGGTTCACGATCTCGCTCACATCGCGCACCCGCGCCGCGAATCCCTTCGCCCGCTCCGCCCACAGCGGGTCCGCCGCCAGGACGTCGCCGTACGCCTTGAGGTGCGCGCCGCATCCGGCAGCGTTGACAACCACCTTCCCGTCGCTCCCCGAGAAGGCGTCGACGTTGTACCGGGCGAGCTCGCGCGCGCGTTCGCCGTCGCCGGCGTGCGCATGCAACGCACCGCAGCAGGTCTGCTCTTCGGGGACGCTGACGACGTGCCCGTCGCGTTCGAGAAGGCGCACCGTGGCGCGCTCCGTCTCTCCGAAAGCCTCGCGCATGATGCAGCCCGCGAAGATGCTGACGTCGGCGTCATCTCGATCGACGCCGCGGAAGGGCGGGCCTTCGGCCGGAGCGGCCAGCGACGCGGCCCAACCGAGTCGGCCGGGCAGCCGCGCGGCGAGGCGCGCGAGTCCGAGCCGAGCCCCGATGTCGGCAAGGCGTGCCACGATCGCGAGGCGCCGCGGACGCGCGACCGTGTCGAGCATCGTCCGCGCCGCGCGGCCACCGCCCTCTCGTTCCCGCAGCACCTCACGCGCGCCTTCCATGATCCGACCGAACGGCACGAGGGATGGGCACGCGGTCTCACATGCCCGGCACACCAGACACGCCTCGAGATGTTCGACCGTCGTCTCGCTCGGAGCGGCCGGACTTTCGAGGACGGTACGGATCAGCTGGATGCGTCCGCGCGGCGAATCAGCCTCGTCGCCGAGCACGCGATAGGTCGGGCAATCGTTGAGGCAGAGCCCGCACGAGATGCAGGTCGCGAGATCGTCGGGCCGGACGTGAGTGGAAGAGACTGCGATGTCCCTAGCATACGGACGATGGCCGTCGGCACCGCGAGCGTCGCTGCGCGACTGCGCGAGGTCGTTTCGCCCGACCGAGTCATCGACGATCCCGCGACGCTCCTCCCGTATTCGTACGACGCGTCGTTCTGGTCCTTGCGCCAGAAGCGCACACCGAGCGTCGTCGTCGTACCCGAGTCCACCGCGGATGTCGTCGCGGCCGTCCGCGTCGCGAACGAGACGGGAACGCCCCTCGTGCCGCGTGGCGCGGGGACGGGCCAGACCGGCGGTGCGATCGCTCCGGAAGGGGGCATCGTCATCTCGTTTGCGCGAATGCGGAAGATCCTGGAGATCGATCGCCGGAACCTGCAGGCGATCGTCGAGCCGGGCCTCGTGTATTTCGACTTCCAGAACGCGCTCGCCGGTCACGGCCTCTTCTTCCCGCCGGATCCCGGCAGCGGGCGCGCCTGCACGCTCGGCGGCATGGCCGCGAACAACGCGAGCGGACCGCACGCGGTCCGGTGGGGTACGACGTCGGCCTACGTGCTCGGAGCGGACGTCGTGCTCGCGGACGGGTCCGTCATCACCACCGGCGGCGTTCACTCCAAGGCGCTCAAGTCGTCGAGCGGGATCGACCTCACCAAGCTCTTCGTCGGCTCGGAGGGCACCCTCGGCATCTTCACCCGCCTCCGTCTCCGCGTTCAGCCGCGACCGCCGGCGCGCGCCGTGATCCTCGCGGGATACAAGGCCCTCGAGGACACCGTCGCATCGCTCGACGATCTCTTCGAGGCAGGGATCCTTCCATCGACCGCGGAGCTTCTGGACAGAAGTGCGGTCGACGCGCTCCAGCTCTGGCGACCCGAGCTCGAGCTACCCGCGGGCGAGGCCGTCCTCTTCATCGAGGTCGAAGGCACGCCCGAGCAGGTCGCGGCGAATGTTCGCTACACCGACGGCATCGTGCGCAAACGCGCCACGGTCACACGGTTCGCGGAAGACGAGAAGGACATCGCACGCCTGTGGGCCGCGCGCAGCGGGCTCGCCGCGGCGACGGCGCTCGCGCACCCGGGAAAGCACCGCATCTTCGCCGGTGAGGATCTCGCGGTGCCGCTCTCGGAAATCCCGCAGACGGTTCGCCGCGCGCGGGAGATGGGTGCCGCGCTCGGGATCGCAGTTGTTTTCTACGGCCACTTCGGCGATGGCAACGTCCACTCGGCGATCCTCGTCGACCCCGACGATCCGGACGAGGTCCGTCGGGCGGACGAGCTTGCCGATCGGCTACACAAGCTCGCGATCGAGGTCGGCGGCACGGTGACCGGCGAGCACGGCACCGGTGCGGTGCGCGCTCGCTACATGCGTGCCGAGCACGGCGACGCCCTCGATGTGATGAAGCGGATCAAGAACGTCATGGATCCGAAGGGGCTGCTGAATCCGGGCAAGATCTACGAAGGGTGACCGCACGCCTTGAGTACGAGAATCGATATCTCGCCCTAACGGCAGTCGGCTACCAGTTCGACGACCCGGTCAGAGCGGACGTTGGCATGGGTGACGCGAAGTGGCTGGACGTAAAGGTCGCGGCCAGCGATGGCTCCACAACCTGGGAACGAATCGAGGCTTGCTTCAGCGATGGGGAACTGCACGATCTCGTGGGATGGCTGCGCGCCCTGGGTTCGGGCGATTCCGGCGACGCGTCGTTTGAAGCGGTCGAGCCAAGCCTCCAGTTCAAGGCGATCTGGGGTGCGGGTTACGTCCGCCTGAACGCCTTATTCAATCTCGAGCTTCACCCGGATGGTCGCCACCATTACGACATGACGGATCCCAAGGTCTTGAGCTTTGAATTGCCGCGCTCCGCTGTGGAGCGCTTCGCCAACGCTCTCGAGAATGACTTGAGCCGTTTCCCTAAGCCCCGCGGTGGACGCCCTGAGCGCTAGAAGTAACCGTAGTCGGTGAAGACGAGCCGCAGGAACGCGAGGCCGCAGAGCGCGACCAGCAGGATCCGGTGCGACAGGATCGCGCGGGGAGTCTCTTTCGCGACGAGCGCAACCTGACCCCAGAAGAAGAGGACGAGGCCGATCTCAGCCCACATGAACAAGGCATGCTCGTAACCGATTCCGGTCCAGCGGTACGGCTGCATCATCGTCCAGTTGAGGAGCGCGTTCGCCGCCTGATAGAGGTGGAGGAAGACGGTGATGAGTGCGCTCGCGAGGAATGCGCCGGCGACCTCCGCCGTGCGCGGACGGCGGCGCCACGCGAGAAGCTGGCCCACGATGAAGACGTTGACGAGCGGAATGAGGATCGCGTCCCCGATGAGCGCCGACGTGTACGAGAGCGTCGTCCGATACGTCGAGGCGATCGGATCGTCGTGCCACCGGAGCCATGCGCTTCCCGCGGCCTGCACCAGAAATCCGAAGAAGCAGGTCACGAAGAACACAAGACCCAGAAGGAGCCACGGTCGTTCCTCGACGCGCGCGACGGTTCGCAGCATCGATTCCCTTCCTCCGTTTGGCCGTTTTCGGTAGCGGGGAGCCTACACCACGGCCTCCCTAGTATGGCCGCCCGATGCACGACGTCGTCATGCGCGGAGGCACCGTTTATGACGGTGAAGGCGGTTTACCGTACGCGGCCGACGTCGCGATTGATGGCGATCTGATCTCCGCGGTCATGCCCGCGATCGGAGATCGCGGGCGGCGCGAGATCGACGTCTCGGGACTCGCGGTGGCACCCGGCTTCATCAACATGCTTTCGTGGGCGATCCCGTCACTCATCGCCGATGGCCGAGCGCAGAGCGACGTGCGGCAGGGAGTCACGCTCGAAGTGTTCGGCGAAGGGTCGTCCATGGGTCCGCTCACCGACGCGATGCGGCGCGATCAGATCGAGCGTCAGGCCGACATCAGATACGACATCCCCTGGACGACGCTCCGTGATGGTCTCGACCACCTGGTGCGGCTCGGCGTGTCGGTCAACGTCGCGTCGTTCGTTGGCGCCACGACTCTTCGTGTGCACGAGGTCGGCTTCAACGATCGGCCGCCAACAGACGATGAGCTGGAAGGCATGCGCCGGCTGGCGGCGGACGCGGCGGCCGAAGGCGCGCTCGGACTCGGTTCGGCGCTCATCTACACGCCGGGGACGTTCGCGTCGACGGATGAGCTCGCCGCGCTGGCCGAGGCCACGGGAGGTATGTACATCTCGCATCTCCGCAACGAGGGTGACCGCCTGCTGGAAGCGGTCGACGAGCTCATCGAGATCGCACGGCGGGCTCACGTGCATGGGGAGATCTATCACCTGAAGCAGGCCGGACGCGCGAACTGGTCGAAGCTTCCAGCGGTCATCGAACGGGTCGAGAAGGCTCGGACCGCGGGCCTCGACATAACGGCGGATATGTACCCGTACACCGCAGGTGCGACCGGCCTCAACGCGTGCATGCCGCCATGGGTGCAGGAGGGTGGCTTCCGCGCGTGGCTCGAGCGGTTGCGCGATGCTTCGGTGCGGCAGCGGGTCGCGCGCGAGATGCGCGCGCCAGGCAAGGACTGGGAAAACCTCTACCTCGCGGCTGGTGGCGCCGACGGCGTGCTTCTCGTCTCCTTCAAGAACGACAACCTGAAACCGCTCACCGGCAAGACGCTCGCAGTGGTCGCGAAGATGCGCGGCCGATCGCCGGAGGACACCGCGATCGACCTCGTCGTCGAGGACGAGAGCCGCGTCGGCGCCTGCTACTTCATCGCGTCCGAGGACAACCTGCGCCGCGAAGTCGCGCTCGAGTGGATGAGCTTCGGCTCGGATGAGGCCGCGCCGGCGCCCGAGGGGGTGTTCCTCAAGTCAAATCCGCACCCGCGCGCATACGGGACGTTCGCGCGACTACTCGGGCAGTATGTCCGAGACGAGGGGCTGGTGCCGCTCGAGGAAGCGATCCGCCGGCTCACGAGCTTTCCGGCGAAGAACCTCCGTCTGGACCGTCGCGGCCGCCTCGCGCGCGGGTACTTCGCCGACGTGGTCGCGTTCGAGGCCGAAAAGATCGCCGACCACGCGACGTACGCCGACCCGCACCGCTACGCGAGCGGGATTGTCAACGTGTTCGTGAACGGCGAGCAGGTGCTGCATCGGGGCGAGCACACCGGCGCTCGGCCCGGTCGGGTCCTAGCGCGCCGCGCCTAAGCGCGCCGCCATCCAATCCGCCATCGCCGGGCGGTACTTGTAGGGAATGTTGTTGCAGACGTGGTTCCCCTCGGGATAGAGCAGCAGCGTCGCGTTCGGCGCTTCGCGGACGATCCGCTCCGCCTGCTCCGGCGGAAAGAGGCGATCCTTCCCGCCGTGGATGACGAGGAGCGGGCACGTCACGTCTTTGAGGAGACCGCGGAGGGTGAGCGCCTTCGATCGCTCGAAGGCCTCAGCCTCGTCACGAGACTGCGTGTAAAAGACATAGCCGCCTTTGGTCAGCGGGTTGAGCTGCGGCCAACACTCGGAGAGGTCGTACGGTCCCGCCAAAGCAACGAGAGCGCGAAGTCGCTTCTCCTTCGCAGCGGCACGCGGCCCATAGATGCCGCCCATGCTGATCCCCATCAGGCCCACGCGATCGAGGTCGAGGCCGAGGTCCGCCGACGCGAGATGGTCGAGCAGCGGTGTGATGACGGTCGACCAGTCCGCGCGGATCGGGAATCGCGGCGCGTTTTCGCCCTGGCCGGGGCCGTCGATCGTGAGCGTCGCGACGCCGCGTCGCAGGAAATCGTTCTCCATGGCATGGAGCTCTTCCTTCACGGAGTCGAGACCCGGGACGAGGATCGCCAGCGGCGCACGCTTCGAAGTGCCGCGCGGCGTGCGCAGGATCCCGGGGATGACGGCCCCCTCGAACGGCGCCTCGATCCGGCGTCCGGGAGGATCGAGGTGCGGCATGGCCTTGGCGTACGTCGCGACGGTCAGCTCACGCAGCTCGTCGTGCAGCCGACGGTCCTCGAACCACAGGAATTTGCCCAGGTGATAGCACCAAGCTGCTCGCTGATGGGCCTCGGTCGCCGTGACGACGTGGCCCGACCGCTCGGCTTCGTCGCCGATCGCGCGATGCTCGTCACCGATACGCTTCCAATTGGGAGCCCAGTCGCGCCATTCGGTCGTCGCGGCGAGGACCCGATCGAAGTCGTTGACGTCGATCCCGTTCGCGACGAACCTCGGCTTCCAATGGCCGGCGGCGACCTGAACGCGGTTCGCTGTCTCGATGGTCATAGGTCTCCCCGCTCAAGGCGCTCGGCGACCGCCGACAGATAGCGCGCGGCGGTCGCTCCGTCGGCGACGCGATGGTCGACCGAGAGCGTCAACGTGGCGATCGGGCGCACCGCGGGCACGCCATCCTTGGCGACGACACGGTCGGCCACCCGCCCCACCGCGAGGATTGCGGCCTCGGGCGGGTTCACGATTGCGGTGAAGCGGTCGACGCCCATCGTCCCCAGGTTCGAGACGGTGAGGACTGACCCCGTCAGCTCGTGCTCGGCAAGCTTACCCGCGCGGGAGTGCTCCTCGAGCCGCTCGCGTTCCGCGGCGAGCTCCTTGAGGCTCCTGCGGTCGGCGTCGCGGAGAACCGCGACGAGCAGGCCGTCCTCGAGCGCGATCGCGAGGCCGACGTTCGCCGCGTCGCTCGTCACGAGCTGTCCGTCGTCGATCCGCGACCGAAGCCGCGGATGATCGCGAAGCGTCTTCGCCGCGGCCGCGATGATGACATCGGTGTACGAGGCGCCGGCCGTTTTGCGCTTCGCGTTCGCCTCGGTCATATCGACGTCGCGCGAGATAGCGAACTGGGGCTGCTCGCGGACGCTCTTGGTCATGCGCTCGCCGATCGCACGTCGCATGCGCGATAGGGGTTCCCTTTTTTCCTTAGAAGGAGTGGGCATAGGCGCGACTGGCGAAGCCGAGGCCACAGCGTCGACATCTTCGAGAGTCACCCGACCGCCAGGACCCGAGCCGCTGACCTTGGAGATGTCGACGCCAAGCTCTTGAGCACGCTTGCGCGCTGCCGGAGACGAACGGACGCGGTCTGACAACGAGGGATCGGCGAGGGGCTCAACCTCCGAGGGACCCAGGGGCAGGGGCCCCTGGGCGCGAAGCGAGGCGATGGGGGCCCGGCCGGAGGCCGGGGGGTCCTCGTCGCGTAAAGAGGGTTTCGGAGGTTGAGCCCCGAGCGCGCCATCGACAGGCAGAGGCTCGTCCGCCGTTTCCGTGATGAGCGCGATGACGGTGGCTACAGGAGCGGTGGCGTCAGCGGGATACAGGATGCGGCGGAGGGTCCCGGCGGTCGGGGACTCGACTTCCATTGTGGCTTTGTCGGTCTCGACTTCGAACAGGACTTCGCCGGCTGCAACCGTGTCACCAACGCGCTTGTGCCACGCGACGATGCGACCCTCGTCCATCGTGAGCCCGAGCTTGGGGAGGATCACCCGCGTGACGCTCAGCCGACGAGCTCCTTCGCTGCGCGA
>VBEY01000182.1 GCA_005889295.1 Chloroflexota bacterium | reverse complement strand
ACGGGACCGGGCTCGGGATCTGGACCTGGTCGCCCGTGTTACCCGCGCTAATGCTGCCCGCGGGCAATCCCCCCACGGGGATCGGCGCCGGCTACGCCGCGATGGACGCGCTCACGCGCCGGATCGTCGCCCGGATCGAGCGGACACGGGCCGACCGCTGGCCCGAATCGCCGACCGATGTCACGGCAATCTCTGCCCTTGCGCGAGAGTGAACAGCGATGCGCGCCTGATCGGCGCGCCTAGCGTCGGGCGACCAGACGCGCGAGCTCGGCGCCTCGAACGAAGCGAAGGGCGACGACGACCAAGATGATGGTCGCGGCGATGAGCAGCGTGGAGAGCGCCGCGAGCGTCGGATTCTGGTATTGCTCGAGGTACAGAAACATCTGGATGGGCAGCGTCGTGTTCGAAGGACGCACAAGAAAGATCGACGCCTCCGTCTCGTCGAACGACGTGATAAAGGCGAACACCGCAGCCACGACGAGCCCCGCGCGGATCTGAGGCAACGTCACGCTCCAGAACGTCCGCAGCGGCCCCGCTCCGAGATCCATCGACGCCTCCTCCAGGGTGCGGTTCACATTCACCAGGCTCGCTGTGAGGAGCACGAGGGCGAACGGCAGCGACAGCATCGCGTGGACGAGCACGAGGCTGCCCGTCGTGCCGAGGACCCGCAGCCGGATGAGCAGGATGAACACGGCAATGCCGATGGCCACACGGGGCATCACCAGCGGAGAAAGAAAGAAGGCGTTCAGGATCCCGCGCCCGCGGATTCCGCCGCGGGTCAGCGCGAGAGCCGCGAGCATTCCGGCCGCCACCGCGACCAGGGTCGAGGCCGAAGCGATGATCAGCGAGTTGACCATCCCCTCACGAAACTGCGCGTAACCGAGCACGAACTGGTACCACTGCATCGAGAAGCCCTGCGGCGGGAAGCTGTTGAATGCTGAGCCATTGAAGGAGTTGATCACCACAAATACGAGCGGTGACAGAACAAACGCGAGAACCGCGAAGAGCACGATCCGCAGGAAGGCGTCGATGAAGCCGCCGGGCGAGTCGCGCCGCGGTCGGGGCGACCCGGTCGGCCGCATCGCGCGCAGCGAACGGGCGGCGAGGTCAAACAGAGCCAGCGCGGCGAGTGCCAAGGCGAGCAGCACGATCGCCTCGACCGCAGCAAGCGGCCAATTGACGTCCACGACATTGAACCAGATCGCTCGAGAGAGAACCTGCACCTTTCCGCCGCCGAGCAGCTCCGGCGTGACGAACGCGCTGATCGCGAGCGTGAACACGATCTGACACCCGGCGACCACGCCTGGCAGGCTCATCGGGAGGACCACCCGGAGGAACGTCTGCAGTCGGTTCGCGCCGAGGTCGCTCGCCGCCTCACGGAGGGCGTGGTCGAACTGCAGGAGCACGCTCAGGATCGGAAAGACCATGAACGGCAAGAGAATGTGCACGAGCGCGATCACGACGCCGGTCTCGTTGTAGATCAGGCGAATCGGGGCGGCGATGACGCCGATCGCGAGGAGAGCTTGGTTGATCACCCCGTTGTCGGAGAGCAGGAGAAGCCACCCGTACACGCGGACGACAAGGCTGACTAGGAGCGGCGAGAAGATGATGATGTATGCCGCGACGAGGAATTTCGCGCTCCGGACTTTCGTGAGCGCATACGCCGTCGGGTAACCGATAAGGAGCGCGGCGGCGGTCACCTCGAGCGCCAGCTGCAGGGTCTTGGTGACCACACCGAAATAGAACGGATCGGTGAAGAACTTCTGCCACGCGAGAAAGCTCACCTCCTCGGTGAGCTGTCCACCGCGGAAGGTGAACGCGCTGTACGAGAAGAGCAGCAGCATCGCCGCCGCGAAGACTCCCGCGGTGAGAGCGAACGCGGGGAGAAGTTGAAGCGGCGCTCGGCGCCGCGCGATGAATGCGAGCACCGCGCTCAGGCGCTTAGTCCTTGAGGACGACCGCCGCGCTCGGCGGCCAGCTGAGCGACACGCGGTCGTCCTTGCGGAAGTGTTCCTCCGAGTCGGTCTGCGTCTGCACCACCAAGCGCAGACCCTCCGCGACGGAGACCTCGTACCGGGTGAGCGGACCGAGGAACGTCACGTCGGTGACCGTGCCGCCGTGACCGTCCGGACGCGCGGCGTGGGCCGCGGCGATCCGAATCTTCTCCGGCCGAAGTGAGATGTGGCGCATCTCGCCAGGGCGCATATCCGCGTCGGTCGCCGCGAACCGTACCCCGTTCGCGTCGAGGATCGCCGCGCCATCCGCTCCGCGGTCGCGCACCGTGACCGGGATGATGTTCGTGTCGCCGATGAAGTGGGCGACGAAGCGGGTCGCGGGCCTGGAATAGATGTGCTCGGGCGCCCCTAGCTGCGCGATCTTGCCAAGCTGCATGACGGCGACGCGATCCGCCATCGCCAGCGCCTCGCCTTGGTCGTGCGTGACATAGACAAAGGTCGTTCCGGAGCGGCGTTGCATCGCCTTGAGCTCGCGTTGCATCTGGAGCCGCAGCTTCAGGTCGAGTGCTCCGAGCGGCTCGTCCAGGAGGAGCACCGCCGGTTCGTTGACGAGCGCGCGGGCGATCGCGACGCGCTGCTGCTGGCCGCCGGACAGCTCGTGCATCCGTCGACGCTCGTAACCCGCCAGATCGACGAGCTGGAGCACCCTCCGGACGCTGCCCGCGATGTCCGCCGCCGGCCGTCGCTTCACCCGGAGCCCGAAGGCGACGTTGTCGTACACATCCATGTGGGGGAAGAGCGCGAGCTGCTGGAACACTAGGTTTGTTTCGCGCCTGTACGGTGGGACGTCGTTTACCCGCCTGCCGCGGAGGTAGATGTCACCGCCCGAGGGCCGCTCGAAGCCGGCCATGATGCGGAGCGTCGTCGTTTTTCCGCAACCCGAGGGTCCCAGCAGGGCGAAGAACTCGCCTTGCCGGATACCTAGTGAGACATGGTCGACGGCGACGACGTCGCCAAACGAGCGGGTGACCTCGCGCAGCTCGATGACATCGCTGGCGCGCGCGGCGTCAGCGCTCATTTGACGAAGGCGACGACCTCCTTGTTGAAGCGCTCATTCCACTCGGCGTTCTTCGAAGCGATCGTTGGCCAGTCGAGCTGGATCGCGCCCTCGATGTTCTTCGTCTTGAACGCCTCCTGATCTGCGAGCGCCTTGTCGAGCTCGATGTCTTTCGCAACCGGGATGCTGTGCGTGAGGTTGCAATACCGGCTGAGCCACTTCTTGTCATTCATCATGTTGATGATCTTCTCGGCGTGGTACTTCTGCGCCGGCGTGGACCCCTTCACCACGTGGTGATAGAGCGTGAACGCGATCTGTCCTTCCTTCGGCGCGGCGTAGCCGAACGGACCCTTCTCCTGGTTCGCCCAGATGTCGACGGAGCTGTTGAACCAGCCTGAGAGCCAGACCTCGCCGCGGATCATCGGCTGCTTCACCTGATCGTTCGAGAGGAAGAAGAGCCGGATCTGCCCCTCCTTAGCTTTGTCGGACATGAGCTTGATGGTCTTGTCGATCGCGGCGGGGTCGCTCTCCTTGCCACCGTTCGCGCGAGTTGTCGTGACGAGGCCGGAGAGGTAATGGTTACCGTTCGAGAGCGCGAGCCGGCCCTTGAAGCGCGGGTCCCAGAAATCCAGCCATGAGGTCGGCGCGGCTTTCACGTTGTCGGTGTTGTACATGAGCCCGATCCCGACCATGCCCCAGGCGATGCCTTTGTTGTCCTTGCGCTTGAAGTTGTCCAGCACGTTGCTGAGTGTCGGGACGTTCGCCGGGTCCAGCGACTCCCAGAGGTCATCGACGTCACCCTTCGCGTTCGCGTCGGCGTTCACGAAGCCGAAGTTCACGATGGGCTGGTCGGGCGTCGTCTTCCGTGCGGCGACCATCTTCGGGTAGGTCTCGGCGTTCGTGCCCTCGTACAGCTCGATGGTCACGTTCGGGTTTGCCTTCGTGTACTCGGCGACTACCTCGCGCGGCACGACACCCTGATTCGCACCGACGTACACAAAGAAGGACAGCTTCACCGGGCCATCCGCACCCGCCGGCTTTCCACCGCCGACCGTGGACGGCGACGCAACCGAGGTCCCACCCGGATCGCACGCCGCCAGGAACGAGAGCGCCGCGGCGGACGAGATTCCGAGCGCCGCTGAGCGGCGCAGGAACTCTCGCCGGCTCACGCCGCGCTGGTAAATTCGCTCGAGGCTCTTCCCTTGATCCGCCATCGTTCACTCCCCCAGCCCTGTCGTTGTCGTCACAGTCCCGCTTCAGATCGATTGGCCCGGGACGATAGCAGGAGAATCTACAAGCGATCGTCGAGTATCGCGCCGTACTATGCGGCGCCAATGCGATTCACGATCGTCGGCGCGGGTGCCATCGGTGGCATCACCGGCGGACATCTCATCCGTGCTGGGCATGACGTCACGTTCGTCGAGACCGCCGACGCCCATCTTGCGGCGATCCGCGCGTACGGACTGACGCTCGAGGGCCTCTCCGACTTCACCGTCCGCCCCGCCGCCGCCCTGCGACCAGCGGAGCTCCGCGCACCACTCGGTACGGTGCTGTGCGCCGTCAAAACGCTGTACACCAAAGCTGCTCTCGCTCCGATCGCGCCGCTCCTCGCCCGGGACGAGGTCGTCCTTTCGATGCAGAACGGACTCGCATACCGCGACGTCGCGGACACCGTGGGTCCCGACCGGACGCTCGTCGCGTGCTTCAACTTCGGCGGCCACTACGAGTCGCCCGGCCATGTCGTCCACGGCACACGAGGCGGCTTTCACGTCGGCGAGATCGAAGGCGGGGTGACGCCGCGCGTCCGCGCGCTCGCCGAGACGCTCGCAGCCGTGCAGGAGTGCCAGCCGTCGGACGACGTCCTCGGATGCCTTTGGAGCAAGATCGCGATGGCGAGCGTCTTTTTTGCCACCGCGCTCGTCGATGCCGATGTCCCCGAGATCCTGAGGCGCGAGCGCTATCACTCATTGATGGCTGACCTCGTGGCGGAGACAGTCGCGGCCGCGGATGCGATGAGTGTTCGGCTCAGCGAGCTCCACGGCTTCGATCCCGATTCGCTGCGGCGGGACCGGCGCAGCGCCGCTGCCGTCCGTCGCGCGCTCGAGTCGATCGCAAGCTCGTTCAACCCGCTTCAGCAGCGCACCGGCATCTGGATCGATCTCGCGGTGCGCAAGCGCAAGACCGAAGCGGAGCCCCAGCTCGGACGGCTCGTGTCGGAGGCGGAAAAGCGCGGCGTCGCAATGCCCCTTAACGCCGCCGTGTACGAGCTCATCACCGAGATGGAGCAGGGACAGCGATCGTTCGCGTGGGAGAACCTCGATGAGGTCGAGCGGCGCGGTCGTGCGCTCAGCGAAGCCCGCGGCTGAGAGGGACGTGCGGTCGGCCGGTGTGGCTGCCGCCGCTGATCTCGAGGATCGCACCGGTCGTCCACCCAGATCGGTCGCTGGCGAGGAACACCACCGCCGGCGCGATGTCCGCGGGGGAGCCGGTGCGACGCAGCGGAGTGCCGCGAAGCATCAGACGCACGTACTCCGACGCGTGGTCGTCGCCCTCGCGGAGCACGTCGTCGAGAACGAGTCCGGGCGAAATTGCGTTCACGCGGATGCGGTGCGGCCCGAGTTCGATCGCGAGGACGTGCGTGAGCTGGTTCACCGCCGCCTTGCTCCCGTTGTAGTGCGCCGCGCCGGCGCGCGCGGAGGTCGCTGCACCGGAGGAGATGTTCACGATGGCTCCGGGAGTGGCGCGCGCCACGAGGCGCCGCGCCACGGCGCGGCAGGCGAACATCGTTCCGCGGGTGTTCACGGCGAAGACCCGGTCCCACTCCTCGTCATCCATTTCGAGCACCGGACGATTGGGAAAGATGCCATGCGCGTTCACCAGGACGTCGACGGGCCCGAGTTCTCGCTCCAGCGCTTCGACCGCCGCCTCGACCTCGGCCGCGCGCGATACATCGCCGGTCACGCTCGCCGACTTGCCGCCGTCGGCATGTATCGCGGTCGCTACGTCGGCCGCCGCGTCAGCGCGCGCATCGAAGACACCGACCGCGGCGCCTGCGCGCGCAAGTTCAATCGAGATCGCATGACCAAGACGCCCGGCGCCGCCCGTGACCATGGCAATACGACCCTCGAGATCACGCGACATCCGTTCGTCCCTCCTCGCCGGACGATCTGCCGACAGGCGCTCGGTAGTATGCGAACTCCGTGAGACGGCGTCTGTGAAGCGCGAACGCTACGACGGCTATCGCTCCTTCCAGTACCTCGAGGCCGGAGTGGACTACCGCCCCTTCGAGCTGGCGAAGGAGGTCGGGCGCGTCCCGTCGCGACGGGTCGAGGTCTCGGCTGCAGACGAAGCGCGCGTCCAGCGGCTGCTCGAGACGAACATCGTCGTTTCCCTGCACGACCACGCCACCGTCGCACCGGCGAACGTCGCCGAGATGACCGAGTACCGACGCCAGGGCCGCGAGTGGACCGGCTACGAGGGGCTGAGCGTTTCCCGGCTGGACTGCGTGTTCGACGCGCTCATGGGCGGGACCGCCACGATCACCTCGCGCGCTGGCTGGAAATGGGACGACGTCGTCTACGACCTCGGGATGCGCATGTCCGACATCGCGCATTCCAAGATGGTCATGCAGGCTGGTTCGGTGGAGGACATCAACGCCGCGAAGGCAGGTGGCCGGATCGCGCTCGTGCCGTGCCTCGAGACCGCGACGCCAATTGAGAACGAGCTCGACCGCCTCGACGTCTTGTATGGGCTCGGCGTGCGCTCTGTCGGCATTGCCTACAGCGAGGGAAACGCGCTCGGGTCGGGTCTGCGCGAGGAGCGCGACGCTGGACTCACCGAGTTTGGCAGGCTCGCGGTACGCCGAATGAACCGCCTGGGCATCGCGATCGACATCTCGCATGCCGGCGACCAGACGTCCCTCGACACCATCGAGCGGAGCGAGCGGCCTGTATTCGTAACCCACGCGGGCGCGCGCTCTCTCTGGAACACCAAGCGTATGAAGCCGGACAAGATCCTGCGGGCCTGCGCTGAGCGCGGTGGCGTCGTTGGGATCTCCGCCGCGGCACATACCACGCTTACGGAGAAGCACCCGCTTCACTCGCTCGAATCGGTCATGGAGCACTTTGAGTACGTCGCGCGGCTCGTCGGGATTGACCACGTCGCGTTCGGGCCGGACACCTTCTTCGGCGACCACGTCGGGCTACATCGCTTTTTCGCGGCGCAGTTCTCGCTCGGCGCGAGCCGCGGGGACCGCACCATCCAGGAGGTCGAGTACGTCGACGGCATCGAGAATCCCGGCGAGTCGTTCCCGAACATCACCCGCTGGCTTGTGCGCCACGGATATACGGACGAGGACATTGGCAAGGTCATCAGCGGAAATGTTCTCGGCGCCCTCGCCGCCATCTGGCCGAGCTGACCCGACGATAGGTGGGGGCATGACACAGTTGGTCACTTGATCAGGCGGAACCTGATGTCGGTCCTCTCGGCGGACTTGTTCACCTTGATCGTTTCGAGCCGAGGCTGATCCCGCCCGAGGTTCTCGAAAAATCTGAGGCCATCTCCGAAGAGAACGGGCATGAAACCGAGGTGCAGTTCGTCCGCCAGCCCCGCTCGAAGGCATTGCTGAGCGGTGCTCGCGCCTCCGACGACACTGACATCCCGGGCTCCCGCCGCTCGCCTGGCCTTCTCGATCGCGGCGCCGACATCACCGACGAACGTGAAGGACAGTCTCGCGTTCTCACCCTTGGCGACGTCCTTTGGAGGGTGGTGGGTGACAACAAAGATCGGCACCTGGAATTCGTAGCCGGTGAAGTCACCGTTCGCCATGTCATAGGCGCGCCTGCCCATCACCACGGCCCCGGTATTCGCGATGGCTTCGCGCAACATCTCGGTCTTTTGCAGCGCGGCGAGGTCCGGATAGAGCCGCGCCACGCTGCCCTGGCGGTCGTTCACGAAACCGTCCAATGACATGGTCATGCCGACGACGACCTTCGCCATCAGCCGACGAACGCGCGCGCGGTCTGTTCGAACAGCTCCGTCGACAGCCGGAGCGACTCTTGGTCGATCCGCTCGTTATTGCCGTGGAACATCTTGGCAAAGTCCTTGAACGAGATCCGCTCGCTCATGAGCCCGTAGCCATACGACGTCACGCCTTTGCGGCGGAAGTAGCGCGCATCGGTGGCACCGACAATGAGGAAAGGGATCGTCTTCGCGCCGGGAACGAGCTTCTGGGTCACCTTCGTAAGCGTGTCCCAGAGTGGCGTGCGCGTCGGGGACTCGCTCGCGGGGTTATCGCCCTCGGCGACGATCTCGACGTCCTTCCACAGGGCATCGCCGATGGCCTCGCGCAGCATCTCGCGCACTTTTGGTCCGTCGTCCCCGGCGATCGTGCGAATGTCGATGTCGATTTCGGCGCTGTCGGGGATCACGTTGAGCTTCACTCCGGAGTTCGCCATGTTGGGCGAAAACGTCGTGCGCGTGGCCGAATACAACATCG
>VBEY01000315.1 GCA_005889295.1 Chloroflexota bacterium | reverse complement strand
CCGATATCGGTGGTTCCCGTCGTGTTCGGGATCGGCCAACCCGCGAGTAGCCCGAGCGCGGACAATCCGATCCCGAGGACTCGCGTGCGCGTCAAGTCGCGGGGCACAAGTCGGGGGAGCGCCACGTCCTCGACACGCCAAATCGCGATGAACGCGACGAACTGCAGGACCATCAGGATTATGCCCGCCCAAAACCCGTCCACGGAGCGAACGATATTCCGGCCTGCAAGCGTTTCTCGCAGAAGGTCCTCGGACGACCTATCGCTTCGGTTGGGCTCCGTTCCGGAAGAGAAGAATCGACGCCGTGAAGCCGTGGACAAAGTTGCGCCCCGCTACCGGGCCGAGCTCGCCCGCCGCGAAGAATCCCGCGACCGGGATGTCGCCAAACGCGCGCTTGACCGCACCGATGTCGTGATTCGGCTGTCCGAAAAGCCCTTGGCCGCGCCCGTTGCACGAAAAGAGCAGCGCTCCAGCCACGGGGTCCGCACGTTCCGGCTCCAGCATCGCTCGCAGATCCTCGCGTGCTGACTCCGCATCGCGCACCTGGAACTGAACGGTCTGCCCTACCTCGGCCATGTCGCTGATCGCGATCGCGCCCGTATCCCGGTCGATGCCGACGAGGTTGCGGATCACGAAGTCGCCGCGGCCAAGCTCCGGCTTGAGCTCGGTCGTGGCCTGCCCCACGTGGAGGCCGCGCCGCATCAGGAGCTGATCGCGCTCCGTCGCGGTGGTGTAGAGCTCCTCGACGCGTTTGAGGGCGGGCTGGCCGCCAAGCTCGAAGACAACGTTGCGCTCCGCCCGCGTGATCGCGAACGTCTCGCCGACGGGCCGGCAACCCTGCGATACGACAGCGGTGGCTCCGTCTGCACCCTCGAGGATGGCGCCGATCGCGCCCTCGGTGAGGATCTCGTCGTCCGCGATGAGGCGCGTGCGTCCGGCGACGATGGCGCCGGAGGCCATGCCGCCGACCACTGGCAACCCTGGCGCGTGCTCGTTCAGGTGGTCAAGAAGAAGATGCGCCGGGAAGGTGTACGGGTCCGCCAGCATGACGAGCACGCTGTTGGGCGCGCGGGTCGGGACCTCTTCGAGCCCGTCGAAGACACCGTGCTCTTCTTCCTCGGAATATGTGAGGCTGAAGGGACGCACCGTGACACCGGGAAGCGCCGCGGCCCACGCGGAGACTGCGGGCGCGTCCTCCACCTCGCGCGCGCCGCCGATGACTCCGCCGGCGACGCATCCCAGGAGCGTCCCACCGCCGAGACTGGCGTTGGCGCTCTGAAGGATGGACTCAAGCTCGTCCTCAAACTGCGGCGCGACGAACAGGAATGCGAGATCTGGGATCGCCCCGGCAAGCGGTGCCAGGGCGGCGCCGAGCGCGTCTTCGGTCGCCGCGAGGCCCGAGCGGCGCGTCGAGATCCCAGCGCCGACGCGGAGGGAGGCGAGCCGTGTGGTCACGCCCTTGAGCCTATCGCGGAGTGTTCTGTGCGAGGGCCAGAATCGAACTGACGCGCGTAATGCCGTCCCGCGAGTACCGTCAGTAGCCGTCCGCGCCGTATGTGGCTATCGTCGGCGGTCCTCCACCCGTTATGTTCCGCGGCTGGAGAAGTTGGGGGGACGACGATGGGTATGCGGTTCGAGGCGGGCCGGCTCGCGATCCTGGCTGCGGGGGTGATCCTGATTACGTCGTGCGGCTCCGCCGCCGGACCCTCGCCTTCACCGACCCTGGCGGCGATCGCGACGACCGTCGCGCCGAGCGCGACGCCATCGCCGACACCGACGCCGCAGCCGACGCCGACCACAGTGGGCAGCGCAGCCGCGTCCACCGCGCCGACGCCGACGCCGCAGCCGACCCTGCTGCCGCCGATCGCGGAGAACACCACCGTGGTGACTCTCACGAAGATCCCGATCCCGCCACTGAGTGGCAAGACGGCATCGATTGATCTCATCGTGATCGATCAAGAGGCCCACCGCCTCTACGTCGCGGACCGGATCACCAATGGCGTGGATGTCTTCGATATCACCACGAAGGACGGCAACGTCGCGATCATCGATCTCACCTCGCTGACCCTAATCACGAAAGTGAACACCGGCGGCAAGGGCCGTGCGGACGAATTGGACTATGACCCGAAGGACAACAAGATCTACGTGGCCAACAGCGGTGACGGTTTCGTCACCGTGATCGACGCGACCACGAACACGATCGTCCACAAGTTCGACAATCTCGGGGCGGCGCTCGAACAGCCCCAGTACGACAGCGCCGATGGGCTCATGTACATGACCAGCTCCGACCAGAATGCAGTCTTTGTGTTCGACCCCGTCAAGGACGTCCTTGTCCGCAAGGATGTGCTCGCGATCCTCTGCTCCCCGCAGGGCATCGCGATCAACCCGAAGACGAACCAGGCGCTCCTCGGTTGCAACGTCGGTCGCGCCGGTAGCACCGGGACATCTCTGACTGTCGCCTGGGACCTCGCGAAGGGGATCTTCGTCGGCGTCTTCGGCCAGGTCGGCTCCGGTGACTCCGTCACGTATTCGGCGAAGACCGACCGGTTTTACTTCGGCGCGCACAACTTCCCCCACGGCTCGTCCATCGGGATCTTCTCCGGCTCCCCGATCGCGTTTCTGACGAACGTGCCAACCGGCTCGTTCAGCGGCGCGAAGAACCTCGCCTACGACGAAACGAACAACCTCATCTACACGCAGGACGCGCTTCCGGGCGAGGGCGCGCTTATCAGCTTCACCCCGCCGAAGTAATGCGAATGGCCCGGGCTACCGCCTGTTCTCGAACTGCCACCGCGTCGCCCCCGAGGGCTCGGCTGTGGCGACGCCGAATGCCGTGGTCGGCCTGACCACGTAGAGATTCCACGGCGGCGGTCCGGCGCTCGACGCGCTGTAGTCGGCGGTGAGGGCCCCGCCACTGACGCTCGCAGGCCACCCCTGGGCGGCGTACCGATTGGCTAGCCGCAGGAGCGTCGGCCGATCGGTGATGCGGACCGCGGTGCCCTCGACGACAAGGTCTATGCCGGTGAGCGAGACCGAAAGGGCGCATTCCGGGTTCGCCGCCAGGTTTCGACCCTTGCGGGTACCGGTGCCGGTCGTGAAGTACACCTTCCCGTCCACCCAAAGCGCACCGACGGCAGCAACGTGTGGGCGGCCGTCGGGCTTCGTCGTCGCCAGCCAGTACGACCCTGCGGTACCCGCCTCGAGCTGCTTGAGGGCGCGTGACCACGGGAGCGGCGCCGCACCGTAGATGTCGAGATTCTTCCCCGTCGGTCCCTTGGCCTTCGCCGTCGTCGCCCGCTTCGGAGGGGTCTTCTTTGGAGTGATCTTCTTCGCGGCAGTCTTCTTGGTATTGGTCTTCACGGTCACGTTCTCCTGAACTCACGCTCGGCAGGCGTCTTCGCAAAACGTAGCTCGTTGATGCCAGCCTCGTCCATATTCTGGCCTTGTGCGGTATGCCCTCTGATCGAGACTGGCGGCTTGCGCTACGGTCGCGCGGCCAGGGCGGGTCCCGTCGATCCCGGCTGTTTAAGCATTCCCCGCTCGTGGGGGCACTAACAGGGTGGAAAACCGTTGGACCGTGAGAGCTGGGACGACGCGGTCGCGTGCCACTACGCGCAGGTGCTGCGCGGGCTGATGGCGGTCGCCGGCGAGCGGGAACGGGCGGAGGACGCCTTGCACGACGCGCTCGTCGCGGCGATGAAGCCGGGCGTCATCGAAACGATCGAACGGCCCGACGCGTGGCTCTACGCGGTCGGCATCCGCAAGCTGCGCCGCGCAGCGTGGCGCCGGCGACTCGACGTTCTCCTTGGCGACAACACAGGCAGCTACGCAGAACCCGATCTCGCGGGGATCGAAGCGAGTGAACTCCTGTCGAGGCTGACCCCGCGCCAGCGGGAAATCGTGGTCGCGCGGTATTACCTGGGCCTGACATTCAAGGAGATCGCTGAGAGCTTCGGGATCACCGTCAGCGCGGCGACTTCGACCGTGAGCCAGGGCCTGGAGCGGATCCGCCGGATCGCGAGGGACTCGGAATGAACCTCGACGATCGGGAGGTCGAGATTCTGGAAGGCCGGGTGCGCCGGTCCCTCGCAACACTCGATCGGGTCACGGTGCCGACTCTTTCGTCGATCGAGCGGCGCCGACCAATTGCCGCAAGTCCGTTGATGCGAGGCGCTGCGTTCTTGGCGACCGCGGCAGTCATGATCGTGGTCGGTCTTGCAGTCGGTGATCGTCTGAACGCGCTGCGCGGCGACCGGGCCGTATCGGAACGAACAGCCCCGGCGGTCCCAAGCGTTGGCTACGGATTCTTCGAAGTGCTGCCCAGCGCCACCGATCCCGGAAACGGCACCGCATCAGGCGTCGCGCTCGTCGACGAACTCGGGCGTCAGCTCATGCCTGCAGTCGATGGC
>VBEY01000181.1 GCA_005889295.1 Chloroflexota bacterium | reverse complement strand
GACGCGTAGCCGGTCAGCATGATCGTGACGGTCTCGGGGTACCGCTCCCGGACGGCCTTGAGCACGTCCAACCCGTCGCCGTCCTCGAGACGCAGGTCCGTCAGTACCAGGTCGTACTCGACCTCGCGGACCATCGCGCGGGCCGTCGCTCCGCTTGTCGTCGTGGCGACGTTGTACCCGTCGAGCTGGAGGATCGCCTTGATCGTGACGACGACGCTCTCTTCGTCGTCAACGACGAGGACCTTAGGCTGCTCGGGCATCGCTCGGCGGTCCCTGGACCGGCAGAGTGATCATGAAGGTCGTTCCGCGACCCACGCGACTGCGGACGCGCATCGTTCCGCCGTGGCTCTGCACGATGCCCTGTGACACCCACAGCCCGAGTCCGGTCCCCTTCCCGGGCTTGGTCGAGAAGAATGGCTCGAAGATCTGCCCGAGAAGCTCGTCCGGTATTCCATCGCCGGTGTCGCGCACCTGGATCTGGACGGCATCGCGACCGAAGAGCTCCGTTTCGGCGCCCGCGCCCGCCTGCGTCGCGACCGTGATCGTCCCGCCCCGCGGCATCGAGTCCGCGGCGTTGAGCAAGAGGTTCAGGAGGACCTGCTTGAGCTGATCCGCTGACGCCCGGATACGAGGGAGGCCGGGGTCGAGCTGGTTCGCGATCTGAACGGATCGCTCACGAAGCCGCTTCGCCACAAGACCGCCGGCCTCTTCGACAAGGGCGTTGAGATCGGTCGCGCCCATGGCTTCCTGCTGGCGGTAGAAGCCGAGCATCTGACGAAGAATTCGCGACATTCGTTGGGTCTCCCGGGCGGCGATGTCCAGGTACGGGCGCTTTGCGGCGTCCCCGCCGAACTCCTTCTGAAGGAGGTACAGCGCGTTCTGAACGGCTTCGAGGGGGTTGTTGATCTCGTGCGCGATCGACGCGGCAAGGCGTCCGGTCGCGGCGAGCTTCTCCGAATCGAAGAGCACCTGCTCGAGGCGGCGCCGTTCCAGCTCCCGGAGGCGTCCGATGTCCTGCATGACCGAGACGATCGCAATGACCGCCCCCCGCGAGTCGCGAATCTCCGTCGCGCTCACTTCCATTTCGAGGCGATCGTCGGTCCGCGGGTCGGTCAGCGCGATCTCTCCGCGCTTCGACAGCGCGGGATCGAGCCGAAGGCCGGCCAGGAACGACGTGAACCGCGCGTCGTTCGCGAGCGCTGTGTGGCTCGCCCGTGATGTCGCCGACGCCGGTTTGAAGAGACGATCCGCGGCGGGATTCATGGACAGGATGTGGTTGTCGTTGTCCACCACGATGATCGGGTTGGGTACGTTCCGCAGGACCAGATCGAGGCGATCGCGCTCGATCCGGATCTCTTCCTCCGCGCTCTGGAGGCGTTCCCGACCGCGGGCGAGCTCTTCCCCGATATGACGGATATCGGTGACGTTCTTGAGCACCGAGACGGTCCCGCGCATCCCGACTCGATAGTTGGTCGCAGGCGTCGTGATGACCTCGTAGATGAGCTCGTCGCCCTCGATCGGATCGACCAGGGTGACCTCGCGGCCGGTCGTCGCCACCGTACGTTCCAGATTCCAGGTCGACAGCGCCGCAGTGAAGAGAAAGTTGTTCATCCAGACCGCGCGGCGCTTCCCGGCGCTGTCCTCGTCGCTCGCGCGGAAGAGGAGCTCGGCCCGGCGGTTCTGGAGGACCATGTCGTTGTTCGAGTCCGTGACCAGCACCGCGTCACCGACGCCGTTCACCATCCACCAGAGCCACTCCTTCTCGATCGCGAAGGCTTCGCTCGTGTCGCGAAGGAGGTCGACGTCGCGCTGCAGGGTGATGGCTTCCTCTGCCTGTCGAGCGAAGGGGACCAGCGCGTCGACGTCGCTCTGTGTGACACCCGATGCGCGAGAGAGGAGGACGACGCCCGCCCACTCGCCGCGATGCTCCCAGCCCGGCGCAGCGCCGCGCTTGCCGTCCTGGCCGGCGGGCCGTTCCGTCGTGCTCCGGAGTGGCGCGGCCACGATCGGTCCGAGCTTCGCCTTGGTGAGTGTCTCGCGGACAGGGGCCGAGATGCGCTCGTCGAGCGTCGCGTCGCGGATGAGCTGCGGGACGCCACCGCGAAGTGAGGCGACGATCGGGTCGTCCACAAGCGCGAGCGGGATCAGAAGCTCCCGAGCGATCGCATCGGAGACGCCGGTGCCGAAGCTTCCGGCCAGCGCCGCGCGCTCGTCGTCGTAGAGAAGGACGACAGCCCGCTCGAATCGAAGAGTTCGCATGAGTTCGTCGAGCAGCGGCTCGAGCGTCTCGCGCGGATCGCGCGGCGGCGCAGCCGGACGCCGCTTCTGGCGCTCGAGGACATCAGCCATGCGCGATCAGGCCGTCCGTTAGGCGCGCTCCGACGAACGCGAGCGGGTGGTTGCGTCGACCGACCCGCCGCCAGCCCCGAGGCTGCCGGCGCGCTGCGCGGGCATGAGGCCGAGAGCGTCGGCGTAGCGGAGGTACGTGTCGATCGAGGCGACGACGACCCGTGCCTCGACGGTCACGAGGTCGATGCCGACGAGAGAAATGCGGACCCAGGCGTCGATGATGATGCCTTTGTCCAGAATGCGGTCGAGGACATCGATGAGGCTGGAGCCGCCGGGCGCGCGTTCGACTGGCATAAGGGTCTACCTCCCTGGCTTCCGTGATCGCTCGAGCTCGCGCTCGAGTTCGGCGATGCGCTTTTCCAAGCGGCCGATCGCCGTCTGGTCCTCGCCGTCGGACTTCGTGAGTGAGCGGTCGTAGCGCCACCAGTTCAAGCCGATCTGCTCGGCCTTGTCGATCGAACAGACCAGCAACCGGATCCGGATCGTGAGAAGCTCGACGTTCGCCAGCGAGACCGAGATGTCGCCGGCCACGACGAGGCCTTTGTCGAGAACGCGATCGAGAAGATCCGCGAGCGTCGTCGTCTCGCGCGGGACGGCGACTCCTCTCGCCTGCATGCTCATAGGAGCCTCCCCAGCGGGCCAAGTCCGAGGTTCAGCTCGGACGGATCGAGGCCAAAGGACCGCGCCATCTCGTGGACCTTCTGTTCGAGCCGCATGAGCGCGAGGCCCATGCGCTCAACCTCTTCGTCGCTCAACGTGCCTCCTTCCATCCGCCGCACCGCCTGCCGTTCGAGCAACTGTCGCAGGAACTCGACAAGCGTGAGCACGAGCTTGGCGAGCCCATGCTCCACGCCTTCGGGGTCCACATCCACCCGCTCGGGCAGAATGCCACGAAGTCGTTCCACCTCGCGGCGCAGGTCGTCGAGCTCGGCGTCGATGGTCACTCGATCCTCGCGAACGTGTAGGGCGGCCAGGGGCCGTTGACCACCGGTAGGACGTCGCTAAACCGCGCTGCGATGCCCTCGAGCTGCGCTTTTCGCTCGAGCGCCTGCTCGGTTGGTACCAGGGCGGCGAACGACACAGCCACACTGGCGCTTGTGCACGTCTCATGCCAAATAAGCGGTCGCTCGATCGCAAGCTGGGCGATCAGCTCTTCGACCATGGATTCGGCCCGTGCCCGCCGTCCCTCCCGCGCACCGTAATCGGCGCGGCGCTGCTCCATGTACCGGCGCCCTGGACCCCCCGTGGCCTCAGGTGCCGCCGGCGCCGGGACCTCATGCCACAGCAGCGTCAGCGCCAGCTCACTCTTTCCGGCAACGCGCGTCAAAGCCGCGCGCAGTGCCGCCGCGCGTTTGTCGAGCGATTCCAGCGCGGCATCCGATGTCGCGAACGCCGTGCCGAAGCGGACCGGAAGACAGGGCTGGACGGCGCAGATGCGCTCGACCAACTGGTGATGTTCGAGTGCGTCGGGGCGTTCGAGCTTCACATCGGGGTCCCACTCCGTGCTCCAGAGACCGAGGCCACCTATCTCGGACCACGACAGCGGGCGTCCGCGAAGGCCCCGGTGCGAGAGCGACGCGCGCGGGGCGGCCGCGATCGCGTGCGCGATGAGGGTCATGAGGCGCGTCGCTCTTGCGCCTTCTCGAATGTCTCAACCGCGCCAAGCACCAGATTGAGCCCGAGATAAATGAGATCGACCCCGGCAACGGAGATCGTCGCCTCCCCCGCGAGGACGACGCCCTTGTTCAAGAGACGGTCCACGAGCTCCAGCAGCGAGGTCTCCTCGGGGTTGAGCTCCCTCATGCGGAGGCGATGCGCTCGGCCGGGAGTCCGCCGAAGCGGTACGCCGGCCACGGACCCGAGAGCCGGATGCGGTAGCCCTTCGACTCGCCGGTCGCGCCGAGCCGCCGGACGACGTCGCCAAGCTCGACTTCGCGCTCGCGACGCACGAGCACGCTGAATCGGGCAACCGCGGCCGTCGCCGGATCGTCGATCAAGGGTTCGCGGTACACGCGTTCGGCGATCGCCTCGATGACTGCCAGGGTCTCTTCCGCCAACGCGGCATCGCGCAGGCGCCGGTCTTCGCGGATCGCCTCCTCGCGGCGCTTGCCCAGCAGAAACGCCTTGCCCGGGGAAGCCGCGGCGATCTCGTCGTCCAGCGCACGGACGGCGGCGCCGAGAGGCGCCCCCGATCCTTCACGCTCGATCGAGACGATCCATTCCGCGCGTCCCTCGACCGCGCGGAGCCGTTCCCCAAACTCGTCGGCGCGTGTGCGCAGGAGCTCGCGGACACCCTGCGAGTCACGGTAGATCGCGCCGAAGGCGAGCGGGATGACCGCGCTCGCGAGCTCGAGGAGCTTGCCGTTCACCTCCTGATGGGATGCCGCTCGCGGCGCGAGCCACTCCAGGTCTTGAAGTCGCGCGTTGAGGGGTTCCTCTTCGTATTCGGCGGGGGGCACGGCGCTCGTGACGCCGAGAAGACGACCCTCGACGATCGCTTCGACCCGGCTCCCGCCGATGCCGCGAAGATCCGCTCTTGCGATCGCCGCCTCTGCCCTCGCGTCCGCGACCGCGTAGAGGTAGCGCAGCTCGCCGGTCACTCGAGCTCCTCAGGCACCTCGATGACGACCGAGCGCTTTTCGCCGTCCGCGGGGGCCGAAGCGTCCCCCACCTCCCGCGCCAGCAAGCGGCGCTGCTCTCGGATCTCACGAAGCCGGGTCAGGAGCACAGCTTCGCGCTCGGTGTACTCCTCGTCGGTGACGCCACCTTCTTCGAGCTCGATCTGGAGCTCGAGGAGCTGCTCGCGCACCGGCGCGTCGTCGGTGAACTGCTGCTCGGCGTAATCGACGACCTTCTCGATGCAATACCGGATACCCGCCGCCGGCGCGGTGATCGGAAGCGCGAGGAGCTTGAACAGGATCACCTGGGCTACACGCCGGCCGACCGCTCGAGCTGGAGACGGATCGTGACGAAGTTGTACGGTGGCCACGGACCCGTGTACTTGAAATTCAGCTTCCCCTCGTAACGCTTGCCGATCTCGTGCACCTTCTGGTCGAACTTGTCCTGCTTGTCCCGCGCGACCAGGAACGCGGCGTTCATGATCATCTTGTCGCCGATCACCTTGTTCGACCGTGAGGCGATCGCGGCGCTCTGAAGCTCGTCGTATATCTCGCGAACGTATGCGTCGGCCTTGTCCGCGAGAGCTTGCTCGACGAGCCGGCCGAGCTGCATTCGCGCGAAGTACGTCGACGTCTGTTGATTCGACTCGATCTCAGCCTTGAGGCGACGGAGCTCCTCGTTCTCCTGTTCGATCTCCCCGAGGACCGACTCGCGGTCCCAGTTCACCTTCAGGCCGAGCTCGAGCTTGTCCTTCATCTTCTGGAGAACGTCGCGCAGCGCGTCGTACGTGTCCTTGAGGAACTCCGTGGTGTCCTCCTCGGTTTTGAACAGCGTCCCGAAGCTCATCGGCACCGGGGTGAAGCCGTTGTCGATCATGACGACCTCGTTCACGTGCTCGTGGGTGAGCGCGTTCTCACGTGTCGGGTCGTAGACCTGGAGCGCGGCGCGGCTTACGACTGCCGCGAGGTCGCGGTAGTGAACGGTGAAGACGTCATCGCCACGGCCGCCGATGCCAATCTTGCCGAAGCTTCGCGGCTCGCTGCACTCGATGATGCTGTACACGTAGACGCCGCTCGAACCCAGCGGTTCGACCGACGTCGCGGACGGTACCGTCGTCTCCATCAGACCTCCGATGCCGGGACGCCGAGCTGCAGGAACTCACGCGTGAGCTCGTAGAGCTTCTCTCGGTCCTCGCGCTGCGCGGGGCGGAGGCCATAGTGATTGATGACCCGGATCTGCGTGCTGAGCCACTCGCCCCAGCACTCCGCGCAGATCCGTTCCTCGATGTCCGCGCCGAGCGAGCCAGGAAGCCCTACCTTCCCGGCACCCTCGCGCTCCTGTCCGCACCGCGCGCAAATGACGACCGCCATGCGCTCATTTTACAAACGACGCTCGCCAAAGCCAGCCGATCCTGCCGATCGGGCCGTATCGGAAGAGCGCCCGGCCAAGCACGTTCGAAAGGGGCACCGGACCGAACGTCCGGCTGTCGGTGCTCTCTTCAGGGCGATCGCCCAGCACCCTGCACGAGCCGTCGGCCACGGCGGCGACCCGCTTCAGCATCAGGCGGTCGGGATCTCGCGGGTCCCGAACGAGCACGATTTCCCCGACTTTGGGCCGGCGCACAAGGTCCGTAACCACGATCCAGTCTCCCGCGCGGAGCGTCGGTTCCATGCTCCGGCCCGTCACCGCGACGCGCCGCAGCAACGCTACGCCCGGGCTGCGACGGCCTTCTGGACCCGCGTCGCCTGGGGCCCGCCGGCCTTGGTCCAGACGTCCGCGATCTTGTCAATCATGTCGAGGAGGGTCCTGGCCTCACCGAGGTCGAGCGAACCTTTTACCTTCGAACACTGCTTGGCCGCCTTCCAGCAGAGGTCGGTGATCTCGGGGTACTTCTGGACGTGCTCGGGCTTGAAGTAGTCGCTCCAGAGGACATCGATGTGGTGCTTTGCGAGGTCCGCCTGCTTCTCCTTGATGACGATCGCGCGAGTCTTGAACTGGTCGTCGTTTGAGGCGTTGTACTTCTCGATGATCTTGTAGCAGGACTCGGCCTCGATGCGCGCCTGCTCGGGATCGTAGACACCACAGGGCAGGTCGCAATGAGCGGAAGCGGTGACGGTCGGCTTCAACAGACGTGTCAAAAACATGACGGTCCCCCCATTTGTTGAGTGCCCGTCCGTTGTATCACGACTTACGGGTTGGCATCCTCGAGGACGACGTCGTAGTGGACGTACCCGCTCACCACGAGCTCGCGCGGCGGTTGCGAAAGAAGATCGCCGCGCTCGCCGCGGAATGGCGCGAACACTTCCACCTGGTAGGTGCCCGGCGGCACGACCAAGCTATACGTCCCGCTGATGTCGGTGTCGGCGCCGATGAGCGGCCCGGCATCGTCGTTGAAGTTGATCGTCGCGCCCTCCAGCGGAATCCCCCGCGTGTCTCGGATCACGCCCGAGACTCGCTGACCCTTCCGGAGGGTCAGGTCCAGGGTGCGGTCGGTGTTCCCGAGGGTGACGTCGTTCGCGTCGACCCACGTGCGCTTCCCGAGCCAGAACTCGCTGATCAGATCGCTTCTGGAGGGAGCGAGGACTTGCACGGTGTAGGTCGCGGGGCGAGTCGTGACGGCGTAGGACCCGTCGCCCGAGGTCGGCCGGCAGATTCGTCCGGTCGGAAACCGCGTGTCGACGCACACCAGAGCGCCCCATACCGGCGCGCCGTCGGTCGTCGTGACCTTCCCTCGCAGCTGGGGGCCCGGGTCCAGCGTGACATCGATCTGACGATCGCGATCGACGTTGATGTCCGTCGTGTCGACGCCTTCGAGCACGTGGTCGTACCACTGCGCGACGAGGCGAACGTTGTCGGGAGGGACGGTCCACATGTAGTAGCGGCCGGCTTCCATGAGAGCCAGATAGGAGCCGTCTTTCTTCGTGCGAACGCAATCCCATGGCAGTGGCGTCGCGAGCGGTCGCGTGCAGACCTGCGCGTCTTCGATCGCGCCGCTCGGTCCTCGCACCACGCCGGCGAGGAGAACTCCTTTGATCATCGTGACCGCGATACCGTCAACGTCGGCGGAGCGCGCGTCGACGACATCGGCTGCGCCGCTCGATACCCGTCCGCGCGCCCACTGGGCGATGAGCTTCCCGCCGGGTGGTCCGGTGACGTCCAGCTTGTACACGTCGGAACGGACGTCGATCGAGAATTTGCCATCCGCAACGCTGCGGACGCAGGTCGGCGCGGCCACAGCCACCGGCGGGTGCGCGCATACCTCGGCGTTCGCGACCGCTCCGCCGCCCTCGTCCTTCACGACGCCGATGATCTTGGAATGCGGACTGAGTTCGACCACGCTGGTCGCGTCGGTGTCGAGCACGTCCGCCCAGGTCCTGCCCTCGGCGAGACGCGTCGGAGCGCGCGGAGTGACCTGCACCGAATACGTTCCGGGCCGGAGGGTGAGTCGCGCTGTCCCTGACGCGCTCGTCTCACCGCAACCCTTCGGGGTGCCGGCCACCGTGAAGGCGCAGACGCTCGCGCCAACCACCGGTGCGCCTGCGGGCGCCGTCACGATGACGGCGAGCGATCGTATGGACCCTGTCGCGACCGACGGCCCGGCTGGGCCTGGGGGCGTGCTGGCCTGGCAGGCCACGACCAGAGCGGCAACGAGCGCGAGAGACGAACGGATCCTGCGGATCACGCTTCTCTGTTCGCCTGTGGCCCCCACCCCATCAGGAGCCCCTACTCCTGGGGCCAGAGGCCGCCCCCTCACGCTGCGCCGCCGCGACGGTGCCGAGCAGGCGCGAGATCTCGGCCAGCGGACCCGCCACTTCCTCGCCCTGCTCTCGATCCATGAGATCGCGCATGGCCTCGCGGATGGGCTTGCCCTCGCTCAGGACCAGGTGGGTCTGTTCGGTAATGGGCATCACCACGCCGCGCTTGAGCGAGGCTCGGTAGGCCGCCTCCGCGGTCGAGATACCTTCGGCGACCTGACCCCCGAGCCGCTGCGGAATTTCCGCAAGGTCGATCCCCTTCGCGAGAAGCTCACCCACCATGCGGTTACGTGAAAACTTGCTCGTGCACGTCGCGATCAGATCGCCAAATCCAGCGAGGCCGGCGACCGTCAGCGGATTCGCGCCCTCGGCGAAGCCGTAGCGCGCGATCTCGGCGAGGCCTCGCGTCACGAATCCGGCTTTTGCGTTTTCGCCGTAGCCCATGCCATCGACCGCTCCCGCGCCCAGCGCGATGATGTTCTTCAGCGCGCCGCAGAGCTCAACCCCGACTACATCCACGTTCGTGTAGACGCGAAACATCGGCGTGCCGACGAGCGATTGAAAGTGGTGGGCGGTCGCGGGTTCCACCGACGCGATGACCGTCGGCGCCGGCAGGCCCGCTGCGATCTCACGGCTGATGTTCGGACCGGAGATAACCGCGACCCGATCGGGCGCGAGCGCTTCGCCCCAGAGCTGGCTCATGCGCCGGCCGTCCTCGGCGAGCCCTTTCGTCGCGGAGAGAACACGATGGCCCTTGCGAAGCAGAGGCAAGACACGATCGCGGAGCTCCCGGACGCCTCGGCTCGGCGCGGCCACGATGAGATCGTCCGACGCGAGCGCGCGTTCGAGGTCGGCGGTGACCTCCACGCGGTCCGGTACGCGTATGCCGGCGAGGTACTTGCGGTTCTCCCGTCGCGCCGAGATCTCCTTCGCTTGCGCCGGATCGCGGACCCAGAGGACGACATCCTTCCCGCCGTCGCGAGCGAGGATCGTCGCCAGGGTCGTGCCCCAGGCCCCCGCCTGGAGCACGGTCACCGTCATGAGGTGCCGACGCGCGGCTCGACCCCGCGAACGATGCGCTCGATATTTGCCCGATGCCGAATGAAGACGACGGCCCCGGCGATGACAATGAAGGCGAGCGTCCACCAGTTGAAATGGAGCCAACCGGTCGCGGAGAAAAGCAGATAGCCGACGAGCGCGCCGATCACCGACGCGAGCGAGCTCACCGACACCATCCGCGTCAACGCCAGTGCGATCGCGAAGAAGGCGACGGCCGATGCCCAGGCCGGCGTCGCCACGAAGAGGAGGGCCCCGAATCCGGTCGCCACGCCTCGGCCTCCGCGGCCGCGCAGCGTGACCGGCCAGCAGTGACCCGAGACCGCCGCGACCGCGGCGACCGCTTCGGCCAGAGGGCGTCCGGCACTCGCTTCGGGGAACACGAGTTGCGCGAATACCACAGCGAGCGAGCCCTTCAGGATGTCGAAGATCGCTACGAGTAGGCCAGCCCCGGTGCCGAGCGTGCGGAAGGTGTTCGTCGCGCCGGTCGAGCCTGAGCCGACATTGCGCAAGTCCACGTTCCGGTAGATCCGACCGACGATGTAGCCGCTCGAGATAGAGCCCACCAGATATCCGACGAGCCCGACGAGGAGCAGCGCCACGAGCGAGGCCAGCGACAGGGTCACTCCCGAGCTCCGCGCAGCTCGATCTTGATCGGCGTGCCGTGGAAGCTGTAGCGCTCGCGGATGCGGTTCTCGAGATACCGCGTGTACGAGAAGTGGACCGCCGCGGGGCGGTCGACGAAGAACACGAACGTCGGCGCCGGGCCCTTCGCCTGAGTCACGTGATGAAAACGTATCTCCTTGCCATTCCGATCACTCGGCGGCGGGTGCGCCGCGACTGCTTCCGTCAACAGGCGGTGCAGGTCCGCCGTGGGAATCCGTTTCGTGCGCTCGTCGACGATGGCGACGGCGGCGGTCAGCGCCTCTTCGACGCCGCGACCGGTCTTCGCCGAGACCAACCGGTGGTCCATCCAGGGCGCAAATTGGAACTCCCGCGCGATCTCGCTTTCAACCCCGGCCGTCGTTTCCGGACTGCGCGCCACGAGATCCCATTTGTTGACCGCGAGCACGAGGCCGATATACGCCTCGAGCGCATACCCCGCAATGTGCAGATCCTGAGCAGTTATGCCTTCGGTGGCGTCGGTGATGAGGATCGCCGCGTCGGCTCTCTCGATGGCGCGAACGGTGCGCAACAGCGCGAACTTCTCGATGCCTTCATCGATGTGGCCGCGGCGCCTGATACCCGCCGTATCGATCAGGCGAATGCGACGTCCTGATCGCTCGATCACCGTGTCGATCGCATCGCGCGTCGTACCGGGGATCTCGCTCACCACGGCGCGCTCCTCACCGGCAAGGCGGTTCAGGAAGCTCGACTTCCCCACGTTCGGACGGCCCACGATGGCGATGCGCGCGTCCGCGGTGTCGGGCTCGTCCTCCGTCGGCGCCGGAAGCTTCGCGACCACGGCGTCGAGAAGGTCACCCGTCCCGATGCCCTGGAGCGCGGACACGGTGTGGAGCTCGCCGAGGCCCAGCTCGTAGAACTCCGCGGCCTGCGCCTCGGTCTTCCATGACTCGGCCTTGTTTGCGGCAACGACCACGGGCTTGCGGCTCCGACGAAGCCGATCCGCGACATCGTGCTCTACCGGAAGGATCCCGGACTGCGCGTCGACCACGAACATGACGACGTCAGCCTCCTCGATCGCTGCCTCCGCTTGCCTGCGGACGCCGGCCTCGACCTCGCCCTTGCCGTCGTCGAGACCTCCGGTGTCGACCAGAGTGAACTCGCGTCCGCGCCACTCGACCGTCGCGTAGACCCGATCCCGCGTGGTGCCGGGCTCGTCCTCGACGATGGCCACGCGCTCGCCGACGAGCCGATTGAAGAGCGTCGACTTGCCGACATTCGGTCGGCCGACCACGGCGACGAGACCACGGCTCACACGCATACCCTACGGCGCAGAGTGGCGGCAAGACCACGAAAGCGCCCGCTCTCGTCCGAGCTCCCTCGGATCGTGGCTTCGCTCGACAAGGGGAGCGATCGCCTCGACCCGACGCTGTCGCGTATCACCGACACGACCGAAAGCGTGCCGCTGCTGTTCGCCGCTGGACGGCGCGCCCTGCTCCGCGGCGAACGTGAGGACGCGCGACTCTGGTTCACCCGGGCCCAGTCCCAGGCCTCGCGTCGCACGCCTGAAGCTCTTCGCGCGCGGCTTGCGTTCGAGCTTGGTTGCGTTTTGCTCGACGATGGCGGGACCGAGGCTGCCGAGTCGGTCATCGCATGGGCGGAGTCGTTTTCGAGGCGACCGTCGAGTGACGTGCTCCATCTTCGCGCGCTCATCGCGGACCGGCGTGGTGAGCGGACGAATGCCATCGCGTTCTACCGGCGAGCGATCGCGACCGCTCGAACCGCCCTCAGTCCACTCAGTCGCGTCCTGGAGCTGCGTAATCTCGCGGAGACCCTCGCGCACGAGAGTCCGACCGAGGCGCTCACGATGTATCGCCACGCACTCGAGACGTTGCGGGCTCATGATCTCGATCCCCGCCTCGCGCCCGCGCTGCACAACGGTTTCGCGTACGCGGCAATGTGCGCGGCGGATTTCGACCTTGCCGAGAAGGAGCTCGACGCGGCGGGCCGCGACGCCCTTCGCCTCCGGATCCCCTTGATGCGCGCCTACTCCGTATACAACCGCTCGATCCTCCACGAGCTCCGCGATGACATCGACCATGCGAGAAGCGCGATCGGCGAGGCTCGCGAGCTGAGCGAGTCCGCAAAGCTGCGCGACCTGGTGGCGTGGTGTTGGATTCGTGAGTCGTGGCTCGCGCTGAAGGGAAGGGACCGCGCCGCCGCCGATCGCGCCGCGACCTCCGCGCGAAGGGTCTCCGCAGAGCCTCACATCGAGGCGCTCGCGACCCTCGAGGGGATGTTCTCGCTCCTCGACGGCAAGCATCTGGACGCGGCGAAGCTCTTCGGTGAACTGTCTCGGGCTTATCTCGAGCGGTCTGACTTGATCACCGCGGTCGCGCTCCTGTTCTGGCGTTCTGTCGCGTATCGAGCGGGGAACGCGTCCAAGGGAGCGAAAGGCGCGGCCCGAGAGGCCTGCGAGCTGCGTCGCCGCGTACCGGTCCGCGTCTCGCCGAGCTGGTGGGCGCGCGAGATCGTGGATGCGGCCCGGACGGACGGGGGCGAGCAATGCGCCGACGATCTCGTTCCGACAGCGATCGGGATCCTTGGCGTCCCGCGCGAGCCAGTAGAGGTCCGCGGCGAAGAAATCTTGGTGGACGGTGTGCCGCTGGAGGCGGACGAATGGCAGCGTCGATCGGGAGCACGCGTAATGCGGCGTCTCTTCGCGCGGCTTGTGGCGGCGCATCCGCGAGCCGTCTCACGAGATGAGCTCACCGATACGCTGTGGCCGGACAGCGACGGCGACAAGGCGGTGCGGAACCTGTACGGGGCTGTCAAGGATCTCCGACGTACGCTGTCGGCTGCGCCGGGTGTCACGTTGGTCGCGCGCGGCGGTGGCTACGCGCTCGAAGTTGGCACGAACGTCACCGTCACCCGCTAGTGAACTCAACTGCCGAGCAACACCGCCAAGGGAGTCCAGCCAGCGACTGTCGGAACGCCATCAGCCGCTGCTGAAGCTCGTGACGATGATCCGCCCGTCGGCGGTCCAGGAGGCGATGCCGGGAAGGCTGATCGGCTTGGGGTCGGGTGCTCGCAGATCGACGAGCGACGACGACGGCCCGCCCGCGCAGCAGCTGCCGATGTTGAGAAGGTACCGGCCGTCCGCGGACAAGCTCCACGCGTAACCGAGATAGCGCGCCTTCTCGGTTCCGGTGAACGAGTACACGACGCCGAGGCGTCGCGCGCCCTCGCCATTTTCTCCCGAGTCGCGTGACACGATGAGGTCGCCGGTCGGCAGTCCCGTCAGGCCGGTGGCGACACCGTCGATCGTCCGGACGATCCGGTTCTTCGCAACGTCGGTGATGCGGACGGACAAGTTCGCGCAGTCCATCCAGGCGAGGAGACTTTCGTCCTTCGACCACGCCAGACCGTTCCCACAACCGCCAGTTGAACCGGCAACGGCGCGTACCGCGCCGTCGCGAAGGTCGGCGACCCACACCGCGTCAGTGCCGACGATGCCCACGAAAGTGCCGCGCGGCGACGGCGTCGCAGCCAGCGCATGCACGCGCTTCAGGTCGGCGATCCGCGTGAGCGGGCCACTCGGCTGGCCTGACCACAGCTCCGCGCCGCCCACCAGGACGACCCGGCCGTCGGGAAGCCATCCGCTACCGAAGACGTACGCGTCGGCCGGTGCGGTCAGATCCACCGAGCTCCTAGTCGCGAGCTCCACGACGTGGGGCGGCTGCCGTTCGGGGTAGAGCAGGATTCGCGTGACATCCGGTGAGATCGCGAACCGATTCCCGCCCGCGACGCGCCACGAGCCGGAAGCCTTGGCTCCCGATGACGATGTCGCATCGGCAATGGAGTACACGCTCACCGTCACCGACGGCAAGTAGCGGAGGGCCACGATGAGGAGGTCGATCGTGCTGAGACCGTCGATCGACTTGATCTGCGGGACCTTGAAGCCGGGGTAGGGCTCTGTCTCCGCGAATACGAGATTCACGGTCCGGTCATCGATCCACGCGGGCGAGCCGTTCCTCGGCAGCCATCGGTCGACGCTTGGGCGATCCACCGGGAAGGGGAACGTAAGGCTCACCGTCGTTCCGCCGACACCGTCGACGGCAATCATGCTGCCGTAGGCGCGCTCCACGCCGTTGACGACCACCCGGACCGAACTCGCCGGAAGAATCGCCGGCGACATCGAGGGCAACGGCGTTGCGGACGGCGCCTCCGAGGGCGACGAGGACGCGCCGGGCACAGGCGCGGAGGCCGTCCGCACGCACGCGGCAAGTACGAGGGTCGCGGCAAGGGCGAGGTCGATCGGGAGTCGTTTCATGGCGCTTCCTCGGTGGCGCTGTCGTCTTCCGCGGCGTGCCGGCGCAGTAATGCGACCCCAGAGAGCAGAAGTCCGATCCCGAGCGCGAGCTGGCCGACCGACATTGATGACATGGAGGTCGGCGACGGCCCAGTGTCCGCCAGGGCCCCATCTGCGCCCGCGATCAGCAGCCCGACCACCGCCAGACCGATCTGCGGGAGCTTGCGTTTCATGTAGTCCACCTCGCCGGCATCGTGCCAATACGAGGAGAACCCTCGAGCATGCATTGGGGGATTCGGTAGGGGGCGCCAGAACGTATGGCTCGGGCCGTCAGGCCGCTAGCTTCTCCGCTCGCTCCTTGACCTCGAGAAGCGTGTCCATCGGGGTGGAGCAACCACCGATGAGGCCTACGCGGGCCTCCCCTCGGACCCACTCCGACCGGAGCTCGTCCGCGTGTTCGATGTGATACGCGTTCCGTCCCTGCATCTTCGCGAGGTTCACCAGCTCGCGCGTGTTCGCCGAGTTCTTGCCGCCCACGACGATGATCGTGTTCACCTGCTCGGCGAGCTCGCTCGCAGCGTGCTGGCGCTTAACCGTTACGGGGCAGACCGTGTTGAAGATCTTCGTTTCTTGCGCGATCTCCGAAACATGCGAGACGAGCTCCTTGAACGCCCACGGCGGCTGCGTT
>VBEY01000314.1 GCA_005889295.1 Chloroflexota bacterium | reverse complement strand
TCGCGAGCTCGACCTTCTCGGGCCCGGGCACCGGCAGATCGAGGAGCACGCCGAACTTCAGAAGCCCGCGGAGCGCGATGAGATGAAGGTTCTTCGAGGCGGCCGAAATTGGTCGCTTGCCCATGTCGCGGCCCGCGAGGAGCCGCCGACGCGTTAGGTGGCTCCCGTAGGCCTTCAGGATGCGGATATCGATGTCCTTGGCGCGCGGCTTCGCCCCATCGCGCTCGATGAACTCGAGGAACTCAACCAGGAAGCGTTCGTACCGCGGGAGCGTCGTCTCGCTCCGGCCTTTGTCGCGGAGCTCTTGCAGGTAGGCCCGTGCGAGGTCGCGTACGGGGCTATTTGGCCCGAGATCCCGCGGATCGACGTAGGAGGCGGTGGCTGATATCAGGCGGTTTCTGGTCGATTCGCCCTCTGGTGGTGGTGAAATCATCATTCTGCGAGATGTCTACATTGGGTGCGGCGGATGTGTCAAGCCCTCCCCGCTTAGGGGCGGGCCATGTCACTCAAGACCTGGACGAAATCCCACATCGGACGTGCGAGGAGGAGGACCATCAGCGCTTCGTATGCGCTCACGGCTTGAATGAGGATGGTCACGGCGGCGAAGACGATGACCGTCAGGTCGATGGCTATCGCGCCGACCGCATAAGGCGGCGCCACCCGAATTGACATTCGCCGCTGCCGCAACGCGAACACGGCAATCTGAACGACGATGTACGCGAGCACGACGGCGCCCACCACGCGGGTCGCAGTCGCGAGATCACCAGCTGCCGTCGCGACGGGGATCGTGATCAGGGCAATCAGGGCGTTTGCCAAGCCAGTCTCGGCGAGCCCGCGCAGGTGAAACACGTCGAACGTCTTCAACCGGTCGCCGCGATGGAACGCCGCAACCAAGCCGGAGAAGCCAGCCAGCGTGACATTGAGCGCCGCAACAGTAAGAAAGAACGGCGCCTCCGAGATCATGTCCGGCTCAACATATCGCGCCTACTCGGGCTTGAGGCAGAGGGCACGAATTCAACGCGATTTGGAGGCGGCCATGGCCATCGCGAAGCGTTGGCCCGCGAGCGGCATCGTCGATGTAGGCCGCTTGCTGAGCAAGCATCGTTCCGGGTCAGGCGATGAGGCGCACCTTGACGAACCCAGCCACAGCGCGTTCGAGGCGCGCGTCCGCGGTCCAGAGCTCTATCCGACGGACACGAGCCAACGCGACGTAGAACGCGTCGCCGGCGGATAGTCGATCCGCAAGCACGTGGGCAGCGGCTAACAGCGGCAACAGGGGCACGCGTTCGGCCGCGAGCCCGACGAAGTGAGCCGTCACTCGATCGAGCTCCTGCCGCGTGAGGAGGCCTTGACGGAAATGGCGTCGGAAGGCGCTATAGACCTCGGCATCGAAATGCGCTGGGACCGCGAGCCGCTCGTTGGCGATCAGCGCCGCCGCCGTTTGGCCAGCTTTCGAACGCGCGAGGATCTCGACGGCGGCCGACGCGTCGAGCGCGATCAGTCTTGTAAGCCGAGTTCCCGGCGGCCCTCGCGCACGAGGTCCGCACCGGTCTTCCCGCCCAGGTCGATGGGCGGGAGCTTCCCCACCTCGGCCGCCCACTCGGCGATCGTTGGACGCGCAAGGTCATCCTTCAGGATCTCGATCACGTACTGACTCATCGACAGACCCTTGCCGTCGGCCCGTCGGCGTAGACGCTCACGCAGCGCAAGCGGCACACCCCTGATCTGCACATCTGCCTTCTTGGCCATCGCCAGATCGTAGCATGCACTTTGCATGCTCCATTTCGCCGTACCCCAGCTAGCGCTTCTTCTTCGCGATCCGTCTCTGCCGCGCGCTCATGAGCTCACCCGGCGGACGCCACTTGGACTTCTCCTCGCCTGGTCGGCCGCCGTACCTCGGATCGGGCGCGCGTTCTAGACCCTGGCGTCGCTTGCGCGCGCGGCTGGTGACCCCTCTCTCGGGGTCCTGACGGCCGATCTTCTGAGCTCCACGCAGCGCGCGCTTCGACGGTGTCTCGCCGCGCCCCCGGTCCCGCTCAGCCCGTGACTTCGGCATTCCTGCCTCCGTTTCCGTCGCCGATGACGGTACGCCTCTCGCAACCGGCCCACGGATCCGGACCCCCTGACGGTGCCGAGCTCGCGTTGCGGGACGAACCTCACCAGACCCGCGTCGCCCGCAGCGGACCCCCGGGCCTCCCGTAGATGACGGCGCCGATCACACGACCGACGACGAGGTCCGAGCGGGTCAGCTTGATGCCAGCGGCGCCGTACTCAAGGTAGGGCGAGAAGTCGATACGCTTCAGGACCGAGCCGCCCTGTCGGAGTTGGATGTCGACAAGCATGCCCGTCGCGTCGATCTCCCGGATGATTCCGTCGATGCGGCCGATGTTCGCCCAAATATGTTTCGCGACAAACGGTGAACCGTCCGTGCCATTGATATACAGGTCGTCTCCAACCTCAATCGCGCTCGCGGCAACAGACGTCTCCTTCCAGACGTCGACGATTCCACTCAAGCTCACCTCTATCTGACGGCCCGCCGAATCAACAACCACGCCGCCGGGGATCAGCCGGATCACGCGGCCACCCACAAAACCGCGGCCGGGGTGAAACTCCGGAGTCGGCGAGGCTGGGGCCAGTGATGTCGGGGACCGAGCCGCCACCGGCGCGGTTCCCAACGCGCTAGTCGCCTGGCCAAAGGCCACGATCAGCCCCGCGACAATGAGCCCAAGGAGAGGAGCGGCGACCCGAGACATGAATCGAGTCTCCGTGCCCCCCGCTCATTAGGCGTCTGAGTTCCGCGTCATAACTCGTACAGCTGGACTCCCACTAGGGATGGCGACACGACCCCGCTAGGCCGCGCGCACGGCGCGGGACCGGTACGGCCCGTCGCCGATAAGGCTCCTGCACGAGCTCTTCGATATGACCTGAGCGGGCGCTACGGCTGCGTTGGCGCCGTCGGTGACACCGTATTCACGATCGCGCGCCGCGCGACGGCGATTGCAGCTGCGATCGCACCGGTGAGCGCGGCGACGAGGATCACCTTCGGCGTCGCCACGTCGAGCTGAAGCGCCACGACCGCTGCGACGGCCCCGGCGATGGCGCCTTCAACGAGATCGCGGACGAAACGGCCAACCGGTGTGCCGAGCCAAGCGACAAGCTGTTTCACTCTTCTCCGCTAGACAGCGACCTTCGGCAGGTCGGCGAGCGCCGCGCGCACCTTCTCGGCCGGGTACTCGTAATCCTCGAGCTCGCCATTCATGTAGCGCTCGTACGCGCCGAGGTCGAAGTGGCCGTGCCCGGAGAGGTTGAAGGCGATCGTTTTCGCCTGCCCCGATTCCTTGCACCGAAGCGCCTCGTCGATGACCACGCGGATCGCATGCGCGGACTCGGGCGCGGGTAGGTATCCCTCGGCCCGGGCGAACATCACCGCGGCCTCGAACGTCGGTCGCTGGTGCACGGCCACCGCTTCAATGACCTTCAGTTCGTGAAGCGCGCTGACCGCCGGCGCCATGCCGTGGTAGCGCAGCCCACCGGCATGGATCGGCGCCGGCATGAACG
>VBEY01000180.1 GCA_005889295.1 Chloroflexota bacterium | reverse complement strand
CAACGAGGGACGCGGTCGACGACGTCTTGTCGCCCCAGTCCAGGGTGAGCGTGAACGTGTCAGCCGTGCCAGGGTCGGTGAAATCACCGCCGACGGTGAGCATTTGGTGATCGACGAGCGACGCGGGCGAGAGCGTGAGGGTCCCGACGGCCGGCGCGACGTTCGCCGGTGAGACCGAGGCGCCCGCAGTCACGGTGTTGCCTGCGCTGTCCTTGAGGGTGAGAACGACCGGGTACGTGCCGGTGTCGGCGTACAGATGCGTGGTCGAGTAGGTGGTCACGTCCGACGCGAGCGTCCCCGAATCCGTCGTCAATCCGTCGCCCCAGGCGACCAACACGGTGTGCATGTCAGCGGGGTCTGCGTCGGCGAAGGTTAGGGCGAGGCTCGAGCTGCCACCCTCGTTGCCGGGGGTGACGCCGAACGTCGAGACAATCGGCGCCTGGTTCAGGCCGTTGACAGTGATGCTCGACGTCGCCGTCGTGAACGCGCCGTCTTTGTCGGTGACGGTCGCGCTGACGGTGAACGTCCCGGCCCTCGCGAACATGTGTGCGGGCGTCGTGAAGACATAGACGCGCCGGGCGAGGTTAAGAGTCGTGACGGGGAGGCCGTCGCCCCAGTCGACCGTGACGGTGTGCGTGTCAGCGGTCCCGGGGTCATCGAAACCGCCGGTCGCGGTGGCCGTCTGGCCCGCGTCCAAGACTGTTGCCGAGAGACCGAACGAGGTGATCGACGGTGTGACGTTGAGAACCGTGAGATTCAGGAATCTGCTCACGGTGAAGCGCCCGTCGCTGAGGCTGACCTGCGCCATCAGGCTCGCGTAGTTGTCCGGAAAGCCGATGGACTTCTGCAGCGAGAAACTGCGATCGCCGACGGGTAGCGTGTAGAGATCCATCGACGCGTCGCCCCAGTTGATCTGCACGGTGTGCTGATCGGCGAGGTCGAGATCGGTGAATGTCCCGGTAACGGTCGGTTTGTCGCCTTCGTTGACAGGCGTCGTGATCGCGAGCGAATTAAAGCTCGGCGCTGTGAAGGCGAAGGCCACCGAGGACGACCCGAGAAGAGTCGTGCCGGCTATCGCGATGCTGAGCCCACCCACGCAGAGGGGTCGCAGCAAGCCCTTCATCTCAAATACCTCCGCCGGGAACCCACACCCCAGCACGACGGCACGCTAGGGAGTCCTAGGCCCCGTAACGAGAGACGAAGAGGGCCTACGCCGAGAGGGGCACGGTCCTACACCCCTCGTACTCCCCCGAGTGGGTGGTCTTTGCTTGCGTCCCCCGTTGTCGGGATGCCCGCTTGGCGGCCGGACCCGAATCTGGCGCCAGGAACGGGAGGACGACAGTTGAACGGACCCATGCGACACGGACTCGGCCACGAATGCGCCCTTTGCGACGCGCATTCAAAGGCCGCTGAGCGCCACACGGCTCGGCCGCGCGTGCGAACGATGCGGTACCTGCCCTGGATCGCGCCTCTTGCGCTCTGTGTCGTCCTCATTCCATTTGTCGACGGCGCCGCTCGCGGTCTCCTTACCGGGATCGTCGTGGGCCTCGCCGCCGGAGCCGGACTCGCGTGGGTGACAACGCGCGTCAACCGGCACATCGCGGCGACGACGCTCGCTTCGATAACGGACGAGCTCAAAGCCGAATCGGATCAACGCGCGGCCATGGTCATCCGCCAGTTCGAGTGGGCGGTGAACGATGTCGCGAACCTTCGTGAGGCGCTGCAGCGCGCGCAGGACTCGCGCGCCACGGCGGAGGCAAACGAGCACCGCGTCAAGCGGCGTCAGCGTCACCTCGAGCGTCAGCTGTACGAGGCGCGGATGAAGATCGGCGAGCACTCGCGTGCGCTTGGGAGTGAGAGCCCCGCGATCGACGACGAGCCGACGTTGCTCCCGACGGGCGACGAGCTCGTCGTGCCACTCATCTGGCGCGTCTTCGAGGAGAACATGCTCACCTGGCTGCGTTTCGAGAGCGCGGGCATCGTGCCTTCGCAGATCCGGATCAAGAACGAGCACGACAGCGTCATCGCGATCAGCGCGCACTCCCTTGACACGCTCAAGGAAGGCGCGCAGGTCTCACTCGTGCTCCGTGCCCCCGACCACGTCGTAGCGACCCTGGAAGGTCGGCACCAGGGTCGCTTCACTTTCGAAGCCCTCGTTGATGACGTGTGGTGCAAGGTTGAGCTCAAGGCAGCGGACCGCGTCGTAGCGAAGGACAAGCGCTCTCGCGTCTGGCGTCCCGAGGACGACCGCCGGCCGCAGTCACTCATCGCCTAGCGATTTGCATCGCGGTGATCCTGGCCTAGGGTCGCGAGGTGCGGATCGCGCGCGTCAGCTCGCTCCTCAGCCTCGCCGCCGGCATCATCCTCGGCTGGGGAATTCTTTTCGGACCCTTCTTCTACGGTTGCTCAACCACAGCGGTCTCGCCGGGTCAAACCCCCGGGCCACAGATCTGCCGAGGGTCGAGCCTCGTCGAAGTCCAGGGGAATGATCTCTTCCCAGCCCCGCTTCTCTGGATACTCATGTGGTCCCTCGCACCCTTACTCGCGGTGATCGGTGTATGGCTGAGCGCACGGCCGCGCACCTCGCTCATCGTGCTCGCGATGCTCATGGAGCTCACCGGGATCATCAGCCTCGGCGGTGGGTTTATCTTCACGCTCGTCATCGAGCCGCTGCTGCTTGTCACACTCGTCGCGTCGCTCCGCGCCAAGGCTCAGATGGGATAATTCACGTGCTCCATTGGGGAGTGGCCAAGCGGTAAGGCTCCTGACTCTGGATCAGGTAATCGGTGGTTCGAATCCACCCTCCCCAGCTGAGACCCGCGTCGTGATTGATCAATAGCGGCTTTTGCGAAAATCGCCCAACCTCACCTGATTCCTGGGAAGCTCATGACTCACCTGACACCTGATTCTTAAGAAGCCCGTTTTTGTAGCACGGACGTCATGGTCGGTAAGTTGGTTTGAAGGCTGGGAACCCGTGGCTGCTGTCGTGGCTTACGAGCCGGAATATCGAACACAAAGACCATTGCTCCTCGACCGTGAAAAATCGGGTATCGGTCTCGAGTTTCCGAGCGATTTCGCGAATCGCGTCGTGCGCGATTCTTCAGACCATCGCTCTACCGACTGAACTTAGTGGCGCGCCGACATGCAATCCGCGCGATGGACCTGAAGGAATCGATGCCCGAGCAGCACCGTCGTTCGCGGTTTCAGGCCTCTTTCTGAGATCCTGATGAGGCCACGCGATGCGACCCGATCAGGCAAGTCGCTCGTCAACGCGTGCGCCCTCGTGCGTCAGCCCCGGATGCCGGTCCGCGCGATTCCCTGAATGAACTGGCGCTGCGTGAGGAAGAAGAGGACTAGGACCGGCAGCACCGCCAGGAGCGATCCGGCCATAAGCAGCTGGAAGTTCGTGCTCACGTCACTGCGGAAGATCGTGAGACCGACCTGGATCGGGCGAAGGGTCGGCGAGTCGGTGACGATAAGCGGCCACTGGAAGTCGTTCCAGGCACGGAGCGCGGTGAGCAGCGCGATGATCGCGAGCGTCGGGCGCGAGAGCGGCAGCGCGAACTGCCAGAGAAAGCGCAGATGCGAGCAGCCATCGAGGCGCGCCGCCTCGAGGAGCTCCGCAGGGAGCTGCAGGAACGCCTGCCGCAGCAGGAACACGTTGAACACCGACGCGCCGAAGGGCACGATGAGCGCGAGATAGGTGTTGTACCAACCGAGCCGCTGCATGGCGATGTAGTTCGGGATGAGCGTCACCTCGGGTGGGATGACGAGCGTCGCGAGGAGCGCGCCGAAGATGATGGACCGTCCGGGGACCCGCATGCGCGCGAGCGCGTATGCCGCCAGGCTCGCGGTCGCCAGGCCGAGCAGCACTTGCCCGACCGCCATGATTCCACTGTTCAAGAAGTAGCGGCCGAACGGCGCCGCGGCCAAAGCGGCAGGATAGTTCCCGAAGAGCCATTCGCCGGGCAGCACCGTCGGCGGGAACCGCGTCGCTTCGGACTCGCTCTTCAGCGAGGTCGAGAGCATCCAGAAGAATGGGAATGCGATGATCAGACCCGCCCCGAGCATCAGCGCGTAGAGCATGCCGCGCCTAACCCGCATAGACGACCCGTCGCGAGAACAACCGGCCGTTGATGAGACTGATCGCGAGGACGACCAGGCCGAGCGCGAAGGCCGCTGCGCTCGCATAGCCGAGTTGCGTTTGGCACCAGAAGCGATCGAAGACGAAGAGCGCCGCGACGCGCGTCGTCCCGAGCGGATTGCCACCGCACCCGAACGCCTGGCCGCCGCCGCTCATCACGTAGACGAGGTTGAAGCTCGTCATCGCACCGATCGTGGCGACGAGGAGCAGGAAGTACGTCGTAGGCGACAGTAGCGGGAAGGTCACGTGACGGAACATCCGCCAGCCACCCGCGCCGTCGATGCGTGCGGCGTCGACGAGCTCTTCGGGGATGGCCGTGAGACCGGAGAGGAACACGACCGTGTGGAAGCCGAGGTAGTACCAGATCGTCACGAGCATGATCGCGGTGAGCGCGAGGCTCGGCGGCGCGCCCGGCGAGAGGACGCCGCCGGACTCGAGCAGCCACGTCCGCGCGGGCTGGCCGAGGGCAGTGAGGAGTCCGTTCGCCGCGCCGTAACTCGGATTGAAGACCCAACCCCATACGAGGGCGACCGCGACCTGTGAGGTCACATAGGGCAGGAAGTACAGAAGACGGAACAGTCCCCGCAGCCGCAGGCGCTGATGGAGCACGATCGCGAGCGCGAGTCCGATCGCCATCTCGACCGGCACCGTACCCACGACATAGACCAGCGTCAGCCCAAGCGAGCTCAGGAAGTCGGGATCGGACAAGAGATGCTCGTAGTTGCGAAGACCGATGAAGGCGCCCTGAACGATCTCCCACCGGAACAGGCTCATGTAGAGGACGTAGACCGCCGGCCAGACGTGGAACGCTCCGATGATGAGCAGGGCTGGCGCGAGGAAGAGGTATCCCGCCCCCGCCTCGCGCCAGCGCCCCGCCCGCATGGTCGCTCTAGTAGCCCGCGAGGATGTCGTTGACCTTCTTCTCGGCCGTCCCGATCGCGTCCTTCGCGGTCGCCTTGCCGGTAACCACACTGGTCACCATGTCGCCCATGACCGGCTGGATTTTCTGCCAGTCGGCGGCGCCGGGAATGCCATGCGCGTCCTTCAACGCGGCGAGCGCGACGAGGAGTCGCGGATCCTTATCCGCCTCGGCCTTGAACGCCGGCGCGTTCTGCGCCGACACCCGCAGCGGCATGTAGCCGCTCGCGAGGCTCCAGGCCACCGTCTGGTCGACGTCGGTGAGCCACTTCATGAAGATCCACGCGGCGCGCTGATGGTCGGCGGCGACCTTGTTGAAGATCACGAGGTTGTTGCCGAAGAGGTCGGTCGACGGGCCCTTCGGACCGGCCGGGAGTGGTGCCATGCCGACCTTGAACGTCTGGTCCTTCGGCATGGCTTGCTCGATGAATGGCCGGCTCACGCTCGTGGACACCGCGAACGCGACCTTTCCTTGGGCGAAGGGGTTCTGCCAATCGAAGCCCGACGTCACCTGTGCGGTCTTGTCCGTCAGCACCAGGTCGGCCTGGTACTGGAGCGCGGCGACACCCTCAGGCGTGTTGAACGTGGCCTTCGAGTAGTCGGACGACAGCACGTCGCCGCCCTGCGACCAGAGGTACGGCAGGAAGAAGTAATAGACGTCAGGCGTCCACGCAAACGGCGTCGCGTCCGTCTTCGCCTTGACGGTCTTGAGCGCCGAGCGCAGCTCGTCCCAGGTCTTGGGAACGGAGACGCCCGCCTTCTGCAGGATGTCGGGGTTGTAGTACAGGAGCGCGACGCTCTTCGAGAAGGGCCACGAGACGAGGGTCTTCTTGCCGGTCACCGAGAACGTGTTTTCGTCGAGGAGCGCGGGCACGAAGTCCTTGAGCTGCTCGGCCGTGAAGCCGTCCGGCGAGTCGACGAACTGCTGCACGGGAGTCAGCACGTTGGCCTTCCAGTACGCTGCGGTCTGCGGCGGCCCGCTCACCTGCGCGAGGTCGGGGACCGTGTTCGCCTGGATTGCGCTCACGACCTTCTGGTACAGCTGGTCGTAGGTGCCCTGGAAGGTCTCCGTGACCTGGATCTTGTGGGTCGAGTTGAACTTCGTGATGAGCTCCCGCAGCCGATCACCAAGGACGCCCGACTGACCATCCCAGAGCGAGATGGTGACGGCGGGCTCGGGTGCCGCGGTCGCAGCGATGGTCTGGCTCGCCGCCGACGGTTGGGTCGTGGCCGGACCGGAGGCCGGGGCACACGACGAGAGCAGAAGCGCGATGAGGACGACGAGGACAGGAGCACGCATGGGCCCACCTCCACGTGAAACGCAGGCATTCTAGTGACGTGCCTCGCATAACAAGCCCTTACTTGCGTGGCCGCGGACCTCTGCGCGTCATCGGCCACCGTGGCGCGCTTGCCCTCGCGCCAGAGAACACTCTGGCAGCGTTCGTCGCGGGAGAGCGCTGCGGCGTCGACGCGATCGAATTCGACGTTCAGCGGACCGCGGACGGCGTGCCGATCGTCATCCACGACCACACGCTCGATCGCACGACGAACGGGCACGGCGCCGTGAGCGTCCATACGTTCGCCGAGATCCGTTCGCTCGACGCGGGATCGCATTTCGATCGGCGATTCGCAGGCGAGCGCGTCCCGTCACTCGACGACCTCCTCGCCTGGGCCGCGCCACGATCCATCGGCCTCATGCTCGAGCTGAAGCAGCCGTCACCGGGAACGGGTCTGCCGCGCGACACCGAGCTGGCCCGTGCGACCGTCGAGCTGGTCCGCGAGCGCGGCTTGCTCTCGCGCACCATCTTCATCTCGTTCGATCATCCGTCGCTCGCGAAGGTCCTTGAGTTCGCGCCCGCAGCGGATGTCGGCCTCCTCACCGAGGGGCCGATCCTCATCGACCCGCTCGCACCGGCGCGCGCGCTTCCCGGCGCGCGCGGGCTGCACGTCCGCTGGTGGTGGGTCTCACCGGAGCTCTGCGCGGCGGCCCACGCGGAGGGCATGCACGTCCACGCGTGGGGCTTCGGACGCAGCGGCGCTCCGGAAGTCATCCGACGGCTCGCGGCCTGGGGAGTCGACTCAGTCTCGGCCGACGCGCCCGACGAGCTGCTCGCTCTCCTCAACGCGGAAAGCCTTCGCCCGTAGCGGCTGCCTGAGCGTTTCTGCCTTGATCGACCATCGCTAGGCTGATTGTGTCGAGGTCGCCGGCCGTCACCGCCCTTCAACCTTGCGATGGCCATGACGACCCTGGAAAGTTACAAACCGCTACTCCGAGGGACATGGGAGTGCGCCACGAGCGTTTGCGGGCGCCCTGCTCCAGCTTCCATTCGAGCGAGTGATCGTCTCGCATGGCGAACCGGTGCATAGCCGGGCCGAATACGAGCGGGCGTTGGAGGGTCGTCTGTGGCCTGCGAGTCCAATGCATCTCTACGTTTGGAAGGGAATCTCGAGATTGTCCGCCGCCTCGTCGAACGCGGAGACGACATCGCAGCCAGGGCCGAGGACGACCATCTGACCGTGCTCGACTGGGCGCGTCGGGCGGTCACCGGCGATAGTGAGCTTTGTCCGTGGATGAGGGGACCATCGGGACGTCGGGTTGGCCGGGCCACGCGGGAGTTGGATTTGGTCGGGGAGAGGTCAGCCTAGGGGCACGCAACCTGTGTTGTCGCGGTGTTGGTGTTATTGCTCGGGTCCGGGTCGGTTGTGGAACTCGACACGCTGAGGGTGTTTGTGATCACCGAGCACGCCTCCAGCGCCGGGTCGACGTGGACCACGAGCGTGAAGCTGGCGACACCGGGAGGGAACGTCGGCGAAAAGCATCTGATTTCCTGAGGTCCGAGCTGACCCGGCGCCTCGCACGCGAAAACGAACTGACCGAAATTCTTGGCGTCCCACAACACGAACGTCGTGCCGCTAGGAATCGGTTCGGTGAGCAGAACGCTCGTGGCGGAGTCCGGCCCCGCGTTGCTGACCTCGATCGAGTATGTCAGGTCGCTGTCGGGGGCCACCGGGTCGGGCGAGGCGGACTGGGCGAGCGAAATGTCGGCCTCGGGCGGGAGCTGCATTGGAAGGTCGCCTGCAGACAGCGGGACGGATGTCCCGGCCGCCGGGCCGGCGGGCCCGAAGGTCACCTGGCAAACAAGCAGAGCGACTAGCGTCAGTCGGGCGAGATGTGCTGGTCTTCGCCCAACGTGATTCCGTGCGAAGCGAGCGTTGCTGTCTGCCAAGCAGCGGCACCTCGTCCTCTCAAATTGAGCACTTGGCGTTCGGCCTCCATTAAGACGACGATCGATTGAGAGAGGCTTGGGACGACAAATGAACTGTCATCGCGCCGCGCGCGTTGGTCGCTAAAACTCCCTCTGCTTTCAACGTCTCCTCAACGGGCGGTTTGCGATGGAGTTCAGCGGAGCCATCGCGACCCGGTGAGGACGCGGCCACCCATCCCGAGCTGAGGCCTGTGCTGCTCTTACGCTCGATGACGAGCGCGCCCCAACCCGCGAAGAACGAGCGAGGCAATTGAACGTT
>VBEY01000308.1 GCA_005889295.1 Chloroflexota bacterium | reverse complement strand
CGCCTCGGCCGGAACCATCATCGAGTGGTACGACTTCTATCTCTACGCGACCCTGACGCCGTTCCTCGCGCCGATCTTCTTCCCGAGCGACAACCCGACGGCATCGGCGCTCTCCGCTTTTGCCGCGTACGCCGCAGGCTTCCTTGTCCGTCCCTTCGGCGCCGTTGTCTTCGGCGCGTTGGGCGACATCATCGGCCGCAAGTACACGTTCCTCGTGACCATTTCGGTCATGGGTATCGCGACCGTTCTCGTCGGCGTGTTACCGACGTATGCACAGATCGGGGTAATCGCTCCGATCATCCTCGTGCTTCTGAGGCTCGCTCAAGGTCTCGCGCTGGGAGGCGAGTACGGTGGCGCGGCGATCTACGTCGCGGAACACGCACCAGACAACAAACGAGGCCTCTACACGGCATGGATCCAGACGACCGCGACGGTCGGATTCTTCCTTGCGCTCGCGATCATCCTGTTCTTCCGACTGAACATGACCACACAGGACTTCGCATCGCAGGGTTGGCGCTATCCCTTCTGGATCTCCGCGGTCCTCGTCGTGCTCGCGCTCTACATCCGGATTCGTCTGCAGGAGACACCTCTCTTCGCGCGCCTCAAGGAAGCGAAGCAGTCCGTCACCGGCACCGGCAACTGGGCCAAGGAAGCGTTCAGCGGACGGAAGGTCGGGACGATTGCCCTCGTGCTCCTTGGACTCACCGCCGGTCAGGGTGTGGTCTGGTACCAAGGCCAGTTCCAAGCGAACTTCTTCATGACGTCGTATCTCAAGCTGAGCTTTCAGCAGTCATACACGATCATGTTGTGGGCGGTCGCGCTCGGGACGCCGTTCTTCCTTGTCTTCGGTTGGCTTTCGGACAAGATCGGACGAAAGGTGATCATCCTCGCGGGGTGCCTGATCGCGGCGATCACCTATATCCCGATCTACCACGCGATGACGGATGCCGCGAACGTTACGCGGGACGCCACCGGACTGATCACCGGCGCGAACCCGAACACGCTGCTTCTGATTGGCCTGGTATGGATCCAGGTCATCTACGTGACGATGGTGTACGGTCCGATCGCGGCATTCCTCGTGGAGTACTTCCGCGCCAAGGTCCGCTACACGTCTCTTTCGATTCCGTACCACTTCGGAAATGGTTGGTTCGGCGGACTTCTTCCGCTGCTGTTCACCGCGCTCGTCGGGGCGACTTACCCCGAAGGCAGCAAGCTGTTCGTTCCCTTCGGCAAGAACTTCATGGGGCTGCCGATCAACTCGTCGATCGACCTACGCCAGTTCAACACAACGAACGATCCGAACGGGAACCCGTACCTCGGGCTCGCGTACGTGATCACCGTCGCGCTCATGACCGTCGTGATTGGCACACTCTTCCTCCGCGAGCCGCGCGGGGCGAAGATCTGGAGCGAGGTCGGCGGCGAGGAACCGGGCATGCTCAGCGAGGCCACCCCCGCCGAATAAGCGGTTCGCTCGCGGAAAAAAGAGGGAGGCTCGTGCCTCCCTCTTCCTATTTCCGCCTAAGCCTTCTCTCGCGTTCCGCTTCGGCAGCCTCGGTGTCGAGGCCGGTGCGCCGGTTCCAAGATTCCCAGCCCTCCCATGTGGCAAAGAAGAACGTGTAGCAGACGACGTACATCGCGGCGAGAAGGGAGATGGTCGCGCCCAGGAGAAGGAGGGCGCCGATCGGGTCCGGAGCGTCGGGTTGAGCACCCACGCTGGCAAGGCTAAACCTCGCGTCTTGCCGGTTCGGTTTCAGTGCAAGAGCGGCTTCTCGAGTTGGACGCGCGCCGGAAGCGGCTGGTACCCGAGCGTTGCGTTGATCTCGCGCATCGCCTTGTTCGGCTCGTCGTTCGTCGTGACTAGCGCGCGCAAGCCCCTCGCTTTGGCGCGCGAGAGCGCCTCGACCTTGATCGCCGTCCCGATCCCGCGCCCGCGGTACTCGCGGCCGACGCCGGTTATCCAGGTACTGCCATCCAGCGGCTGCCGCTTCGCCGTCATCGTCAAAGCCGGCGATGATCCTGCCGTCGTAGGCCACCACGGAGCGTCCTCGATGATCTGCCCGCTTTCAAAGAACATCTGGCGAAAGCGGTGAGCCGATCCGTATCCGGAGCGAGCATCCGCGGGACGATAGGGACCGCCGCAAAAGCGTCAAATCGTGCTCGTCCGATACATGTCTGTCGCGCAAGCGACACCGTCAGGACGAGAACAAATGCTCGGCGGCATCCAATCTGCGCTTACCTGCCTCGCCCACCCACGGGTGGGACCCAAGGAGGTTCGAATGGACGACAAGATCGAAGGCAAGTGGGACCAGGCCAAAGGCAAGGTCAAGGAAGAGGCCGGCAAGCTCGGCGGCGACAGGTCGACCGAGATCGGCGGCAAGGTCGACCAGGCCAAGGGTAAGGTCAAGGAAGGCATCGGCGAGCTCAAGGAAGAACTCCACGACGAGCGCGCCGAGCACGTCGACCGCTAACCAACACACGCGGTAACGCGGAGGTCCGGGCGCACAATGTGTCCGTGCGTCCGGGCCTCTCATTGTTCGACGCGGTCGCGACCATCCCCTGACTCTCGGCCGAACTCTCGTCGGGCATCACGCGGATCCGATCGGGCATGTTTTGGGTCTCCTTTCGTTCGCCCTGCCGCGACGCCGGGACGGCTGCCTTCTCTACGTCAGCGATCGCGGCCTCGCACATCTCGTTCTGACACGACGTGGCTTCGGCGCGATCACGTTCGGCCACGTGATCGTCGCCAGCGTCGAGCCGACGCCCGCGGTGTGGCGTCACGAGCTGCGTCACGTCGCGCAGTACGAACGCCTCGGCCTGTCGTTCCTACCGCTCTATCTGTGGTATCGCGCGCGGTACGGCTATCTCGACCATCCGTTGGAGCGAGACGCGTCGGAAGACCCTAGGCTCTTTTCGTAGTGGCCACGTACGACATCGCGATCCTCGGCGGCGGTCCGGGCGGTTATGTCGCGGCACTCCATGCGGCCGTAAAGGGCGCGAAGGTCGCCCTCGTCGAGCGCGATCGTGTTGGCGGTATCTGCGTCACCGTTGGCTGCATCCCTTCGAAGGCGCTTCTGGACTCGAGTCATGCCTACTGGCTCACGACCCACGGCGAGGACCACGGCATACACGTCGACGGCGCGCGATTCGAGCTTCCGAAGGCGGTCGCGCGGAAGGATCGGGTCGTGGCACAGCTCGTGTCCGGGGTCGAGGCACTCCTGAAAGGCCGAAAGGCCGACCTCATCAAAGGAGAGGGAACCTTCGTGTCGCCGACGCAGCTTCGGGTCGGGGGTCAAACCATCGACGCGAAGGCTCTGATCGTCGCGACCGGATCGAAGGTCGGGACACCTCCGATCAAGGGTCTCGCCGAGGCGAAGCCGCTCGACAACGTGAGCGCGCTCGCGCTGACCGAGATCCCGAAACGCCTCATCGTGATCGGGGGCGGCGCGATCGGGCTCGAGCTCGGGACGTTCTTCTCGGAGATCGGAAGCGACGTGACGGTGCTCGAGATGCTCCCGCAGCCGATCGCGTACGCCGACGCGGAGCTCGTTCGCCTCCTCGTGCGCGGGCTCGAGCAGCGAGGCGTCAAAGTTCGCACGAACGCCAAGGTCACCGAGGTGAAGCGGAACGGGCCGATCGTGGCGGTGAGCGCCGAGATCGACGGGAAGCAGGAATCCTTCGAGGGCGAGCACGTGCTCCTCGGAGCGGGTCGGGTCGCAAATCTGTCCGGCGTCGAGCAAGCCGGCCTGACCACGAACCGCCTCGGCATCACGGTCGACGATCGGATGCGGACGAACATCCCGGGCGTCTGGGCGATCGGCGACTGCATTGGCGATCCTCGTGCGCCGAAGCTGGCGCACGTCGCGTCGACCCAGGGCGAGGTCGCGGTAGACACGATCCTCGGCGAGAACGCGGTCATGGACTACGACGTCGTGCCGAACGTCGTGTACACGCACCCCGAGATCGCTCAGGTCGGCTTGACCGAAGCGCAGGCGAAGGAGAAGTACAGCGCGGACGTGAAAGCCGCTCGCTACAGCTTCCGCGCGTCGGGGCGGGCACTCGCGCTCGGCGAGGGCGACGGTCTCACGAAGATCATCACCGCTG
>VBEY01000179.1 GCA_005889295.1 Chloroflexota bacterium | reverse complement strand
CTGGTCGAGGATCGTCACGTAGTCCTCTTCGATGTCCTTCTCGAAACGATCGAGGAAGCGCGAGAGCTTCGACACCCATCCGGGCGGGAAGTCGTAGAGGACGCCGCCAGGCCGGTAATAGTTGAAGTTCATGCGTGACCCGCAGAGCTCCTCGAGCATGTCGAGGATCTCCTCACGGTCGCGGAAGCACCACAGGATCGGGGTCGTCGCGCCAACGTCGAGACCATAGGTGCCAAGCCACACCAGGTGCGATGCGCATCGGCTCATCTCGTCGACGATCACGCGGATGAACTCTGCCCGGCGTGGAACGTCGATGTCGCCGATCGCCTCCATCGCTCCGGCATATGCGTGCTCGTTCAACATGTTCGAGACGTAGTCGGCCTGGTCGGCGTACCGGATGCCCTGGTGGTACGTGCGCCACTCGAAGATCTTCTCGAGGCCTCGGTGCAGATAGCCCATGACCGGGACGCACTCGACGATCCGCTCGCCGGCGAGCTTGAGGACGAGGCGCAGCACGCCGTGCGTCGAGGGATGCTGCGGGCCCATGTTGAGGATGAGCTCCTCGACCTCGCCCTCTTCGGTCTCGATGACCGGGAGGGTGTAACCAGTCGACTGCTCGATCTGCCGCCGCTCGATATCGGTGGTGGCGATCCCTATCCGCCCTTCATGATCTTTTCGCGGAGCCGGAGGAGCCCTTCGATGAGCGCCTCGGGGCGCGGCGGGCATCCCGGAACGTACACGTCGACCGGTACGATCGTGTCGACACCCTGGAGGGTCGAGTAGCTGTCCCAGAACTCGCCACCGGAGGACGCGCAGTTGCCCATGGCAATCACCCATTTCGGCTCGGGCATCTGCTCGTACAAGCGACGGAGGCGCGGCGCCATCTTGTGAGTCACGGTGCCGGCGACGATCATCACGTCCGCCTGCCGGGGACTCGAGCGGAAGACCTCCATCCCGAAGCGTGCGGTGTCGTGGTGGGACATCGAGGCCGCCATCATCTCGATGGCGCAGCAGGCGAGGCCATAACCGAGCGGCCACGGCGAGCGTGACCGCGCCCAGTTCACCAGATTGTTCACGGTCGTGAACACGATGTTGTCGTCGTTGGCGAGGACGCCCGGCGTCGGTGCGGTCACATCGGCGGTGCCCATCCCCGCCTGCGTCGTCACGGGGCGGCGCTGGATAACGTCCTCTTCGAAGTCGATCGGGCGCGCTCGCGGCTTCTCGTCGATCGCCATCGTGTTCAGTCTATTGAGTTTTTTGGCCTGTGCTGGGGTTGCGTCCGAATCGCCCAAGCTCACAGGCCTTCCGTCGCGCGTGCGAGCAGAGCGACGAGGTCGTCGTGTATTCCGGGACCGCTGGCGATGATCCGGGGCAGCGCGGGATCGGCCGGCGCGAGCTGCGTTACGCGGCCGCCGGCCTCGCGGACGAGGAGAGCACCCGCCATCCAATCCCAGGGCTTGTCGACCGATTCGAAATATGCGTCGTACCGGCCCGCGGCGACCCAGGACAGATCGAGGGCCGCGGAGCCGAAGCGCCGGATATCGCGGATGTCGCCGAGGACCCTGGCGAGGATCCGGCCCTGAGTCTCGCGCTGCTCGGCGACATAGCCGAACCCGGTCGCGACGAGCGCCGACGCGAGGTCGCTCTTGTCGGACGCGGCGAGGGGCTGATCGTTCAAGCGGGCTCCGCCGCCGCGCGTCGCCGCGAACAGCTCCTCGCGAACAGGATCGAAGACCACGCCCGCGAGCGGCCCCGCGGTGTCGGCGCAGCAGATGGCCACCGACCAGTGCGGGACCCCGTAGAGGTAGTTGATCGTCCCATCCAGCGGATCGATGTACCAGCTGATCCCGCTCGAGCCCTGGGTCTCCGATCCTTCTTCCGCGATCAGCGCGTCGTCCGGACGCCGCCGCTCGATTCGCGCGACGATCGCGCGCTCGGCGCGCTCGTCCGCTTCCGAGACCAGATCCGTCGCGCTCGACTTCGAACGGACACCGGCGACGGGTGAGCGCCGGAGCTCGAGAAGGAGCGCCCCGGCCTCGCGGGCGGCTTCGGTCGCGAGCGCCAGCGCCGCCGCCCCGCTGAGCTCGCTCATGCGCGACGCGCGCCGGGCTTTCCGTCGTCGACGACGAATGTCGCGGTGGTGCTGACGGTCGCGGCCGGTTTTCTTACGGTGGAGACCGCACGGAAGTCCGCGGTGAGCCGCGCCGGTTCGAGACTGCAGCGGACGTAGCCGCGGTGGTTATCGAAAAAGCGGAGCTGGGGATTCTTTGCAGGCGGCGTGAAGAGGGTCTGCTCGATGAAGGGGTCACCCTCGGAACTGATGGATGTCGCGAGAAGCTCCGTCCCGACGGTCGGCGAGGTCGGGTCGCCGAAGTCGCGCTTCAGGTCGTAGACGAAGTTGACATGGCTATCGCCGGACAGCACGACCGGATTGTTCGAGGACGCGAACTGCTCCAGGATCGCCTGGCGGTCCGCGACATAGCCCATCCAGTTGTCGACGCCGTCGAACGTGTGTTTTGCGGGCTCGGGATTTGAATCTTGCTGCGCGAAGCGCACGGACTGGGCCACGAAGTTCCAGGACGACGCAGAAGCGCTGAGACTCTTGAGAAGCCAGCCACGCTGATCCGCGCCGAGCATTGTCCGTGTCGGGTCGATGCTCGCGGGACAGTAGCCGGATGGGGTCTGGTCCAGCTCGCGGCAGAGCGCGACCTCCGGTGAGCGGTACTGGCGCGTATCGAGAACGAAGAACGTCGCGAGCCCGCCATACGAGAAACTCCGATACAGCTTGAGGGCTGGCCCCTGCGGCCGCGGGGCGCGCACCGGCATGTGCTCATAGAACGCCTGGTAACCCGCGGCGCGCTCCGCGAGCGCCGCCTTGTTGTGTGGGTCGTCCCTGTCGATGCCGCCGGCGTAGTTGTTCTCCACCTCGTGGTCATCCCAGGTGACGATCCAGGCGAACGCGGCGTGTGCCGCCTGGAGATCTCGATCGGTCTTGTACTGCGCGTAGCGGTCGCGGTAGTCGGCCAGGGTGTAGCTCCAACCGCGCTTGGCGTAGTCGCGAACGATGTCCCCCCGCGCGGTCCCCTCGTAGATGTAGTCGCCGAGAAAGAGAACCGCGTGAAGGTCCTCTCGCGCGAGATTCGCATGGGCCGTGTAGTAGCCCTGCGTGTAGTTCTGGCACGAGGCGAAAGCGAACTGCAAGCGCTGTGGCGTGGCCTCGCCCGCCGGAGCCGTGCGGGTGCGGCCGACGGGGCTCTCGGCGCCACCAGCGCGAAAGCGATACCAGTAGACGCGGTCCGGATCGAGCCCGCCGACCTCGACATGAATGGAGTGCGCGAGATCGGGAAGCGCGCTGGACGTGCCGGAGCGCACCACGTCCCTCATGCCGTCATCGCGCGCGACGAGCCAATCGACATCGACCGGCGCGCCGCCCATCCCGCCGCCGCTCAACGGATCGGGCGCGAGGCGCGTCCACAGAACGACGCCGTCGGCGAGGGGATCGCCAGACGCGACCCCGAGTGTGAACGGGTCCTTGTCGAACTTGAAGGGCTTCGACTGGGTGCATGCCCCGAGGTGTCCGACAGCCGCGAGCGCGGCGAGCTGGGCCGTCGCCTGGAGGAACGCGCGGCGATTCACAAAAGACCCCCGGCGCTAAGCGGAGGCGCCGGCCTCGTGGGCCCGGTACTGCAGCTCGTAGAGGCGGTGGTAGACCCCGCGCTGCGCGAGGAGGTCGCGGTGCGTGCCCATCTCGACGACGCGGCCCTTGTGCAGGACGATGATCCGGTCCACGTTCTGGATCGTCGAAAGACGGTGGGCGATGATGATCGACGTCCGTCCGACCATGAGCTTCGCGAGCGCGTCCTGGATCAGGTGCTCGGTCTCGGTATCCACCGAGCTCGTCGCCTCGTCAAGCACCAGCAGGATCTCCGGGTTGAACGCGATCGCGCGCGCGAACGCCAGGAGCTGCTTCTGCCCGACCGAGAGCGTCGAGCCCCGCTCCGTCACGACGGTCTCATATCCGTGCGGCAGCTTCTCGATGAACTTGTCGGCGTTCACGAACGTCGCGGCGGCGCGGACCTGCTGATCGCCGATGGCCTCGTTGTTCAGGCGGATGTTCGACGCAACCGTCCCGGCGAAGATGAACGGATCCTGCAGCACGACGCCGACGTGCCGTCGAACGTCCCGTTGCCGGAGCTCGCGGAGGTCCACGCCGTCCAGGAGGATGCGGCCTTTCTGCACGTCGTAGAAGCGCGAGATGAGGCTGATGATCGAGGTCTTCCCTGCCCCGGTCGCGCCCACGATCGCGACGCTCTCCGCGGCCGAGATCTTGAATGTGACGTCGCGCAGGACGTAGTCACCTTCGTTGTACGCGAAGCTCACGTTGTCGAACGTGATCTCTCCGCGAACGTGCGCGAGTTCTCGCGGATGCGGCGGGTCGACGATCGTCGGCTCGGTGTCCATGAGTCGGAAAACGCGCTCGCTCGAGGCCATCGCGGCCTGCATGATGTTGTACTTCTCGGAGAGGTCCTGTATCGGCGAGAAGAACCGCTCCACAAGCTGCCAGAACGCGAATAGCGTCCCGAAGGTCAACTGGCCGCCGAGGATCCAGTAGCCCGCGGCGATGAACAGAGCCGCGCTCGTGCCGGCGCGCGTGAACTGCACTGCGGGGATGAAGAGCGCCATCGCGCGGATCCCGCCCTGGTTGGCGTTCAGCAGGTCGGTGTTGAGGGCGTCGAACTCTTCGAACGAGCGGCGCTCACGGGTGAAGAGCTGCAGGATGGCCATCCCGCTGATGTTCTCGTTGAGGTAGGCGTTCACCCGCGCCAGGCGAATCCGGATAGCGCGGAACGACTCACGCATCATTCGCCGGAAGTACATCGTCATCGCGATGAGGATGGGCACCGCCGCATAGGTCACGAGCGCGAGACGCCAGTCGAGGATCGCGAGCACGACCGCGATCACCACGATCACCACGACATCTCCGAAGATGGCGACGACGCCCTGCGTGACCATGTCGGTAAGCGCGTCGATGTCGTTCGTGATGCGCGTCATCAGGCGCCCGACCGGGTTACGGTCGAAGAAGCTCAGGGAGAGACCCTCGAGGTGACCGAAGAGCCCCACGCGCAGGTCGTACATCGCGTTCTGGCCGACGTACGACGCCAGCATGCTCTGTGCATAGCGGAAGCCGGAAGAGACGAGCAGCACGGCGATGTAGAGAAGGGCCAGCGGACCGAGCCGCGCGAAACCCTCGTCCGCCGGGATCTCGTGACTCACCGCGGGGGCGATCGCATTGTCCACGATGAACTTGGCGATGATCGGCGGGGCCACGTCCGCGAGCGAGAGGCCAAGCAGGATGACGAGTGCGACGACGACGAGCCCGCGATAGGGCCGGAGGTACCCGAGAAGGCGACGCATGAGCCGCGCGTCGTAGGCCTTCCCGAGGATCTCATCCTCCTGGAAGAAGCCGACGCCGGCGCCACCGCCGCCGTGCGCCACTACGCCCCCTCCGGGCCCATGCCGCCGAGCCGCGGGCGAACTCCGAACGGCGGCTCGTCGTCGGTCGCGGCCTTGAGCCGCTTGGCGTGCTCCTCGCGCTCCTCGTCGACCTCGAGCTCCTCCTCGAGGAGCTGCCGCCGGTACATCTGCGCGTAAAGGCCACCGTGCTCGAGGAGGTCACGGTGCGTGCCGCGCTCGGCGACGCGGCCGTCGTCGAGGACGAGGATCTCGTCCGCGTCCTTCACCGTGGAGATGCGGTGCGCGACGACGATGCTCGTGCGCTCGCGCATCACGCCCCGCAGCCGGCGCAGGATCTCCGCCTCCGTGTACGTGTCCACCGCGGAGAGGGCGTCGTCGAGGATGAGCACCTGCGGATCCTTCGCCACGGCACGGGCGATCGCGGTGCGCTGCTTTTGGCCTCCGGAGAGGGTGACGCCGCGCTCGCCGATCATCGTGTCGTACCGCGCCGGGAAGTCTTCGACATCCTTGTTCAGTTGCGAGACGTCGCCGGCCCAGTCAATCTGAGACTCGGTGAGCGCGAGCTCCAGCCCGAAGGCGACGTTCTCGCGAAGCGGGACCGAGAAGAGGAACGTCTCCTGCGGCACGTACCCGACCGCGCGGCGCAGCTGCTGGAGTGGATAGCGCCGGACGTTGATCCCGTCGATCAGCACCTCGCCCTGCTGCACGTCGAAAAGCCGGGGAATGAGATTGACGAGCGTGGACTTCCCCGATCCGGTGGGCCCGACGATCGCGAGCGAGCCCCCCGCCGGCACCCTGAACGAGACATCGTGCAGAACGATCGTCTGTCCGTACGCGAAGCTGACCCCACGGACCTCGATCGCGCCCTTGATTGGGATGGTCACCGGGTCGATGGGGTCCTCGATCGCGGGCTTCGCGTCGAAGAGCTCCTGCAAGCGGATGAGCGATGCCCAACCGGCCTGGAACATGTTGGAGATCCAGCCGATCGCGATCATCGGCCACGACAGGAGGTAGAGGTACGCCACGAACTGGATGAGCTGACCGATCGTGAGCTCGCCCCGGATCGCGTCCTGCCCGCCGATGTAGAGGACGGACAGCACCGCCAGCCCAAGGATGAACGACATCGTCGGCCAGATGAGCCCCTGCATCGCGGTAAGACCGATCGCCTTGCCGACGTAATCGCGGTTTACGCGAGCGAAGTCGCGCACTTCGGGCGCTTCCTGGCCGAACGCTTTCACGACCCGGATGCCGGAGAAGTTCTCCTGGGCTTTCGTTGAGAGGTCGCCGAACTTCGCCTGCAGGCGCTCGAACCGTACGTGCACGTTGCGTCCGACCCACCAGAATGCAACCGATGCGAGCGGCATGAGGATCATCGCGACGACGGTGAGCTTGACCGAGACGCTCAGCATCGAAAGCAACGCAAAGACGAACGTCATCACCGTGAACGCCCCCTGCATGAGGGCCGGGCCGTACATCTGCCGGACGGCCGTGAGGTCGTTCGTCATCCTCGCCATGAGGTCGCCGATCCGCTGGTGCTGGAAATAGGCGAGATGCATCTTCTGAAGGTGGGCGAAGAGGTCGTTGCGCATCTCGTACTCGGCCTGCCGCGCGAGGTTCAGCAGGAGGTACCGGGCGATACCCCGAAAGATCGCCTCACCGGCGGAAAAGCCCACCGATGCGAGCGCGAGGAGCACGACCGTTTCGAAGGTGGTTCCCTTCTGGAGCGAGTCGATGATCGCGCCGATAAAGCGGGGCGGCACGACGCTGGCGAGCGCCGTCGCGGCGGCACAGCCGATGCCGATCACGAGCTGGAGCTTCCGCTGGCCGAGGTAATGGAAGAAGGTCGCGCGGGCGGAGGTCACTCGCTAGCGAGTTTAGCTTTCTGCCTCCGCATCTCGCGTGTCGACTTGCCACCGATCCAGACAACGGCGACGATCGCCGCGAACCCGACGAAGACCGGAGCGACTCCCCAGAGGTCCGCGATCGGCCCGACGATGACGAGCGGTACCAGGCTGAAGATCGAGACAAGCATGTTGAGAAAGCCGAACACCCGGCCCCGTATTTCGTCCGGGAGCTCCTCCTGGAGCAGCGTCATCGCCGGGACCGTGATCAACGCGTAGGACACGCCGAAGACGAATGCCGTGCCGGCGACGACGGCGACGAAGACGGGGAACGCGGCGCCCAGCCCCGGCGAGCCGGCACGCGAGAAGAAATCCGTGAGCGGCCGGGCCGCCGCGAGGAACAGCAGCGCCGAGAGCGCGACGATCAGCCCAGTGCCGATCGCGTTTGGCCTTGGCCACCGCCGCCCGATGGCATTCAGGACCCCGAGCCCGGCGATCACGCCGACTCCCGCAGGGGCCACGATGATCACCACGTTCCGCTCGCCGACACGAAGCACCTCGCGGACGAACCCAGGAGCGAGCGCCCCGGCGACCGCGACGAGCGTGTACGTGAGCGCGATATAGATGAGCGACCAGGTGACGATCGGCGCCTGACGCAGGTAGTGGAACGCCTCGGTGATGCCGGTGGCGGTCTGCGCGACGGCCATCTCCGCGACGCGGCGCGAGAGATGCTCGCTCGCGGGAGGGGCTTTGGGGAGCGTCTCGCACAGGATGGACGCCGCGGCAAACATGAATGCGATGGTCACCCAGAGGACCTCGTAGCCGAACAGGCTGACGATGATCGGCGCGAGGATGATGAATCCGACCAGGAACGCGCCGTTGAAGGTGAAGGTGAAGAGCGAATTCGCCACCATCAGATAGCGATTCCCGACGATCTTCGGAAGCAGCGCGGCCTCGGCGGGGACGAAGAAGATCGTCACGGTCGCGACGAGAAAGTTCACCAGATAAACGACGGTGAGGCTCGTACCGAAGAGGAGCAGCGGCACGATCGCCGCCGCGCGGAGCGCGTTCGTGATGATGAGCACGAGCCGGCGATCGCTCCGGTCGACGATGACACCGCCGGCGATACCGAAGAGGATCGCCGGGAGAACCGCGAGCAGGATGAGCACTGACGAGGAGGTATTCGAGTGGGTGATCTCGGCGACCAGAATGATCAGTGCGCTCGTGACGGCGTTCGAGGCGACCTGCGAGAGGATCTGGGCACCCCAGATCGCGAGGAACGCACGATTGCGTAGGAGGCCG
>VBEY01000178.1 GCA_005889295.1 Chloroflexota bacterium | reverse complement strand
GTCGCGCTCCCATCCGAACCCCGCGCCCCACGTGCTGGCGGTGCCTCCATGCTCACCGAGCACAACACGGCTCGGTAGCTTCCGGTCGAAGATGCGGAACCGCAGCTTCATTCGTAACGCAGCGCGCTGAGCGCCGACATGCGCATCGCGCGGCGCGCGGGCAGGAATCCGGCAAGCAAAGCGATCCCCAGCGCGAGTGCGAGCGCACCAAGCGCGAGATCGGGCCCGACGACGAAGATCGCCGCCGGATTCGTGCGCGGATTGAGCTGCCGGATGATGCGGTCGATGATCTGACCACCCGCGAGCCCGAGGGCGAGCCCCAGGATCCCACCGAACACGCCGACATAGGCGGCCTCGGCGAGGAAGAGCGCGCGGATGTCGCGCGGCGAGGCGCCGACCGCCTTCATGATCCCGATCTCGCGCGTTCGCTCGAGCACCGACATGACCATCGTGTTGGCAATTCCAATCGCCGCGACGAGCAGCGCGACGCCGCCAATCCCGGCGAGGATGCCCTTGAACACGCCGAAGCCCTGATCGATCTGCTCGACGACCTGCTTCAGCGAGAAGGACGAGAACCCAAGCTCCTGGACAGCCCTCACGATGTCCGCCACGTTTGTCGAGTCGTCGGCTTCCACCGCGAGGCCGCTGTATCCGGTGGTCTGGCGTATCGCGTCGGCCGTGAGTCCGCGGTTCTCGGCACCCGCGAGGAGCGCGTCTTCGAGCGGGATTCGAAACGAGGTCTGCGAAGCCTGCTCGTCGAAGACGCCGACGATCTTCACGCCGTAATCGCGGGGTGTCCCGCTTCCACCGATCCGCGTGCTGCCGAGCTTCACGGCGCCGCCCACTCGCATCGTCACGGTCCGGCCGATCGCCGCGCCCGCGTTCGGCGCGACCAGACGCGCGATGTTCCCCGGGATGACGGCGACGGCGCGGTCCCCGGCTTCGAGGTGCCGCCCGGCGAGGAGATCGCCGCGATCGACGGGCGCGCCGGGCTCGATGCCCTGCGGTCTGATGGTCGCGTCGTCGCCGCCTTCCACGACCATCCCGAGCGGCGCGTCGAACTGGCGGTACACGCCGTCGACGTGAGCGACCACCTTCAGCTTGGCGACGGTGTCGTCCGTGATCGTGCGGGGTACGGCCGATAGCCCATTCGCGCCGGGCTGGAACGGCTGCACCGTGACGAGGCGCAGATCACCGATGGAGAAGATCGAACGTCGCACGTTTTCCTCCGCTCCCGTCGCGAGCGCGATCAAAAGGACGACGAGCGCGGTGCCGATGGCGACCCCGGCCGTGGTGAGGGCCGAGCGAAGCCGAGCGCGGCCGTAGTTGCCCAGAGACATTGCGAGAAGATCGCCGGTCCTCACACGTCCACGACCCGGCCGTCGCGCATACGGATGATGCGCTCCGCGTGCGCCGCGATCTGCGCGTCATGCGTGACGAGGAGCACGGTCTGGCTTTGTGCGTGCAGCTCCTCGAAGAGCGCGATCAACGCGGCGCCGTTCGCGCTGTCGAGGTTCCCGGTCGGCTCGTCCGCGAGGAGAATCGCCGGATCGCCGATGAGCGCGCGCGCGACCGCGGCGCGCTGAAGCTCGCCGCCCGAGAGCTGGTTCGTGCGGTGCTCAGCGCGCGCGGTCATGCCGAGGCGCTCTAGGATCGCGCGAGCCCGCCGGAGTCGTTCCGACACCGAGACGCCCGCGAACGCGAGCGGCAGCGCGACGTTCTCGACAACGTGGAGGCGTGGAAGCAGGTTGAACGCCTGGAAGACCATGCCGACGCGCCTGCTCCGATGCCGCGCGAGGGCCTCCTCGTCCAGCCTCGCGAGGTCTTCGCCGTCGACACGGACCGTCCCCCCGGTCGGCCGCTCGAGCCCCGCGACTACGTTGAGGAGCGTGGACTTGCCCGACCCCGACGGGCCCATGACAGCCACGAACTCGCCGCGCTGTATGGCGAGCGTCACGCCCGCCAGGGCCGCGACGGTCGTGTGGCCCGACGCGTAGGTGCGTTCGAGATCGAGGGCTTCGACGGCGAGCGGTGCGTTCACTGTGGTCAAGTCTGCCCGACGCGTGCGACCATCCCCGCGTGCGGGTGGTCAAGCCTGAGATGCGGAAGCGCACCAGGAGCGTCGCTGACATCTTTTCCGGCGACGTCGAAGGGTTCACAGCGGTCGGAGGCGAGGACAGTCCCGACCTTCGACTCTCGGAATATCAGTTCAAATCCGGCGCGCGCAATCGCTGGCACAGGCATACGACCGATCAGATCCTCATCTGCACCGACGGTGACGGGATCATCGCCACCGACGCGGAGCAGCACGACCTCACGCCCGGCGTGATCGTGCTGATCCCAAAGAACACGCGGCACTGGCATGGCGCCAAGCCCGGAAAGAACATGACCCACTGGTCCATCCTCGGCCCCGCGGACACGCAGATCGCGGACTAGCGCCCCCGGCGGAGCAGGATCACCGCGATTGCCGCCGTGAAGAAGCCGGCGGCGAGCGCCACGAGGATCACGAGGAGCGTGGTGCGGCCGGCGAGGATCTCGAACAAGCTCGCCAGCAAGGCGAGGCCGTTGAAGACGAGCGCCATCACGTTTGGAAAGCGCATGTCATCCCAGTGCAGCGAGCGAAGCTCCTGGATGCCCATCACCGCGTACCCGAAGCATGCAGCCCCCGCGAGCCGGTAGACGTACTCGTCGGTCCCCCGGTAGCCCGTGAGCGAAGCGAACGGCCCGGCGAGCTGCGGTCCGAGGCCGAACACGGCGGCGGAGACGGTCGCTAGCGCGAGGACGATCACCACCCAGGTCGCGACGTCGCGCGGACCCGCGACCTCTCCGCGGTGCGCGACGAGGATCTGCCCTACGGTCCGCGCAACAACGATGGCCCACAGCGAAACGAGCACGACGAGTCCGTTGATCTGATTGCTCGCGATGGCCACGAAGCCAGCGAGGAAGGCTATTCCGGCAAACGCATAAGTGGCGAGGACAACGAAGCGAATCGGCGACCAGAGCCCGCGCCGGACGCCAACGGCCAGAGCGACCGCATACCCGACCATAGCCGCGCCGCCGAGCTCGTATATGAACGTGTCGTCGCCCGACAGCCCGACGACGCGCCCGAACGGCCGAGGAAAAACGTAGAGCGGCAACCCGAGCGCGAGCGAGCCCACGAGGGGCACCGCGAGGACGGCCCGCTCGAGCGGGCCTAGCCGCGAAGGGCCCGGCCTGTCCAGATCCAGAAAGCCGGAACGAGGATGACGGACGCGAGCCCGCCGCTCACGAGGATCAGACCCTCGTGGGCCGCTACAGTCGCGAAGAACAGGACGAGGAGATCGAGTCCTCCGACGATCGCGAGCCAGCCGAGATTGCGTGGCAACGCGGCATTACCGGCTACGGTCTCGAGGCCTAACGTGAGTGCCCAGAGTCCCGCGAGACCGAACGTCGCGAGGCCCCGCGGGTCGGTAGGCGAAAGATCGGTCGTCGCGATGCCTTGCTCGACGGCGATCGCGGCGAAGGTGCCGTGCGCCGCCGAGAGAAGGCCATATCCGACCCCGAGGGCGGTCAGCCACCAGCGCGCGTCGCCGCCGATGCGCGCGGCCGCCGAAGTCGTCGCGATCGTCGCGGAGAGCCCGGCGCCCGCAATCAGGGCCCAAGCCAAAGCTGCAGCTTGCGTGTTCTCCGGATGATTCCGAACGAAGCCGAGGAACACGCCCGCATACACGAGCGAGAACGCCGCGATGAGATACGCCTGAAATCCAGCTCGGCGAGAGAATGGGCGGTCGCTCGACATCGCCGGGATGCTACGGCGCGCGACAGTCCGGGTGGTACGGAGGAGCGGGTTGTGCGCAAGCCGTTGACCGGCCGCGTCGCAGCGAACGGACTGCACGGGACCGGAGCGGACCGGTAGGCGAGCGCGCAACCCCGACTCCGGGACAGGACCCGGTCGGCCGCGCGCCGTTGTCTGAGCGCTCAGACCTCGCGCGAGCGGAAGCTCCATATCGCGAGCAAGAGCATCGCGGCAATCCACGCCATCGCCCACGCTATGTATGGAGCGGGCGGAGGCTCCGCGGCGAAGAACGGGTTCGCTGCGACGGCGGGGCCGAGCTGCGACTGAGCGGCGATGACGAGCGAAGGCTCGAGGCTCCAGACGGCGCCGCGCCAAAGCCCATCGGTTGGGAGGATGAGCTTCGTCGCTGTGCCGACATGCGTGATGGTCGCGTTGTTGAACGCGGCGCCGACGCCGCCGACGATGCCGCCCAGCCACGCGATGCCAAAGAGGATCGCGGCGACGACGCCGCCCACCATCCCGGCAAGCCGTGTCGAGAGCGCGAGCGCGAACGTGAGGATCACGAGCCCCTCGCCGAGGACGAAGCCCAGGAACTCCACAGGGTGGGGCGGCTGATAACCGCTCACGGCCTGCACCGCGACGAGCTCGATCACGGCGGCCGTCAGGCCGTACACGACGACGACCGCCGCGAGCCCGAGCCATTTCCCGAGCACGTATTCGGCGCGCGAGATCGGCCGCGCCAGGATCGCCAGGGCGACCCCGGACTCGAGCTCACCCGAGACCGCTGGCGCCGCGACGAACAGGGCGGCGAACGACAGGACCCAGCTGAACATGAACATCACGAGGATGAGGAGCTGCGAAACGATCGTCTTCTTCTGCGCGTCCGAGAGAGGCTGCCCGGCGTTGCGGAGATCGTCGACGCGCGACACCCCCCATACCGTCAGCGCGATCACCACCAGCGTGAGCAGCACGAGCGCGAGCAGAAGTCGCCGTCGTGCGGCTTCGTTCACGACCTGACGCGCGACGACGAGGACCGCCCTCATCTCACTGGCCGAGAAGGCTCAGGAAGCGTTCTTCGAGCGATTCGTGTTGGGGCTCGACGGCGTACACGCGGGCTCCGGACGCGACGATGGCGCTGACCAGGTCCGGGATCCGCTCGCGCTCGATGCCCTTGATAAGAACCGCCCCGTCGGCACCGTCGTCGAGCTCGCCGAACCGACCCATCGCCGCGCGTGCGTCGCGCGAGATTCCGCTCGCGCGTATTCGCACGGATGACGTTCGCAGGAGCTGCGCGAGATCACCCTGCGCCACGACCTTGCCGCGGTCCACGATGGCGACCGCATCGCAGACCTGCTCGACCTCGCTGAGCAGGTGCGAGTTCAGGAACACGATCGTCCCTCTCTCCCGGAGCACCCGGATGATCTCGCGGACGTCGTGACGTCCGACCGGATCGAGCGCGCTGGTGGGCTCGTCAAGAAGCACCACCGCGGGATCGTCGAGGAGCGCGACGCCGAGTCCGAGGCGCTGCTGCATTCCCTTGGAGAACGTGCCGACGCGGCTCGTGCCGCGATCGGCGAGCCCCACCGTCGCGAGAATGCGATCGATCTCCGACGGCCAGCGCGCTCGAGCGATGCCCGCGAGCTCGCAGTGGAGCGCGAGCACCTCACGCGCGGTCAGCCACGATTGGTAACGGAAGAGCTCCGGTAGATAGCCGATGCGGCCGAGCGACGCCTTCGACCCGAACGCGCCGCCGGCGAGCGAACCGCTCCCGCGGGTCGGGCGCGTGAGTCCGAGGAGGATCTTCACGGCGGTCGTCTTCCCGGCGCCGTTCGGACCGAGGAAGCCGAACACGCCGTGGTCCACCGACAGCGAGAGATCGTCGAGCGCCACGACCTTCGCGTAGCGCTTGGTGACGTGGTCGAGCCGGATCGCGCCGGTCGCGACTGCCACCTACCGCATGGAGTTCGCGATTGCGAGAGCCTGGCTCTCGTTGAACGAACCGATCACCTCGAACATCATGCCGTCCTTCTGCCAGATGACCGCGCTCGCGATCCCGGTGTTGTCGCCGACGTAGAGGCCCTGCACGCCCTGCACGGTCACGGGGTGCGAGATCGCGAGCTCTGCGGGCACGGGGACGGGCAGCGTGCTGGACGGGTCGCCGATCGCGCGGATCGCGGCGGCGAGCTGGGGCGAGATCCCGGGTTGCGACAGGAGATAGGCGCGCAGCTGGTCGACCGTGACCCCATCGCTCGAGATCGTCGGAGTCTTCGCTTGGCCCACGACAAGCGTCGGGACGTCCGGGTATGCACCTGTCGCACCGGTTGCCTTTGTGGTCTCGGTCGGGGCGCCCCAGATCTGGACGACCGCGGGACCGCCGGTAATGAAGAGCTTGCTGCCGTCCAGGTTGGCGGGCATCGGCGGCGCGGTCTGATTCTGGCGCGCCGCAGTCTGGCGCGTCGTGTCAGCGCTGAAGGTGAATGTCGCCGATGATCGGTTGATAACGCCGTAGCGCGGGTTTCCGGTCACGCTTGATGGCAGCGAGGCCGGTGCCAACGCCGCGAATCCTGCCTCGGCCGATGCCTGGCCGCGTGACTGGACCTCCTTCGGTTGGGGCGGCGACGTCCACTCGAACGTGCCGTACCCGCCGAGACATTGCTGGGGGGCGAGGCCCGCACATGCCTGACCGAGATAGGTGAGGTCGCCCTGCGTCACCGGTACGGCGACGACGTTCTTCGGCTCGAAGATCTTCAGGACCGAGTCGGCGACCCCCGAGAGCGTGAGCGCGGATGCCACGATCACCACGCCGGCTGCGGCCGCAAGGCCCTGGAGCCACCGCGAGGAGACGCGTTGGCGCACGACCGGCGCGACCGGCGCGATCCCTTCCGTCTCAACTCGCTCTCGGAATCGGGCGAGGGCGTCGTCGGTGTTCACCCGGGGCTCGGTCGTGCCGAGCGCCTGTGCGATCTCGGTCTCGTTCATTTCAGTTCCCTCCGGAAAGCATCTTCCGCGCGTCGAAGCAACGTGCCGACGCTCGACGCGCGGACGTCGAGGGCGGCGGCGATCTCGGCATAGGAAAGGCCGGCGTAGCGGAGCGCGAGCATCGCGGCTGACCGCTCCGGCAGCCGCGCGAGGATCGCCCGGACCTCGTCGCGGGTTTCCGACGTAGCGACCAACTCGGCCGGGTCGTCGAGCGCCGTTGCATCGGGCGGCAGCGCCTGCGCGGCCTCGCGTCGCGAGCGGCGGTCCCGGCCGCGGAGGGCGTTCAGCGCGGCGTGTGCCGCTGCCGCATGGAGCCAGGCAGCCGCGTACGGCTCGTCCGCGGGGTGCGCTCGATAGAACGAGAGGAACACGTCCTGCGCGACGTCCTCGGCTTCAGCTTGATCGGCGAGCACACGATGCGCGATCCCCACGACTCGTGCGTACTCGGTCCGGAAGAGACCCTCGAACGCCGGCGAAAGCGCGCGAGCCGCCTGCCCTCCGCCGCGCGCCGGCAGCGTCATGGACGACGAGGCCTCCATCTACCAACAAAGCACCGCCGACGCGCCGGATGTGACAGGCCGCGATTCTCCATCAGGCGCTGGGACGGTGTAGCACCCCGAAGAGTGGCTGCGATCAGGGGACAACTGGCACCGCTCTTGCGCCGATATTGCTCGTGCCGTCGCGTGCGCATGCCGGGGGAAGCCACGCCATGCGCGTCGCGATGCTCGCGCCAATTTCGTGGCGCGTGCCGCCGCGCCACTACGGCCCGTGGGAGCGCGTCGTGTCCCTCCTGACCGAGGGACTGGTCGAACGTGGCGTGGATGTGACGCTCTTCGCGACCGCCGACAGCGTCACGCAGGCGCACCTCGATGCCGTCTGTCCGCGGCCGCTCGAAGAAGATGCCTCGCTCGATGCCAAAGTGTGGGAGTCGCTTCACATCGCGAACGTCTTCGAGAAGGCCGTCCACTTCGACCTGATCCACAACCATTACGACTTTCTGCCACTCACGTACGCCGGTCTCGTGAGTACGCCGGTCCTCACGACGATCCACGGGTTCTCGTCGGACCGGATCAAACCTGTCTACCGCCGTTATGCCGGTCGGGTCGCTTATGTTGCGATCAGCGAGGCCGACCGAGACCCTGACCTGCCCTACCTCTCGACCGTCTACCACGGCATCGATCTCTCCGAGTTCACGCCGCGGGAAAGCGCGGGTCGCGGACTCGTGTTCTTCGGACGCATACATCCCGACAAGGGCGTCGCCGATGCCATCGCGGTGGCGAAGGCCGTCGGTCTTCCGCTCGTGATCGCGGGCATCGTGCACGATCGGGTGTACTTCGAGCGTGAGATTGCGCCTCACGTCGACGGCGATCGCGTCCGCTACGTTGGCTCCCTCGGCCCAGCCGAGCGCGACGAGCTGCTCGGGTCCGCGCTCGCGCTCCTCCACCTGGTGGAGTTCGCCGAACCATTCGGCCTCTCGATGATCGAGGCGATGGCCTGC
>VBEY01000233.1 GCA_005889295.1 Chloroflexota bacterium | reverse complement strand
ACTGCCTCAGCCTCTAGGCGGCTCGCCCCAGGCGGCAAGCGACGCTCCTCGCTCGACCTATCCTGCTCAATCTCGCTTCGCGGAGACGCGCTCAGGGCTGGCAGACTCGCTCGTCGCGGTTAAACCGCTCCTCGCTCGACCTATCCTCCGACTCGTGTTCAGCGCCGTTCACAGCGATCGTTCCGGTCGCCTCGTCGTCGCGGCCGATTACGCGGCGGCCATGTCCGACGGCTCGTCGATCGGTCCCCTCGCACACGCGCATCCGCTCCCCGCGGGTACCGAGGTGGTCCACCTTCCGGGCCGCGTGGGCATCGGCCTCGACCGCACCGGGCGCACGCGCGAGCTCGGGCCGGGTCGGTTCGGTGTGGCGGCGATCGTGCCCATCGGTCACCTCCGGATGGGCCTTCCCGCGTACGACGACGACCTGTCCGCGCCGCCGCTCCGGCCCCGCGCGTACGCGGCGGTCGGCGCCGATGCGAGTGGCGACCTCGTCGTCTCCGCGATCGCCTTGGATGCCGAGGCGAGCGCCGCCGACGGCAGATCGGCGCCGGACCTCGTGGCCCGGATCACGGCGACGCAGCGCGACCATCCGTCGAGCCGGGTGCTGCGGCAGCTCGCGCGTTGCGCGAAGGACTACCGCTGCCGCGCCGCCGCGAACGCTTTTCTCGGGCGTCACGACTGCGCCCTGCCGGTGGCGGCACCCCGAAACGAGCGACCGCCCGACGTGCTCGTCCTGCATGACGACGCCGACGCGTCGCCGACGGAACCCGCCGCCTTCCGCCCAACGCCCGACGAGCTCGCCGACGCCGCGTCGCGGCACCTCGAAGGTGGTGGCTCGGTCGTCGCGTTTGGGCGTGCGTGCGAGGGCGAGCCGCTCCTCGCTGTTCGCCTCATCGAGGAAGCGATCCGCACGATCCGCGAGCGCACGCCGCTCGGGACGATTCATCTCGAGACGAATGGTTCGTTGCCAATCGCGCTCCGCAGGTTGTGCGAGGCAGGGCTGGACTCCGTCGCCGTCCGTGTGGCTTCGGCGCGCGCCGAAACGTATGAGGCCATCCATCGGCCAGACGGCTTCCGGTTCGCCGACGTCCGCGCATCGATCGCCGCTGCGATCGCCGCACGGGTCGCGGTCGCGCTACGCGTGCTCGCGCTTCCGGGCCTCACCGATCGTGCGCACGAGCTCGAGGCTCTGGTCGGTCTCGCGGGAGAGCTGCCCGCCGGAAGCTCCCTCGTCCTATCCGATCTCGCTGCCGACCCGCAGCGGGCCCTGCGGATCGCGCCAGCCGCGGAACCCGCCATCGGGATGGGACGGATGCTCGACCGGCTCCGGACGGACGCGTCACACCTTCGGATCGTCGCGTTGCCGCGACCCCTCGTTCGTCTCTAACCGTGTTCATCGATCGGGCGCGCCTGGTGGTCCGCGGAGGTGACGGTGGGCGAGGCGTGATCTCGTTCAGGCGCGAGGCGCATGTCCCGCGCGGTGGTCCCGACGGTGGTGACGGCGGCAAAGGCGGGGATGTCGTCTTACGGGTCGATCCGCAGCTCGGGACACTCAGCGATTTTCGCTTCACGAAGGAGATCGAGGCCGAGGCCGGCAGGCCTGGGAGCGGCCGTAACAGCAGCGGGCGATCGGGTGCTGATCGCATCTTGAACGTTCCCCCGGGGACCCTCGTGATCGATCGCGCGACCGGCCAAACGGTGGCCGATCTCACGGCACCCGGAGCGGAGCTCGTCGTCGCGCGCGGCGGTACCGGGGGGAAAGGCAACGCCCGTTTCGCCACGAGCACGCGGCGCGCTCCGCGCATCGCCGAGGACGGCGGGAAGGGCGAGCGCCGGGAGATCGACCTCGAGCTGAAGCTCCTTGCTGACGTGGGCCTCGCAGGCCTGCCGAACGCGGGAAAGTCGACCCTTCTCGCGGCTCTCACCGGTGCCCACCCGAAGATCGCGGACTACCCGTTCACGACGCTCGTCCCGAATCTCGGTGTTGCGCGTCTCGACGATCGCGAGCTTGTCATCGCCGACATCCCCGGGCTCATCGAGGGCGCGAGCCGCGGCCTCGGGCTCGGCGAGGAGTTCCTTCGGCACGTCGAGCGTACGCGCCTGCTCGTGCATGTCGTCGACGCGTCGCGGCCTGATCCGCTCCAGGACATCGCCACGATCGACACCGAGCTCAAAAGCTACGGACGCGGCCTCGACGAGCGCCCCCAGCTCGTCGCGCTGAACAAGATCGACCTCCCCGAGGCGCGTGAGGCGGCGCCGCGCATCGCTCGAGCTCTCGCCGACCGCGGCATCTCGAGCGTTGCGATATCGGCCGCGGCGCGCCAGGGGACCGACGACCTCCTTCGCCAGATCTTCGATCGCTGCCCGCCGCGGGAGGCGGCGAGCTCACCGGCTCCGCGCGAGCGCCGCATCGCGTTCGCCGGAGGAGCGCGCGACTGGCACGTCAAACGCGAAGGCCAGGCCTTCCGGATCGAGGGCGATCGCGTCGAGCGGCTCGCGTCGGGCATCGACTGGGGATCCCCCGACGCGGCGGCGTACTTCCAGCGCCAACTCATTCGGACGGGCATTGAGCGTGAGCTGCGCGCGCTCGGCGCGAAGGAAGGCGACACCGTCCGTATCGGCGCGCTCGAGATGGAGTGGAGCGAACAGGCGGCAGACGAGTGACACGCGTCGGCGTGTTCGGCGGCACGTTCGACCCGATCCACGTCGGCCATCTCGCGATCGCAAACGCGGCGCTCGACGACCTCGGACTCGATCGCGTGTGCTTCGTCCCGGCGCGGCGGTCGCCCCTCAAGGGCAGCGGGCCGGTCGCGGGTCCGGAAGACCGCCTCGCGATGCTGCGCGCGGCCGTCGCGGACGAGCCCCGCTTTCGCGTGTCGCAGGTCGAGCTGGATCGAACGGGGCCGTCATTCACGGTCGACACGCTCGAGGCGCTCCGGGGCGAGGGCGAGCTCTTCCTGATCCTGGGCAGCGACGCATATGCCGAATTCGAGCGTTGGCGCGAACCAGCGCGGATCCGCGGCCTCGCAACCATCGTGCTGGCGGCACGGCCTGGCGCACCGAATGCACCCACCGGCGTCCGGATGTTGGACTCTCCCCTCATGGACATCAGCTCGCGCGAGCTACGCGCGAGGGCCGCGCGAGGCAGATCTCTGCGCTACCTTGTCCCTGAGGCAGCACTGCGATACATCGAGGAGCATCGCCTGTACCGATGACCGACCTCTCGCCCAGAGCCATGGCCGACGTCGTGGTCGATGCCGCGGGCGACAAGAAGGCCGAGGACATCCTCGTGCTGAACGTTTCGGAGCTCACGACGATCGCCGACCTCTTCATCATCTGCACCGGCCGAGGAGAACGTCAGGTGCAGGCGATCGCCGACGCGGTGCGCGAGAAAGCGATCGAGGCGGGCCGCCGGCCGATCGGCGTCGAGGGCTATAACGCTGGTCGCTGGGTCTTGATCGATCTCGGCGACGTCGTGGTGCACGCCTTTGTCCCTGAGGAGCGCCAGCTCTATCGCCTCGAGCGCCTCTGGGGTGATGCGCCGGTGGTGCTGCGAATAGCCTGACTTACGCGCGCCGTTTAACGACGCGGCTCGATGTTCGATGCATCGATCATGGGCGTCGGCGTCTCGGTTGAGTAACGATGTGAATCGCGACTAAATCACGGGTGTTTTTACTCTTTTACATGAAGGCCAATGCGCGGCGATTGATCGGTCGAGGCTCGACCCATTCTGGTTGTAGCTCTGTTGATGCCCGTTGCGGCGGCGCGGCACAGCGCACCTCATCAGACGGCACGGCGACGCAAATACAACGCGAGCCGCGATCGATCCTCAACCTGAATCTTGTTCGATAGGCGCGGAGGCAAGCTCGACTGCCCAGAGACGGGGCGTACAAAAAACAGAAAGGAGGTCGGCATGGAGGCGAAGCGAATTCCCAAGATCGTTGCGGTAGGAACGATCGCCGCTTTCTTTGCTTTCGCGCGGATCGAACTGGCGAACGCCTATTACGAACACATGACGGTCGGAGCAGACCAGACGACGGTCTCCGCTCCGGCTGGCCACGCGCAGGTCGCCGTCTCGTCTACGGTGACCGGCTCGCCGCTCTTGCAGGACGTGAACTCCACGACTAAGACCGGGAGCGGCTCGAAAAGCAAGGGTGGTGGCTCGAAGAGCGGGACCGGCTCGAAAAGCAAGGGTGGTGGCTCGAAGAGCGGGACCGGCTCGAAGAGCAAAGCCGGGTCGAAGAGCAAGACCGGCACCGGATCGAGGAGCATCGGGGCCGGGTCGCAGAGTGGCACCGGCTCACTGAGCAAGGCCTCCGGGTCTCAATCGGGGACGGGGTCTCAGACGGCCACGGGGACGCAGTCTCAATCAAAGCAGGAAGGCGTCGACCCGCCGATCATCGGCACAGTGCCTATCCCGCCACCGCCCCCACTGCCCTAGACCGCACTTGCTCGCGCAGGGAAGGAGGCCCCGTGAAAGGGGCCTCCTCTTTCCCTCGGTCGTCCTCACGTACAACCGCTGCACCTTCGAGCCGGAGCAGTGTGCAGCAGGTCAGAAGATCTTCGTGCGCGGTGGTGCACGCGTTCGTCCCCGAGGAACGACACTTATACCGTCTTGAGCGCCTCTGGGGCGACGCACCGGTAGTTCTTCGTATCGCCTAGCCGTAGGCTCGGCTCCGCGATGGGTCGCCCATCTATCTCGGCCCGGAGGATCCTCGTTCAGGCTCTGTCGATCCTCGGGCTCGCCGCTGGGTACTTCGCCGCCGGCAAGTTCGGGCTCAGCCTCGCGCTGGTCAATACCAGCACCACAGCTGTATGGCCACCCACCGGGATCGCGCTGGCTGCACTGCTCCTATTGGGCCTACGCGTCTGGCCAGGGATCGCGATCGGCGCCTTCCTCGTCAACCTGACGACGACCGGCGATCTAGGGTCGTCGGTTGGCATCGCCGTTGGCAATACCCTCGAAGCGATCGTCGGCGCGCACCTTGTGAACAAGTTCGCGAACGGCTCGCGCGCCTTCGAGCGTCCCCAGGACGTGCTCAAGTTCGCGTTCTTCGCCGCGCTACTCGGCACCGTCGTGAGTGCGACGATCGGGACGATCTCGCTTGCCCTCGCCGGTCTCGCAGCTGCTGGGAGCATGGGCGCGATTTGGTTGACCTGGTGGCTCGGCGACGCGAGTGGCGCCATCGTCGTCGCACCGGTCCTCCTGACCTGGACTCACTCCGATCTCCGCGCGCAGAGCTCGCGGCTGATCGAGCGGGTCGCGTTGCTGGCGGCTGTCGTTCTGACCGGTCTTCTCCTGTTCGGTGGGGGCGAGCCGCTTTCCCTTAGCCGCGATCCGGTCGCATTCCTTTCGTTTCCTGTACTCATTTGGGCGGCATACCGATTCGGTCCGCGTGAGACCACCGCGGTCTTGCTGATCGTGGCGATCATCGCGGACTGGGGGACGCTCCATGGCTTCGGTCCTTTCGCGAGAAGTGACCAGAACGAATCACTCCTCTTGCTTCAGGCGTTCATGGGGGTGGCCGCGGTGACATCCGAAATGCTTGCGGCCGCGGTTCTCGACCGAAAGCGAGCGGAGGCGACGGTCCGGACCGCAGAGCAGCGCCTGCGCGCCGTTGCCGAGGAGTCCGCCCGGCTACGCGAGGAGTTCCTTTCGATCGCGACACACGAGCTTCGAACGCCTCTCTCGGGACTGCGCGGTTATCTGCAGCTTGCGGGGCAATCGCTTGACCGCGGGCAACACAATCGCGTGCGGGAGGGTTTCCAGTCGGCGCTACGGCAGTCCGACCGCCTTGCGGCGCTCATCGCTCAGCTCCTTGATGCATCGCAGATGCAGGCTGGGACTCTCGTCATCGAGCCGGTGACGACCGACGTATCCGAACTGGTTGCGCGTTCGGTCGAAGCCGAGCGGCTGGGCAAGGAATCACATCGCTGGGTTGTGGAAATCGCGTCAGATCTCCGCGCGAGTCTCGATCCCATCCGCTTCGAGCAGGTCGTCGTCAATCTGCTTGAAAACGCGATGAAGTTCACACCCGCTGGCGGAACGATCATCGTCCGGCTGACTGGGGGCGCCGCGGAGGTGCGGCTCGAGATCAGCGATCAAGGCATCGGGATCTCTCGCGATCGGATCGATCGGATCTTCGAGCGCTTCTATCGCGCGCACGACGACCGCGGCCTGGCTGGTCTGGGCCTCGGTCTGTACATCGCACGGCAGATCGTTCAGCACCACGACGGGGAAATCGGCGTCACGTCCGAGCCAGGCCACGGCAGCACGTTCACGGTGACGGTTCCACGGACGATGGCTGAGGTAGCGCGGCCAACGACCGAGCCTGTCCGCGAGCAGGGCGTCCGAACCGGTCGCGTTCTCGTTGTGGACGACGATCCGGATATCCGCGCCCTCGTTGCCGAGGTCCTGCGCGACGCCGGCATCAGTGTGGCAAGCGCGAAGGACGGTGAGGAGGCACTCGCAGAGGCGGCGCGCATCCGCCCGGATGTGATCCTGCTCGACAAGTTGATGCCGGGAATGGACGGCACAAAGTTCGCGTTGGTGTATCGCGCCGCGGGAAAGGCCGCGCCGATCATCGCCTTCTGCGCCGCGCGCGACGCGCCGCAATGGGCGGCCGCTATCGGGGCCGTGAGTTACATCGGCAAGCCATTCGATGTGAAGGACCTCGAGCGACTGGTCCTCGAGCAGCTCCCGGCGATCGCCTGACCGACCTCAGGAGCCGGCTGTCGGGTACGCTTAACGAGGACTTTTCGCTGCTGGCGCTGCGAGGGGCTGTAGCTCAGCTGGGAGAGCGCATGAATCGCACTCATGAGGTCAGGGGTTCGATCCCCCTCAGCTCCACCGGACCCGCATAAATCCGCGCGATTCTTGCAGTCGCCGCCGGCGCGAAAGGCCAGAAGGAACATGACTGCTATTCATGCGGTCAGGATCGAACGGTCAATCCCCGGCGTGGCGATGGGCTCGGTCGTATGAATCAAGCCACGGTCGAATGAATCGCCTGTCGCCAGCTGCGAGCAGCGGTAGTCGCACGTCCTCGTCCGACCCGCGGCGCGGCTACTACGAGTTCACCCGATGATCGGCCGCACGGCGGTTGGTGGCTCAAGGCGAGACGACAAGGCGCCCCACGGCCACGAAGACGAGAGCTGCGAGCAGGACGAGGTTTGCGCCGGCGTTTCGGGGCTCGTGACGTGACGTGTGGAAGAGGAACGCCATCACCTGAATGAGCCCGAGGCCGAGCGCGGCGAGCGGGGTAAGCTGCAACGCGACGCGGGCAAGACCAGGCAGTACGAGACCGATCGCACCCAAGATCTCCGCCGCGCTGATGAAGAGCAACAGCGAGCGAGGCACCGCAGCTACCCATGCCATCCGCTTCTTCGCGAAGTCGTAACTCACGGCCCGCGTGGCGGCGGCGGGAAGGAGAATGAGGACGAGCGACGCCTGCAGGGCCCAAAGAAGAGCGTTCATGCGGAGCGTCGATCCGAGTGTGCGCCCTCAGCGGCTACCGCCTCACGCCACCAGCGAATCACCTCGTCCGCAACGAGGTCGGGGTCGTCCGCGAAGGGGAAATGGTTGCCTCCGGGCACGGTCATTGAGCGGACGTTGGAGAACGCGCGCGCATACCGAGCTTGCCAGTGCGCTGGGTCGTTCCGCTCGCCGAACACCGTAAGGACCGGGAGCGCGTTCAAAGTCGTGTCGACCGCGCGGGCCACCTCGTCGAGCCACGCGTCCGCGGTCAGGGCGCTGCCCAGGTTGCGCAGGGTCATCATCCGCGCCGCGTGGCGGCGCCACGGGACGAGGAACGCCCGCCGACCTTCCGCTGAGAGATGACGACCCACACCGAACGACGTCGCGCTGGCGGCGAACATGAGGTTGAAGTTCACGTTGACGAATCGGGAGAGCGAGCCACTCACGAAGCGCAGTGCTCGGCGGATCCAGGGATACTCGCGCAGCGGCCAGGCGAAAGTCTGCGAGATCACCAGCGCGCGGAAGAGCTCCGGCCGACGGGCGGCAAGTCCGAGCCCGACCGGTCCACCGATGTCATGAACCAGAAGCGTCGCGTCGTGCAGGCCGAGTCGATCGACGAACGTTTCGAGGATCCGGGAATTGTTCGGGATCGTCGGCTCGTACCCAGGTGCCGCCTCCGAGAGGCCCAAACCCGGGAAGTCAGGCGCGACGCAGCGGAAGCTGCCGCGCAAACGAAGAATGAGGTCGCGAAAGATGAACGACCACTCTCCGACGTTCACGAGGAGAAGGGCGGGGCCCGCACCCTCATCCACATAGTGGATGCGATTGCTTTCGACCTCGATGAAGCGGTGCTCGAATGGGTACTCGCTCGCTGGAAGCCAATCCACTGCTGCCACTCTCTGGTTGCTCCTCGCCTCTTGTTTCTCGACAGAGACTGGCCTCATCGGCTCGCGATGGCTTCCTGGAGACTATGTAGGCCAAGATCACGGAAAGCCTTCAGTTGAGCTAGGCGATCCCCCGTCGAACAGCAAAGGCGGTGGCATCGGCCCGGCCGCGAGCGTCGATCTTCCGATAGAGATTGGCAACGTGTCGTTCGACCGTGTTGACGGACAACGTGAGGCGATGTGCGATCTCGGCATTCGTCTCGCCTTGCGCGATGAGGCGAAGGACCTCTAGCTCGCGCGCGGTGAGCCCGTGCGCGTTCCGCTTTTGTGGCACGGCGGAGCGTTGCGGCCGCCCGTCCGGACGGCCTTCGATAACGAAGTCGGTGATCGCGCCGACAACCTCGTCGATATTCTCGAAGAACAAGGCCGGCGAGCCTCCGGCAAGCAGGCGGAGATGACCGTTCGGCAGCGCCGCAGCGAGCTCCTCTGAGACCGCTCTCGGGATCTGCTCGATGTCGGTGCGGTGAAGGACGAGCGTCTGCGCCGTGACCCCGGCGAGATTGTCTGAGACGTCGATCGCGCTCGCCGCCTGGAACGTCGCGCGAGCCACCGCGGGCGTCGTGGCGTTCCGGAACGAATCCGCGGCGAGACGGCCGGCCTCGCCGACCGACCAGCCCATCCAGGCGTGGGCCGCGGATTCGACGAAGACGCTCCAGTCGCGTTCGATGAGGCTCAGCAATGCCTGTGTCTCGGGAGCGCTCATCGCGAGCCAGCCCCGAGAGGAGCCGCCGAACAGCACGAGGCGGGTGACTCGCTCGGGATGGAGCGCCGCATACGCAATGGCGTGCGTGCATGAGTTGTAGAAGCCGAGGAGTGCGAAGCGCTCGATGCTTGCCTGTCCGACGACGGCATCGAGATCGCGCAGCATCGCGTCGAGCGACAGGTCAGAGACGTCGCGCTGTGAGTGTCCGGTCCCTCGGCCGTCGTATTGGACGATCTGGAGCCGCACCGCGAGGCGCTCATAGACACTGCGGAGGGTCGGGATCCGCCACTCCTCGAGGAAGTTGCTGAACGGCACGCCGGGCAGGAGGACGAGCGTGGGTCCCGCGCCGACGACCGCGTACGCGATGGTCACATCGTCGGTCGTCCGCGCGTAGAAGACATGCGGTTCCATCGACTTCCCCGCGACCGATCGTATCCCTAGAAATGAGCGCCCCGAAAGCGCCTGAGTTTTCTGAGCCGACCGCCAGACTCGAACCGGGGTTACGAAACCGATGCTCCACGTTGACCCTGATCGCGTCTGGCCGTTTCGACACCGAGATCGCATGACTCGCGAGCTTGAGGGAGATGGGCAGCCACCCTCATTTCATTTTTCGCTAGTGTTTCCGCGTGATCTCGCCAAAACTCGGTTTCCGTGAATCGCACTCATGAGGTCAGGGTTCGATCCCCCTCAGCTCCACCGGAACGGCATGATCACGGGGGCGTCTCTCTCTCTCTGCTTTAGCCCTTAGGGCAAGGGCCATCCAGATCGGACCCATACGAGTTCGTGGCTGCTAACTCGGACGCGCCGCCGCGGTTGGCCGGACGATCCTCTCTGCATGCGAAGCCGCTCCTTGCCGTTGATTCTGGCTTGGGCGCTAGCCGGATGTGTCGCCACCCCAGAATCTTCGCCGAGCGCGTCACCCGCACTGATCGCCAGAACGGACACGCCCCCATCGACGGTCGCTGCGCCCTCATCAAGCGCGACACCGGCGCCGCTTCCAATGGGCACTCGAGTGCCCGAGGCGGGTGTCATCTACCTGATCCTGGGCAGCCAGTTAATCCGATATGACGGCTCGACCGGCAGCGTTACCCAGTTAGGTAGCGGCGCGGAGTTCGACCGAGCGACGGCCACCGGCACCTACGTCGTCCCATACGGCGGACGCGTCTCGAGGATCGCCTGGGACGGGATGATGACGAGGCTCGACTGCGGTGAACTCCTTCGCCGAGCGAGCATCAGCGCGAGCGGCGACTGCGCAGGTGTGAGCGGAGACCTCTCGTTGAGGATCCAGCAAGGCAGGGACGCGCCCCGCGTCGTCGTGCCGCCCGGAGGCGGCGCGCTCGACGTTGCCTGGCGGCCCGACGGTCGCGAGATCGCGGTCGTCAAGCGAGTGGGACAGTTCGAAAACTCGCTGTGGGTGATTGCGCCAGACGGCACCGGACGCGAGGTTTACGCCGCGCCGCGTGGTAGCAACGGTGACACTCTCTACTGGCCAACGTGGTCACCCGATGGCTCGGTCATAGCCGTCGTCCTCAACCGATCCGGGAGCTTCTCGCTCGGCGCGGACGGGGGCACCTCGCTACTGCTCATCAGCTATCCGTCCGGAACGGTCGCCGACCTCGGCCTGGTTCCGCTTACTCGAGACCGGATTCGCTGGTCCGGGGACGGGACGCTCGCATTCGTTCGCGGGGCGGGCCGCGAGCCGGCGACAAACCGGAAGGTGATTTTGCGGGATCGCGACGGCACAGAGACGTCCCTCGGGTCGAGCGCTGTCGCCGACCATCCCGCCTGGGATCCGGCGGGCGTCCGCACCGCGCTCACGGAGACCGACGAGACCGGCACGCGTTTCACGGTCGTCGATCGGCGCGACTCGGGCCGCGCCAGCTTCGTGTGTCCTAGCGGCGAGGCAATGGGTGCTCGCTGGGCCAAGGATGGCGATCGCCTGCTGCTCCTGTGCCACGAGAAGGGATCCGACGTCAGCGAGCTGTGGCTTCGCCGGTTCACGGGCGCGTCCGAGCGGCTCATGACAGTGCCGCACGGGTTCGTCGAGCTCTTCCGCACCCTGACCTGGTCAGAGGCTGTGCCGTAGGAGTTGGCAGGGCTGGCGATCGCCGGCGAGACCGCGACCGCTTGGTTCGCCGCGTAATGGGCGAGGATCGCGTTCCCTAATCGCTAGCCGGTCCCCGCCACCCACGTCCCGATCTGCACACGCGAATGGAAGCCCAGTTTGTTACGGATGTGCTCGACATGTCCTTCGGCTGTGCGCACTGTGATGGTGAGGCGATCGGCGATCTCGGCGTTGGTCATCCCTTCCGCGACAAGCTCTGCGACCTCACGTTCGCGGCGGCTGAGGGGCGACGCAGGGCGAGCGCCGCGCGTCACGTTGCGCGCCGATCGCTGCACTGGTGCGCTCGGGAACGCGAGTTTGCGACGCGCGGCCCAGCGCCGAAGCTGGGCCAGGTACCACTTCGCTTTCGCTCGCTCCCAGTACGGGACAGCCGCGGCAAGCTCCTCTCCCGCAGCCGCACGATCTCCAGACGAGCCGCGCCGCAGCAATAGATCGGCTCGTTCGAGGCGCGTGACCGTGAGTGCGAACGGCAGCTCGCCTTCCGCGAGCAGCAGTTCGACTTCCGCGAGCAGGGTCAGCGCGTCATCGAGCCGGCCGTCACGAGCCGCGCGGCGTGCATGTGCGAACACACGCCCCGCTGTGAAGGTGTGCGGCTCGTGAGCGAACTCGCCGCGACACATCAGTGCGGTCCATCGCTCGATGGCGGCGGTATCTCCGAGGCGTTCCGCTGCGAGTAACGCAAAGATCGCGACCGGGCCGACGTACCTGTTGTTTGCCCAGTACGGAAAACGACTGGCATCTGGTCGCGCGGCGTAAGCAGCGAGCACCTCTGCTTGCTCCAACGTCGCGGGTGCGTCCCCGGCGAGCCAGAAGAGCGTCGCCGTAGGGGAGGCCTCCGACGCCCAGTGCGGCAGTCCGGACGCGAGGATTCGACGGCGCGCATCCTTGGCACGCTCCAGGAACCCTTTCGGCCCTTCGCGGGCGGCACCCGCGAAGGACACGATGAGGGCCGAAAAATTCGACCAGATCGTCTCCTGCGGATCCGTCGCGAGGGCGAACAAAGCATCCCAGTCGCCGTCGACGAACGCGAGCTCGATCTCCGTCCAGAGCGTGGCGTCGTTCCGATAGCCGCGCTCTCGACAGCGGCGCACACGCTCATCGAACGCGGCGCGGCGCTCCAGCCGAGGGGCGCCCAGGTGCGAGAGCGCGAGACCCAGATAGATGAGCGCGAAGTCGGCCGCTTCGAGGATGTTCTTCTCCAAGGCGATCGCGACGGCCTCGCGGATCCGCGCGAGACCCTCGTCGACTCGTCCTTCCAGAGCCGTGATCGTCCCAACCAGCGTCATTGCCTGCACCAGATCGTTGAATGCTCCGCACTCGCGACCCAGCCGGATGGCCTCTTCGCCCTTGTCGTGGACTCTCGCGTAATCGCGTTCGAACCACGCGACGGCCGTGGACGTTCGGAAGGCCTCGGTCAGTTCGGGACCGCCGCCAAGCGGCGCGCCCGTGCGCACGGCCTCATCCGCGTAGCGCGCAGCATCCTCGAAATGCCCGGAGCCCATGTGGCAATTCGCCATGCAGGTGAGGGCGGTGGTGGCGCCAACGGCATCGCCGAGCGACACGTAGAGCTCCCGGGCCATATCGGCGACCTCGAGACCGCGGCGAAACTCGTGGCCGAAGCGTGCCGCCTGGGCCAGCTGGAGACGAAGCGCCGCCAGTATTGCCGGATCGACCGGCGCGAGGGTGCACGCGCGTTCCAGGTGACTCACCGCTGCCGTGAAGGCGAAGACCCGGCTCGCTTCCGTGGCCGCGAGCACGTGATAGCGGAGGGCGCGTTCAACATCGCCCGCCTCGTCGAAGTGATACGCGAGAGCGTCGGCTGCCGCTGCCGCGCCACTGCCGGCTCGGCGCTCGAGCTCCGCTCCCACGGCGCCGTGCAGCGATCGCTGCTCGCGCTGCAGGAGCCCGGCGAGAACGGCCTCGCGGGTGAGGGCATGGCGGAAAGCGAACTGGTCTCTACGCGGATCGCCGATCCCGACGATGAGCTGAGCCTCGCGGGCCGCTGTCACTGCGTCCAGCACCGTGCGCTCGGGAAGCTCGCAGACCTGTTGCAGAAGGTCGAAGTCGAAACGGCGCCCGATGACCGCGGCGACCCGTAGCGCCCGCTGGCCGTCGGCCGCGAGCGCATGCACGCGCTGCTCGACCGCGCCGGAGACCGAATCGGGGATCGCGATATCCCCTACATCTTTGTCACGCTGCCAAGCCCCATTGCGATAGACGAGGTCGCCGCGCTCAGCGAGCGTCTTCAACACCTCTTCGATGAAGAACGGGTTGCCCTCGCAGACCTCGTCCAGCGCACGACGGAACTCGCTCGTCGGCGGATGTGAGAGGCCGAGGGTGGCCTGGACCATATCGCTTGTCTGGGCCGAGTCCAAAGGCCGAAGGCGCACCACGGTCGTCCGCGGTGAGCGTTCGAGCTCAGCCAAGACCGACCGCAGAGCATGCAGCCGATGCAGCTCGTCGGCGCGATGCGTCAGGACGATGAGAACCGGATCATCCCGCAGCCTACGGGCGAGATACGGGAGCAACTCGAGCGTGGCTGGATCGGCGAAGTGCACGTCATCAACGGCAAGGACAAGCGGCTTCGAACGCGCGAGGTCCGCGAAGAGCATCGCGAATGATTCGTGGCTCTGAAATCGCTCGGTGCCTCCGGAGGGCTCGATGCGGCCACCGCTCCGTTCCGGCAGGAAGCGCACAAGTTCGCGCGCGTGACTCTGAAGAGACTTCTCGACGACATCACGGGGGTACGTGGCGAGCGCCGACCCCAGGATCTCCACAAACGGGCCGAATGGCCGCGCCGCCCCGGTCTCACTGCATTCTCCGACCAGCACCGCCGCGCGAGCCGATCGCGCACGGGCGACGAACGAGCGCAGCAACGCCGTCTTGCCGATGCCGGCATCCCCGGCAATAAGGAGGACCCGCCCGTTGCCCGCAGCGGTACCCGCAAGCGCCGCCTCAAGGGTCTCCAGGTCCACCTCACGTCCCACCAGTTCCGGCGCAACCAGCCGGCGCTCGTTGCGCTCGGCGATGACTGGGCGGACCTGGCCGGCGCTGCTCACCGTGAGTGCATTCTCGCAGCAGGGGTAAGCGACCAAGGCAGCGGGTGCGTACTCGGGCGACTGCGATTAGGTACTGGGGATAGGCAATTCCCGCGTTTTCCAGCGGCCTCACGGTGCCTACCTTCGCGGCATCGACTCGTGGAGGAAGAAGAGATGAACGCGAATACGATCCGCAGCAAAGCCACTCGCACGGGCATGGCGTCCTTCACTTGCGGCATCGCGATCGTTCTTGCGGCTTGCGGTGCGACTGCGGCCCAGCAATCGGCCATCGGCCCGGAATCGCAGGGCGCTGCGGCAGAGCCTCAGACCTCGGCCGGATCCTTCTCGCTCGACTACGACACGGCGCAGCACATGGGCCGGCTCGAGCTGGGCGCCGGTTCGTCCTCGCTCGACTACAACACCGCGCAGCACGTCGGTCGGGTCGAGATGGGCGCGGGATCTTTCTCGCTCGACTACGACACGGCGCGCCACATGGGTCGCCTCCCGTAAGTCGATCGACGAAAGTCGATGGGGGGTCGATCCCCCTCTGCTGCACGGAGTCCGCCTGGGTAATCGCGATCCGAGCCGCCCAAAACCGGAACGTCGCGTGAGCGTGCGATGCGCGCGGGAAACTGCGCTCTCCTCTGCCCTCGACCGGCTTGGCGACCGGAGGCACCAGCGCTCGATTCCTTGTCCGAGTTGCGCGGCTCGCTATGTTGGACCGAGGCTGGATCCGCCTGAGCAACGCAGGAGGGAAGAATCCAATGATGCGGAAGGGTTCCGGGCCAGCGGCCACCTTCCTTGGCACTCGGGTGCGGGTAGTAAGCACTCTTCTCATCGGATGGCTGCTCGTCTCCGCGGCCGGGACGCCGGGTTCGCTCGCGAACACCTCCATGGCGACCTCCCGTTCGGCGGCGAGCGTCTGCACGCCGGTCTTCGGGCCGGGCATCGCCGCGCCCGCGAGCGTTCCCGCGGGCATTCCTGGATTCCACGCCGCGTGGTACGGACAGAGTGGCTACCAGAGCCTCTGCCCCGGTCAACTGGCGAGCGCGGTCGTGGCCTTCTACAACTCGGGGTCCAACGGGTGGGTCAAGGGTCGGATGGGGGAGGTCGCATACCTTGGCACCTGGGACCCCGAACCGGGGCAGGACCGCTCCAGCCCGGTCGGGGGCGACGGCACGAATGGTTCCCCATCGACCGGATGGCCTCGTCATAACCGGGTCGCGATACAGCCAGCGGACTATGTCGGTCCAGGCCAGATCGCGTGGTTCCAGTTCACGCTCCGCGCCCCGGCGACGCCAGGCACCTACCGCCTCTCACTGAGGCCGCTCATCGAAGGCGCGACGTGGATGGAGGACTACGGCGTCTTCTGGATCTTCACCGTGCTCCCCGCGATTGAACCGCTCCCAACACCGACACCCGGCGCCTTCACGCTCATCCCTGCAGACCGCCTGACGACGTGGAACCCGGGGATCCGCGGCGGGATTCCCACGCAGACCACCGTGTGCGCCGAGGTGGGCGCCACTCAATATGGCAACGGCTCGCAGGACGCGACCGCCGGCATCCAAGCTGCGCTCGATGACTGCCCTGTTGGCCAGGTCGTGCAGCTCTCGGCGGGCGACTTCAAGATCACGGCGACCCTCCAAATCACGAAGGGGATCGTGCTGCGCGGTCTCGGGCCGACCCAGACAAGGCTGAAGATGCCGGTCGGAACGAACGCAAACCTGATCAACGTCGGCACCCAGTACTTCAAGTTCACCGAGTCCACCAACCTCGCCGCCGACGCGATCAAGGGGAGTACGCGTGCGATGCTGGCGAGCGTCCCGAGTGGTCTCGCCGCGGGCGAAATCGTTGAGATCGACGAGCTCACTGACACGAGCATCACCGAGTGGAGCACCAAGTCGCCTCCCGGCGACGCCTCTCGGACCTGGTTCTCCCGTCCCAACCGACCAGTTGGCCAGGTCATGGAAGTCCAGTCGGTGAGCGGCAGCACCGTGACCTTCACCACGCCATTCCACATCACGTTCCAGAAGGCTTTCGCCGCGCAGCTGTCGCGCTTCTCGAACGTCGACAACGGCCCTGTGATCCCGGCGGTGAAATACGCCGGCGTCGAGGACCTCTATCTGAGCGGCGGCAGCGGCGGGCAGGGGAACATCGCCCTCTCCAACGCTGCATACAGCTGGATCAAGAACATCGAGTCCGACCTCTCGGATGGGCCGAGTGTGGCCATCGACGCTTCGTTCCGCTGCGTCCTCCGCGACTCCTATGTCCACACCACCCAGACGCCGTCGCCTGGCGGTGGCGGGTACGGCATCTCGTTCTCCTCCTACACGGCCGACACTCTGGTGGAGAACAACATCGTCTGGAACATGAACAAGGTCATGGTCATGCGGGCCTCTGGCGGCGGCAACGTCATCGGATACAACTACATGGAGGGTGGTTGGATCGACTACAACACCGGATGGGTGGAGGTGGGGCTCAACGCGTCGCACATGACGACCCCGCACTACGAGCTATTCGAGGGGAACGAATCGTTCAACTTCGACGCCGACAACACCTGGGGCAATTCGGTCTACATCACGGTCTTCCGCAACCACTTGACCGGCAAGCGGCGGTCCGTCGCGCCTCTCGCGTTGACCGATACACAGAACCCGCGCGCGATCGGGCTCATGGAGGGTGCCAAGTGGTACTCCTTCATCGGCAACGTGCTCGGTACGGCGAACCAGACTCCGTACCCCTCGACGAGCTACGTGTACGATGCCCCGTTCCCATGGACCGACAACCCCATCGGGATGTGGCGTCTCGGATACAACCCGGAAAACTGGGACGCGCCGCCTGACCCCAACGTGATCGGGACGGTCATCCGCGAGGGAAACTTCGACTACGCCACGAACCAGGTGCACTGGAGCGGGGCCGCACAGCAGCTCCCGCCCTCGCTTTATCTGACCACCAAGCCGGCCTTTTTCGGCAGCAACCCCTGGCCGTGGGTGGATCCCACGGGAACGACAAGGGTGCACACGCTCCCGGCCCGCGCCCGCTTCGACGCAATGCCCGGGCACTAGGCAACGGCCGCACGTGGGCACCGGCCAATCGGCGTTGCGTCCCTACGTTTTCGCTAGTCTTTCTCGCGTGATGGCACCGAGTTCGGACTAGGGCATGGACCGGTTCACCCAGAACGACCCCGAACGTCAGGCGAACATCGCCTTCATCCTGATCTTCCTCGGCATCATCGCGGTCGGCGCTTTGACGATCTGGCTCTTTTACGGAGCGTCCTTCTAGCGCGAGCGCCGAACGAGCCCGCGCTCCATCCGCCTCGCGCCCAACAGCGGAGCCCCCGCGGCAAGGTCGCCGACGGTGTCCCCGACCGGTGCCGCGCGACGCGTCGCGCACCTCTTCGTGTTGCTGCAGCGCATGGGCGTGATCTAGCCGCCTAACATCTTCTCGACAAGGGGGAGTCAAGGATGGCGACGCCCACGCTCCAGAACTACATCGATGGCCGCTGGGTCGACGCGACTGACCGCGGCACGTTCGAGAACATCAATCCCGCGACCGGTGAGCTCATCGCGAACGTCGCGAAGTCGACGGTCGCCGACGTTGACCGTGCCGTCGATGCGGCCAGGCGCGCTCTCGATGGTTGGCGCCTCTACCCCGCCCCAAAGCGCGGCGAGATCCTCTTCCGGGCCGGCGAGATCATGCTCACGCGCAAGGACGACCTCGCGCGCGAGATGACGCGCGAGATGGGCAAGGTCATCGCCGAGGCCCGCGGCGACGTCCAAGAGGGCATCGACATGACCTACTACATCGCCGGCGAGGGCCGCCGTCAGTTCGGCGACGTGGTTCCGGCGGAGCTCCCCAACAAATGGGCTATGAGCACGCGGCATCCGGTGGGCGTGGTTGCCGCGATCACTCCCTGGAACTTTCCGTTCGCTATCCCGACCTGGAAGATCATGCCGGCGCTGATCCTCGGTAACACCATCGTCTTCAAGCCCGCGTCGTACACCCCGCTCCTCGCGGTGCGCCTGGTCGAGATCCTCGAGGAGGCGGGATTGCCGAAAGGCGTCATCAACCTCGTGCTCGGCTCCGGTGGCGAGCTCGGCGACCACATCGTTTCGCACCCCGGTGTCGACCTGATCTCGTTCACCGGCTCGTCCGACACGGGTTCGCACATCAGCGAAATTGGGGGCCGGCTCCTCAAGCGCGTGTCCTGCGAGCTCGGCGGAAAGAACGCCATTGTCGTGCTCGACGACGCCGACGTGGATCTCTCGCTCGACGGGATCGTCTGGTCGGCGTTCGGCACGTCCGGACAGCGATGCACTGCCGCGTCGAGGGTCATCGCGCACAAGAGCGTCGCGAAGGATCTCGTCGACAAGCTCGTCGGGAGGGCCAAAAAGCTGCGCCTGGGGAACGGGCTCGAGGCCTCGACCGATGTCGGGCCAGTCGTCTCCATGTCGCAGCTGGAGCGCGTGCATTCGTTTATTCCGGCCGCCGAGAAAGAAGGGGCCACGGTCGCCGCCGGTGGACACGTGGCGACGGAGGGGGCGCTCGCGAAAGGGTTCTTCCACGAGCCGACGGTGCTCGTCGACGTGAAACCGAACATGCGCGTGGCCCAGGAGGAGATTTTCGGCCCGGTGACGGCCGTGATCGAGGTCTCCACCATCGACGAAGCGATCAAGGCCGTGAACTCGACGAAGTACGGCCTCTCAAGCTCGATCTACACGCGGAACGTGAACAACGCGTTTCGTTTCATGCGCGACGCCGAGACCGGCATGGTCTACGTGAACGCGGGGACGATCGGTGCCGAGATTCAGCTCCCGTTCGGCGGAATGAAGGCGACCGGCAACGGCCATCGCGAGGCCGGCCGGGCCGCGCTCGACGTCTACTCCGAGTGGAAATCGATCTACGTCGATTACTCGGGCAAGCTGCAGCGCGCCCAGATGGACCCCGAGGGCACGAAGACCGCGCCCTAAACGGGTTCTGGCGGCTCGACCGGGAGCGTGAAGCGGATGGCGGTGCCCTGGCCGACGACACTCGTCGCCGAGATCTTCCCGCCATGCGCCTCGACGAGCTGTTTCGCAATCGCCAGTCCGAGACCCGCGCCGCGAGATTCGGCAGATTTGTAGAAGCGCTCGAAGATGCGGCCGAGCATCTCTGGCGCGATTCCAGCACCGGTGTCGCGCACATCGAACACCACCGCCGGCTCCTCGGCATGCGCGGACACGCTGACATGCCCACCGCGAGGCGTGTAACGCAGCGCGTTGGCGACGAGGTTCGCGAGGATCTCGCGCGCGCGGACCGGGTCGGCGTCGACCTGCGGCAAGCCGGTGGCGACCTGCGCGTCGATCACCACGCCAGCCGGCTCCGCCTGCGAAGCGAAGGACTCGACGGTCTCGCGCACCAGCGCGCCGACGTCGATCGCCTCGCGGTGGAGCGCGAGCGCGCCTGACTCGGCGAGCGAGAGGGTGCGGAGGTCCTCCACCAGCCGCGACAGCACCTTCGTCTCGTCCAAGATCGCGGCCAGATGTGCCTCGTCGGCCGGGTGAACACCGTCGACCAGCGCTTCAAGATTTCCCTGCACGACGGACAGCGGGGTCCGAAGCTCATGGCTCACGTCTGCGAGGAGACGCCGGCGCTGCTCCTCGCTCGCTTCGAGCCGGCTCGTCATGGCGTTGAACGCGCGGGCGAGCGCGCGCGCCTCGCGGGGTCCTCGTTCACGCACTCGGGTCGAGAGGTCGCCGTCGGCGACACGGCCCACGGCCTCGATCACGTCTCCGGTCGGGGCGACGAGCCGCCGGAGCGATCTCGCAGTGAACAGGAAGCCGTACACGACGACCAGGAGGGCCACGCCCCGGGCGATATTGCCGACGACATCGGGCGCTCCGAGTGCGGTGGCAAGTGTCCAGAAGAGGAAGGTTGCGCCGACGACCGAGAGGAGCGCGGCAGCGACGAAGAACATGGCCATACGTCGCATGACACCGCCCCGGGCCCAAGGCGCCCCGCCCCAGCGTTGCGGCGGAAAGGGCTCGTTCTCCGGCCACCACGACGGGCGCTGATGCGAGCCCCAGCGCCGCCCACCCCTCATTCCTCAAGCTCCGCGAAGCGGTAGCCCACTCCGTAGACCGTGAGGAGATAACGCGGGTTCGCGGGATCGGGCTCGAGCTTGTGCCGGATGTTCTTCACGTGCGCGTCGATCGCGCGTTCGTAGGATTCGAACGCCACACCGTGCACCGCATCGAGGAGCTGTGCGCGCGTGAAGACACGGCCCGGCTCGCGCGCCATGGTGGCGACGAGCTGGAACTCCGTCGGCGTCAGGTCCACGTTCCGGTCGCCGACCGTCGAGCGCATCCGTGGTATGTCGAGCGTGATCTCGCCGACCCGGACGATCTCGGTCTCCGCCCGCGGACGCTCGGTCCGCCGGAGCACGGCTCGCACCCGCGCCACGAGTTCCTTGGGGCTGAACGGCTTCGTGACGTAGTCGTCCGCGCCAATCTCGAGGCCCACGAGCTTGTCGGACTCCTCGCTCCGGCCGGTGAGCATGACGATCGGCACGTTCGACTCCCCACGGAGAGTCCGGGCGACATCGAGGCCGTCGAGCTCGGGCAGACCGAGATCGAGCACGACGAGATCAGGCTTCTGGGCGCGCGCGGTGGCGAGCGCGGCCTTTCCATCGTGTGCCACGACCACCGCGAAGCCGGCGTGCTCGAGATAGTCGCGTGCGAGCTGCACGATCTTCGGCTCGTCGTCGACGACCATGACCTTTCTCATCGTCGTCCGAATCCTAGGTAAGACAAGACGCCGGACCTTTGTCCGGCGTCTTGTCGTTGGACCCTGCTCTTACCGACCGCTCGGAGGCGGCGACGTCGTCCCGGTGTCCGTGGACTTCTCACCGTGCATCTCCTTGTGGAGCTCCTCGAGCCGTTCCCGGGGACTCTGGTAGCCGTAGCCGCCCCATCCACCGCCGTAGCGCCGGCCCATTCCACCCCAGAAGGCCCCTCGGATCAGGGCGAAGACGAGGAAGATGAAGAGAAGCGGGAAGAGGAACCCGAACCCTCCGAAGAAGAAGGGGTGGTAGTAGACGGCCGGAGCGACGGCCGTTCCCGTCGTCGCGAGCCCCTGCGACAGTCCCAGCTGGTATGCGCCGACGCCCACGATCGCCGCGATCACGAGCGTCACGATGATGCCTATGCCTCGCATTTGTGTCTCCTTTTGACGATGTCGTCGAGAGGAAGCCTCGCTCGGGGTGATGAACTGGGTGTGAAGAAGCGGCGGAGATTCTCGCCTAACGCAGCACGCTGTCGAGCCAGCGCGCGGCCGCAGCGACCGCCTCGGCCTCACGCGTACCGAAATCGTGCCCCGCCCCTTCGATGCGCACGAGGTCGATCCGAGGATTCCGCGCGGCGATCCGCTCGAGCACGGCGAAGGGTCCGAGCTCGTCTCGGTCGCCCTGGACGACGAGCGTTGGGCAGGTGGTCGCGGCAAGAGCCGCCTCATCCCGCGGACGCGGCCGCTTCGGAGGCGCGATCGGATGGCCAAGGATGACAAGGGCGTCCGGCGGCTCGCGCTCGGCAAGGAACGCCGAGATACGCCCGCCGAACGAGCGCCCCACGAGAGCGATGCGCTCGTGCCTGTCCCTTCGGAGCGCGTCGCGTGCCGCGCGGAGGTCCTCGATCTCGGACAGGTAGTCCGTGCTCGGCCGGGATCCCCGCGTGCGGAAGGTCACCGCGCGCGACGCGATGCCGAAATACTCGAACGCGGAGGCCAGCTCGCGGAGGATCGGCTGCTCTGCCGTGCCGCCGTACCCAGGCGCGAGGACCGCGGCGCGTCTCAAGCCGGCGGCTTCGGCAGCTTCTGCGCGAGGGCGAGCGATGGCCCGAGCAGATCGCCCACCGCCTCGAGGCGCGCCGACATGTTGATCATCGTGAACGCGTCGGGCCGCCCGAGTGACGCGATCTCCTCCCACCGGAGCGGCGCCGACACGGGCGCGCGGCGGATGGGCCGCACGCTGTACGGGCCCGCCGTCGACTTGGCACGCGTGTTCTGCAGGTAGTCGATGTAGATCCCGCGCCGCTTGGCTTTGCTGAACTCGAGCGTGACCAGCTTGGGCAGCTTCTCTCGCGCGAGCTCGCCCACGCGAAGCGCGAACGCGCGACTTTCTTCGAACGTGTACCGGCGGGCGATGGGAACGAGGACGTGGATCCCGCGGGAACCCGTGGTCTTGGGGAATCCGACAATGTCGAGGTCGTCGAGCACCTGCTTGACGACGCGCGCGACCTCCTTCACGTCGTCCCACGTCGCGCCCTCCGCCGGATCGAGGTCGATCATGACGTTGTCCGGCTTCTCCGGATCGTCGACGCGCGCGAGCCGCGGGTGGATCTCGATCGCGGTGTAATTCGCCATCCAAACGAGCGTGGCCATGTCGTTGGCGAGGACGTACGCGTTTTCGGGCTCGCGCGGATCCGTCCAGCTCGTGATCCACTCGGGCGTGAACCCCGGTTTGTTCTTTTGATAGAAGTGCGTGCCGTGGATGCCGTCGGGGAACGGCTTCAGCGTGAGCGGCCGATCGCGAAGCCACGGCACCAGATACGGCGAGACCTCGGTGTAATACCGGATGAGGTCGGCCTTGGTGTACCCGTCCTCGGGAAAAAGCACCTTCTCAAGGTTCGTCAGCTTGATGCGCCTACCCTCGACCTCGAGAACGGAGGGGACCCGGTCGGCACGCTCGCCGTTCTCCGACGGAGCGCGCGTCGTCGCGGCGCGCTTCGCGGCCTCCTGCGCTTTCCTCGCGGATTCGCGCCGCTCCTCCCCGGTGGCGTCGCGCGGGTCGACGTCCGTCCGAAGGCCGCGATAGGTGGGGTGCCGCAGCGTGCCGTCGCGAGTGATCTCGACGTACTCGACCTCGCAGACCAGCTCGGGCAGGCACCATCTCGCGGGCTGATTTGTCCGCGGCTGAGTCGCGAACGGGGACGTTGGCGACTCGTGCTCCTCCAGCATCTTGAGCAGGTCGCGGAGCGTTCGCTCGTCGAACCCCGTGCCGACGTGGCCCACCGGTTGGAGCTTGCCCTCGCGATAGACGCCGATCAGCAGCGCGCCCAGCGTCTTGGTGCGATCGCCTTGCCCCGCCGTCCATCCGCCAATCACGCACTCCATCGTGCGGAACGCCTTGATCTTCACCCACGCCGGCGAGCGCGCTCCCGGCAGGTAGATCGAATCGAGTCGCTTGGCGACGATCCCCTCGATTCCCTGCTCGCGCGCCGCCTCGAAGAGCGCGACGCCGGTCCCGGGGAAACCTTCGCTCCGGCGGATCGAGCCCATCGGTGTCAGCGCCTCGTCGAGACGTCGCAAGCGATCGCGAAGCGGCTTGCGGGTGAGGTCTTCGCCGTCCGCGTACAGGATGTCGAAGACCTGATAGATAACCGGTGTCGATCGGCGCAGTTTGCGCACGGTGCTCTCGTCGCTCACATGCATGCGGGGCTGAAGCCGTTGGAAGCTCGGAACGCCCTTCTCATCGAGCGCAACGATCTCGCCATCGAGGATCGCCTGATAGGCACCGGTCAGCGCCTCCGCGGCCTGTGTCCCCTCGGGGTACTGCTTCGTGCAGTCGAGAAGATTGCGCGTCTGCAGCCTGACCTCTCCGCCATCGACGAAGGCGATCGTGCGCACGCCGTCCCATTTCGGCTCGTAGATGAAATCGGGAGAGTCGAACGGCTCGTCCGCGGCGGCCGCGAGCATCGGCTGGATCTTCGAAAGGAGCGGATCGTTCTTCGGCGGCGTGCCGTGCTTGATCATGAGCCAGTCGCGGCCCTCGTTCTGCTTCGTCTGCACGAGGACCCACTCGCCCTCGAGGCGCGTGCCCTTCATGCGCAGCTTCAGCTCGTTCGGCTTCTCTTCGAGGAGCTCGTACGTGCCGGTGTCCCAGATGGTCATCGAGCCGGCGCCGTAGCCGTCGGGAATGACGCCATGAAACGTCAGGTACTCGATCGGATGGTCCTCGGTGTGAACCGCGAGCCGCCTCTTCCCGGCCTCGAGCGGCGGGCCGTTCGGCACCGCCCACGACGCCAGGATGCCGCGCATCTCGAGCCGAACGTCCCAGTGCAGCCGCGTCGCGTGGTGGCGATGGACCACATAACGACGCGTCTCTTCGCCCTTCGGCTGCCGGCCCTTTGGTTCGGGCGTGCGGCGGAAGTCACGTTTGCGCTGGTACTCGGTGAGGCTCAATCTGTGACCTTCGCCATTGTCGGGGAGGGGGCATCGTGACGTCCGCGCCGTTCTCGTCGCTCGTCAAGGAGTACCTCGACGAACGCTATGACGAGTCGCCGACCTGGGCCAGCATGCTCGGCCTGACGGCCTACGACGAGCGCTCGGAGGACCTCTCTGCGGAGGCATTCCGGCGGCGCGACGCGGCCGTTCTGGACTGGACAAAGCGCCTCAGGGCCGTCGCCGACGACGCCCTTGACCCCGACGAGCGCATCGACCGTGACGTGATCCTCGCGTCCCTCCGGGGACGGGAGCTCATGCAACCGCGCGAGGAATGGAAACGTCAGCCCAATACCTATCTGAACCCCTCGCTCGGCGGGGTGTTCACCCTCTTCTTGCATCGTCTCCGCCCCGAGCGTGACCTCGCCGAGGCGGCTCGTGCGCGATTGCTTGCCGTGACGAGGCAGGTCGCCGATGGCAAGACCAACCTGGACCTCGCGCTCGCCCCACGCGTCTACGTGGAGCGCGCGATCGGCCAGGCGAAGGCGGCCGCGCGCTACGCGCGCGAGCTCGTGCCCGCAGAGGTGAAGGATCCAACGCTTCGCCAGAAGGTCGCCGAGGCCGGAGCGACGGCCGCGGGCGCGTACGAAGACTTTTCGGCATTTCTCGAGGCCAACAAAGCGCGCGCCGCCGGCGAGTACGCCATCGGCGAGCAGCTCTACACGGCGCTGCTACGTGAGAAGGAGCTCCTTCCTCTGGATACCCGAGAGCTCCGCGAGCGTGGACGCGAGCAATACGACCTGCTCTCCAACGAGGCGAACAAGATCGCCCAGCGGATCGACGGCGGTGGCACGTGGACTGAGGTCTGCGAGCGGCTGAATCGCGTGCACGCGCAAACCCCCGACGCGATGCGGGCCGAGTACGAGGAATGGACCGAACGGGCTCGGTCCTTTCTCGTGGACACCGGCCTCGTCACGCTGCCGCCGGGTGAGCGCTGCACGGTGGAGCCGTCGCCGCACTACCAGCGTCCGATCCAGGCGGTCGCGAGCTACAACCAGCCTCCAGCTTTCAGCAATTCGCTCCACGGGCACTTCTTCGTGCCCTATCCGCCTGACGGGACACCACCTGAGGAGGTGCAGAAGCGGCTCGAGGGCAACTGCAGCGCGGGGATCCCGACGACCGCTGTGCACGAGGCATACCCGGGCCACCACTGGCATCTTGTCATGGCGAAACAGAACCGCTCGGATGTCCGCCGGACCCATTTCACGTCCTACTTCGCGGAGGGCTGGGGTCTCTACGCGGAGCGCGTCATGCGCGAGCAAGGATTCTTCAGCGACCCTCGCCATCTGCTCTTTCAATACGAGGCCACGCTCTTCCGTGCCGCGCGCATCGTCGTGGACACGTCCCTGCACATGAACGAGATGACCTTCGATCAAGCCGTCGACTTCATGGTGAAGAACGGCAATCTGACGCCGCCGAACGCCAGGGCCGAGGTCGGCCGGTACTGCTCGTGGCCGACGCAGGCGTCGAGCTACCTCACGGGGATGCTCGAGATCGTCGACATCCGCACCCGGTGGCTCGCCAAGCGCGGGTCGGCTGATCGCGCGGCGCTGCGTGCATTCCACGACGCCATCACGTCGACCGGCTCGATCCCGACAGCACTCGCGGAGCGGGCGATCGCAAACTAGCGATCGTGGATCTCCCCCTCTGGGCCGAGTTACTGCTCGTCCTCGTCGCGGTCTGGGTCGTCGTCGCCGTCGTGCTCGTCGTCGTCGGTCGCGCCATTCTCGCCCGCGAGCTGACCCTGCTCCTGCCGAATCTGGTCCGGCTCTTCGCCGGCCTGCTGCGAGACACGCGTGTCCCGCTCCGTGCGAAGATCGTCCTCGCCGTGGCCAGCGTGTGGCTGGCATCGCCGATCGACCTCATCCCCGATTTCATCCCGATCGCCGGATCCCTGGATGACGCGATCGTCGCGGCTCTGGCACTCCGCTTCGTGCTGCGGACGACCGACGGCGCCGTGGTGCGCGAGCACTGGCGTGGCGATCCGGCCACCCTGGAGCGGCTCCTTCGGATTGTGTCGTGGGGACGCCGTGGGACGCCGCGCGCGCTCCCTTGACGGAGGCCGCTACAATTCGCGCGGCGTAGCCGCGCGCAAAAGGGGAAAGCGGCTCGCGAGGTGATGAGGCATGCCACGATCGATCTGGAAGGGCGTCATGAGCTTCGGGATGGTCGCCATCCCGGTACGGCTATATCTCGCAACGGAGAGCTCGAGCAAAGTCTCGTTCAACCTCCTTTGCCCTGAGCACCGGAGCCGCATCAAGAACAAGCGTTGGTGCGTCGAGGGCGATCACGAGGTCGCGTGGGGGGACGTCGTGCGCGGCTACGAGTACGAGAAGGGAAACTACGTCGAGCTGACCGACGAAGACCTCGAGAAGCTCCCTCTCCGCTCGAGCAAGGCGATCGACATCTCCGGCTTCATCAAGGACGACGAGCTCCCTGGCGCGCTGTATTACCAGTCGGCCTACTACCTCGAGCCGGAGAAGTCGGCCGAGAAGCCGTATGCGCTCCTGAACAAGACCCTTGCGAAAACCGGACGAGTCGCGATCGCGAAGTTCGCGCTCCGCGACCGGGAGCGCCTGGTGTCGGTGCGGCCACAGGACGGCGCGCTCCTCATGAACACGCTGCATTGGCCGGACGAGATCCGCTCGACGGAGGATCTTGACGTGCCGGAGGACGTGAAGGTGTCGCCGGCCGAGCTGAAGATGGCGGAGAACCTCGTGAACATGATGGCCACGGACTTCGAGCCGACTGAGTACAAGGACGAATACAAGCAGGCGGTCCTGCAGCTGGTCGAAGCGAAGGTCCAGAAGAAGGAGATCATCGAGGCGCCCGAGCCGGAGGCGGCAACGACGGTCGTCGATCTCATGTCCGCGCTCAAGGCCTCCGTCGAAAAGGCGAAGAAAAGCGAGGCGAAGACGAAGCGCGCTGCCTCCTCGTCGTCGCGGACGGCGCGTAAGAAGGCCTCCTAGGACCGTATCCTCGGCGAGTGCCCTCGCGCGAACGTGAGCGATCGGAGAGTGCCGCGAATCCGACTCTGATAAACGTGGCCGAAGCGACGAGCGCGCTGCCGCGCGCATTCGTGCCGATGCGCTCGCGTCTCGCCCGCCGAGCATTCAATTCACCCGAGTACTTGTTCGAGCTGAAGTGGGACGGGATCCGTGCGGTCGTGGCGCGCGACGCGACCGGACTGCGCGTCACCGACCGGGCCGGCGGCGATCTCCTTCCCGCGGTACCTGAACTCCGAGACCTGCGGCTCCCCGAAGGAACCGTGATCGACGGCGAGATCGTGGTCTGCGACTCGCGCGGTCGTCCGAGCTACGACCTGCTCGCGGGGAGGCTCGGACCGAAAGCCGCGAAACGGGGACGTGGGCCGATCTTCGTCGCGTTCGACCTCCTCTACACCGAGGGGCGTCCGCTCATCTCGCGGCCACTGACCGAACGCCGCGCGCGCCTGCTCGGCGCCGGCCTCGGCTCACGGATCCTCGCTGTGCCGGAGCATCTCGATGACGACGGCGAACCGTTCCTCGAGGTTGTCGCCGAGTACGGCCTCGAAGGCATCGTCGCCAAGCGGCGCGAGGGGGGCTACGTCCCGGGCACGCGCACGGCCGACTGGCTCAAGTGCCACGTGACGCCGCGCGCCGACGTGGTTGTGGGCGCCCTCGTCGTCGACGAGCGCCGCGGCGCGCGCACGCTGCTCTGCGGTCTC
>VBEY01000307.1 GCA_005889295.1 Chloroflexota bacterium | reverse complement strand
CTCGCGTTCGCGCTCGTCCTACGCATCCCGCTGTCGCTTGATCAGCTCGCCCGGATCGTCCCTGCCCTGCTCGTCGTCGCGGTGTTCGGCGGCGCGTTCGGCGTCATCGTGCTCGCAAACCTCGGAAGCCAGCGCGCGGCCCAGCAGATCTTTCCGTTCGTCTTGCTTCCCCAGTACTTCGTCGCCGGGCTCTTCAATCCGATTGGCAATCTTCCCCTGCCGCTCGACATCCTCTCCAAGATCTCCCCGCTGCGTTACGCCATCGACCTAACGCGCGACGCCTACTACTCGACTACCGGCGAGCGCGTTCAGCAGTTCGATGCGCTGACGAACCTCGCGATCATCGCGGCGCTGTTCGTCGTGTTCATGGTCGTCGGCACGTTCCTGTTCGTTCGCGCGGAGCGCAACCGCTAGGCCGTCTAGATCGGGATTCCGGTCAGGAAGAAGATCACCCGCGCCGACACCTCGCCCGCGAACACGCAGCCCAGCGCGACGTAGAGCAGGCCGGTCGAGGACTGCGTGTTCATCCCCGCCGTCCACCACGCTGCGACGGCGACGATCAGCGTCATGAAGAGGCCGACGCCGATCCGTAGGGCAAGCGCGACCGAGAGCCCCGTCTCCCACGTGCCGGTGAAGTCGCCGCGGAACCAGACGATCGCGACGAGCGCGATCTGCAAGAGCACCGCGAAGACCACGACGAGCGAGGCGCGTCGAAGCGGTCCGGGCGTGAGCTTCGGCGTGACCAGGTACCAGTGGCCCAGGAGCATCGCGCCGTCCGTTCCCCCGAGTGCGACCGCGCCGAGCGGAAGGGCGGCGATCGCGAGCGGATCGAACGGCGACTGCGCCGGCCGCGCGATGGCGATCACCCCGAGCGCCGCGATCCCCGCAAGGAATGTGATGAGCCCGGCTCCGAGGCGTAGGCCGCGGGCGGGAAGAAACGTGGTGATGAGCTGGATGACGACGAGGATCGTGACCAGCACGACCGCTTGCCCGAACGCGGCGAGAGGTCCGGTATCCACCCCAGCCCTCGCGGCGAGGTCGCCCCCCGGAAAGGTCGGTACCAGCGCCAGCGCTGCCGCGATCGCGCCGGCATCGACGAAGGCGACCAGCTTCAGAAACCCCGACGGCGCGCGCCCACCGCGATCGACGAACCACATCACGAATGAGCCACCGACAGCGAGCTCGGCGAGCACGACCGCAAGGACAATGGGGAGCGTTGCGATGGCCACTAGCCGACGAGATCGTCCATCGAAGTCAAGCTAGCGTGACGGGGTGCCACCCTCAAACGAGCACGATCGGCGGATCGCGGCGATGTTCGACCGCATCGCTCCCCGCTACGACCTGCTCAACCGAGTTCTCTCGCTCGGCACGGATCTTTCGTGGAGGCGGCGCGCGCTCGATCTCGCACGTCTGGGGGAGGGCTCGCGCGCTCTCGACGTCGGCACGGGCACGGGCGATTTCGCCCTCGCTCTCCTGGCGCGCTCGCCTCGATCGGCGACGGTCACCGGGGTGGACATCTCCGCCGGGATGCTTCAGGTCGCTGAGCGGCGCGCCACGAGGGCGGGGGTCGGCGCGCGATACGAGCGGCTCATCGCCAGCGTCGAGCGCCTTCCGTTTGCGGACGCCGATTTCGATGTCGTGGTGGCCGGGTTCGTCATCCGGAACGTCGGTGACATTCCGCGAGGCCTCGGCGAAATGCATCGGGTGTTGCGGCCCGGCGGCCGCGCGGTGATCCTCGACCTGCATACGCCTCGAAATCCGACCGTCCGCCGCCTCTATCGCGCGTTCTCCCTTCTCTCCCCTCGTCTCGCCGGCGCGCTCGGCAGCGACCCCGAGGCCTACCGGTATCTGCCGCGCTCGATCGAGGCCTTCCACGATCCCGAAGCGCTCGCGGCGCTGCTGAGAAGCGCGGGCTTCGCCCGGGTGCGCTTCGAGCGTCTAACCTTTGGGATAGCGGCGATCCACGTCGGGGAGGCGTAGGGAAGTGGATTTCGACATCCCGGAGGAGCTGCAGCTCCTGGCGCGCACGGCGCGCGACTTCGTGGAGACGCGCCTGCAACCGCTCGAGAAAGAGGTCGAACAGACCGACAAGATCCCGGACGCCGTTCTGAAGGAGATGGGCCAGCTCGGCTTCTTCGGGCTTCCGTTCCCGGAGGAGTACGGCGGCGTCGGCGCGGGAGATCTCGGGTATTGCCTCGCGCTCGAGCAATTCGGGCGCACGTCGGCGGCCTTCTCGAACATCATCGGCGCGCACACGTCGATCGGCTCGATGTCGATCTTCCTCGGCGGCACTGACGACCAGAAGCGCCGCTACCTACCGGATCTGACCGCGGGAAAGAAGATCGCCGCGTTCTCGCTTACCGAGCCGTCGAGCGGATCGGACGCGGCCTCGATCCAGACCAGCGCGGTGCTCCGGAACGGGTGCTGGATCCTGAACGGGACGAAGATCTGGGTGACGAACGGCCCCATCGCCGACGTCGTCATCGCGTACGCGTCAACGGATCGCGCGAAGGGCGCGCGTGGTGGCATCACCGGCTTCATCGTCGAGAAGGGCTTTAAGGGGTTCCGTGTCGGAAGGGTCGACGAAAAGATGGGGCTGCGTGGCTCTCATACGAGCGAGCTCGTCTTCGAGAATTGCGAGGTGCCCGAGGCGAATGTCCTGGGCGGTCAGGTCGGCGCGGGGTTCCGTACGGCGCTTGGCGCGCTCGACATTGGTCGCGTCTCGCTGGCCGCCGGCGCCGTGGGCTCGAGCCAGCACCTCCTGGAGCTCGCCATCGCGCACAGCAAGCGCCGCCAGCAATTCGGCAAGCCGATCGCCGCGAATCAGGCAATCCAGTGGATGCTCGCGGACTCGACCGTCGAGATCCATGCCGCGCGGCTCATGGTCTACGACGCCGCCTGGAAGCTGGACCAGGGAAAGCGCGCATCACTCGAGGCCGCGATGGTCAAGGTGTACGCCTCCGAGATGGCCAACCGTGTCGTCGACCGCGTCCTGCAAATCCATGGCGGGATGGGGTACATGAAGGACTCGCCCGTGGAGCGCGCCTACCGCGACGCGCGCATCCTGCGCATCTACGAAGGCACCAGCGAAGTGCAGCGGATGATCATCGCCGAGGAGTTGTTGAAAGCGTGAAACGAGCGACGAGCAGTTCATCTGCGAGGAGCGAGTCGATCAGCCTTGAGCGCGTCTCTGGCGAAGCCAGAGATTGAGCAAAAGCTGATGGCGACGAAGATCAAGGTCGAAACGAAAGAGACCGCGCCGCTCAACACCCGACCTTGGACGCGTCACTACGACCCCGGCGTCCCGGCTTCGCTCAACTACCCGGCGGTGCCGCTTCAAGCGATGCTCGACGATGCCGCCGAGAGCTACCCGAACGCGACCGCGACCATCTTCTTCAACCGCAAGCGCTCCTACCAGAGCATCTCCGACGCCGCTTGGCGGTTCGCGAACGGCCTCCGCAAGCTAGGTGTCAAGAAGGGTGACCGCATCGCGCTCGTCCTCGCGAACACGCCGCAGTTCGTCATCGCGTTCTACGGCGCCCTTCGGGCTG
>VBEY01000232.1 GCA_005889295.1 Chloroflexota bacterium | reverse complement strand
GTCCTCGCGAAGCGGTTCGCCACGAAGGAGCGCATCGGTGACTCTCTCTGCGCCAAGCTTGATGCGGCGGTGGCCGCGCGCGACCGTGGGAATCGAAAAGCGGAGCGGAACATCCTGAACGCGTTCGCGAACGAGGTGAACGCGCAACGGGGCAAGTCGCTCTCGCCGGACAATGCCGACGTGCTCCTGGATCTAGTGGCGCGGATCTAGTCGTGCCGCGGCGGCGCGAGCTGCCGTTGGATCGCGAGCATGTCGAGCCAGGCGTTCTCACGTGAGATCAGGCCGTCACGGAACTCGAAGAGGTGCAACAGCCGAAAGCGAACCGGCCGGCCGTATCCCTCGAGGTCGTATGGCCTGCCGTGGGCGTACCCCCTCAACGATCGATTCGTCGACGGCGAACGCATCGCCGTGGAGGCGACGCACCGGGATGACCCGCGCGTGCTCGAGGTCGTTCAGGAACTCGCGGGAGAAGACGCCAATCGCAGCCTTGCCGCGGATGGGGTTCGGTTCCCGGCCCACGGCGTCGTGCTCGATGTCATCGGTGTAAGTCGCGAGGATCGCGCCGATGTCACGCTTTTGCTCCGCCGCGAAGTGCCGCTCGAGGATCCGATCGATCTCGTCGCTTGTCACCGACTCAACTCGCAGGGGGCCGGGCGTCGCGCTGGACGCCCGGCCCGCCCGTTACTAACTCTCAGTGACCTGATCGTGCGAGCCCGCTTGGTATGAGCTGGCCGCGAACCCGCGCCTGGCTGGAAGAGCTCTGTTGGAGCGCGAGCGTCGTTGGCACGAATGGGATGAAGTCCTGCTCGCAGACTGTGCCCGTCGCCGGCAGCGTCATCCTGAGCAGGTATGCGGCGACGGCCGCGTCGGCGCACTGCGACCGAAACAGGGACGTGTGTCCCCAGCCATGGACAGTCAGCAGCCGTGACCGTGGAAGGAGACCGCTGACGGTGACAGCTCCTTGGTATCGGGTCGCCGGATCGAACTGATTGCCGATCACGAGCACTGGATTGGCGGTTGTCCGGGTGAACGGTCCGAGGTACCGACCGCTGTCCGTACCCGGCCATACCGCGCAGATGCTCGAAACCCAGGTCCATAGCCTGCCGAAGTAGCCGAACTGTTCGTCGGCCAGCGCGCCCTGGCGTGACCATGCTTTGTACGAATCGGGGTTATCCGAATCGGAACAGGCGACTCCAGGGAAGCCTTCGAGGTTATTGCGATATGTGGGGTCGGCGAACCTCTGATTCAAGCCGATCGTCTCACGCAGCGCGTCGAGTGACGCGCCGAGCTGCGCCGGGCCGACGATCGCCTCGAGATCCGCGAGGAAAGCGGCGAGGAATGGCCACGATTCGGAGGCATACATCGCAAAGAGGGTGTTCAGGATCAAGAGCGAGTAGTTGAACTCGATGACCTGGCCTGTCGCCGGATCGATGAGCTGGAGGGGACTCGCCTTGAGCCGCTCGCCAAGCGCGGCGAATCGCTGCGCCGAGTTCGGCGCGAAGGCGCAGCCGGTGCCGGCGTCACAAAGGCGGAAGAATTCCTGCAGAGTTGCCTGGGCGCCCTGGTCGCTGCGCAGCCGTGTGGAGAACGGCACGGTGTCTCCCTCTCGTCGGGTGCCCGTAGACCACGCGATCGGGTCCAACACCCCGTCGACGATCAGCGCGCGTACGCGGCCGGGAAACAGGTTCGCGTAGGTCACGCCGAGGTACGACCCGTACGAGTAGCCGGCGTACGTGAGCCGAGTGTCGCCCACTGCCGCGCGGAGCATGTCGAGGTCCCGCGCGACGTTTGCCGTCGACATGTGATCGATGATCCTTCCGCCCCGCTCCGCACACGCGCCGGCGAGAAAAGCGTCGGCCGCCTTCTGCAACTTTTCCTCAGCCGCGTTGCTCGGGAAGGCAAACGGTAGGAAGAACGGCGCCCACTCCGCCGGGCTGCCGAAGCATTGGAGCTGCGTGCTACGGAAGATCCCGCGGGGATCGAAACCCACGATGTCGAATTTCGCTCGGACGTCCGCCGAGAAGAGGAACGGACCGGCGAAGAGGACGAAATCGACGCCGGATCCTCCGGGACCGCCCGGGTTGATGAAGATCGATCCGATCCGATTTCGTTGATCGGTGGCGAGCAGTCGGGCCACGGCGATCGAGATCTGCCGTCCGTCTCTCGAGTTCGAGATCTGCTGCGGTTCATTCGAGTTCGAATCTTGGTTTCCGCGGCTCGAGTACTCCAGCGGTACCTGCAACGTCCCGCATTCGAACGTAGGGCCAAGCTCCTGGTGGCAGGGCGTCCAATCGATCTTTCCGGTTTCCGATGCGACGGCCGCTGCGGGGCCGAGTGCTGCGATAGCCGCGGACAGGACAAGCACGGTGGCCGAAACGAGCGCCCACGACCGTGAACGAACACTCATGCGAGTCCTCCCCTGCGCGCGCCGCGAGGTTGGCGAGCGCGAGCGGATGATGTTCGTCGGGTCCCAGCCGGTCAAGGGTTTTCACGCGGCGGCTCGATGCGCGCCGCAGTGACCTAGGGGTTCGGGGCCACCGACTTCGTTGGCGCCAGATCTTCGGGCGCGAATATGTAACGGTACGAAAGCGCCGCGATCGCGGCCCCCACCAAAGGACCGATGAAGTACACATACCAGTTGTCGTAGAAGCCAGCCGGGACCGCGGTACCGAGCCACCGCGCAGGGTTCATCGCCGCGCCGGTGATCGCGCCTCCGCCGAGGATGTCGGCAGCGACCATGAGTCCGATCCCGAACCCGCCGATACGCGGCGCGAGCGGTGACACCGCGGTGCCGAAGACCGCCCAGAGCAGGAAGATCGTGAGGATCGCCTCGACGACGATCGCCGCGGTCACGGTCACGCCGCCACCAAGCGACGGCGTTCCGATGTGCGTGCGCGCGAGCGCGCTCGGGTCGAACTCGAATGCGTAGCGCAGCGCGAATCCGGCGATGAGCGCGCCGACGCTCTGCGCGATCCAGTAGGTCGGCACGCGTGACCATGGGTGCTTGCCCGCGATCGCGAGGCCAAATGTCGTCGCCGGGTTGAAATGGCCGCCCGAGAGCCCGCCGAACGAAGAGACCGCCACCGAGAGCCCGAGCCCGTGCGCCAGCGCGATGGCCACGAGGTTGTCCCCGCCGGTCGCGACGATCGCACCGGCGCCGACGAAGAAGAAGAGGAACGTCCCCGCGACCTCGGCGACGAGCGCGCGGAGGTGACCGGTCATGCGGCGGCTATTCTGCACACATGGCCGACTTCCGCCCGGTCGAGGCGAACAAAGGGCACATCCTGATGATCCGTCCGGCGGCCGTCGGCACCGCGATCCAGGACGCCAACGCGGAATGGGTCGAGATCCTGGCCGACCTGTCGAGCGATCTCGCGAACTGGCGCCTGCAGCATTTGCGCGGGCTCTGGAAGCCCGAGGTCGCCAAGCCGGTGGAGTGGGAGTGGATCTACACCTGGGGCTCGCCGTCGTTCGTCCGCGCCGGCGAGATCTATCGGATCCACTCCGGTTCACGCGCGCGCGCGGCGACGCATCCGGTCGCCGACGACCTCGCACCGGGCCGCAAGCACGTCTACGCCGCCGGACCGATTGGGGCCGCCCGCCTGATTTGGAAGAAAGGCGACTACGTCCGGCTCGTCGACGCATTCGGCACGGTGATCGACGAAGTCGTCGTGTGGCCGGAGGAAAAGCCGGGCGAAACCAAGCCAACTGAGGCGAAAGCCGCTCGCTAGCCGAAGGCCGGCGGGTGGCACGGGGGAGCGGGTTGCGCGCGAGCCGTTGACCGGCCGCGTCGCATCGACCGCTGATGGCAGCGCGGCGGAGCGGACCGGTAGGTGAGCGCGCGACCCCGACCCCGGGACAGGCCCCGCCGAGACTTCGGCTAGCTAGGTCGGGCGAATCTCCTTGTGATCGAGCGCGAGCTTCCGAATCACGTCTTCCAGGACAGTCACTCCAATTCCCGGCTTCGCCGGCACTTTCATCGTTCCGTCTTTCTCGACAGTGAATGGTTCGCCGATGATCTCGGTCTCGAAGTAGCGCGCCGATGCCGAGACATCGCCGGGCAGGCGGAAGTTCGGGAGTGAGGCCAGGTGCACATTGTGTGCACGGCCGATGCCCATCTCGAGCATCCCGCCACACCAGACCGGAATGTCGTGCGCTGCGCAGACATCGTGGACGCGCTTCGCCGACGCGAGGCCGCCGACACGGCCCGCTTTGATGTTGATGACCCTGGTCGCGCCGATCTCAATGGCCTTGCGCGCGTCTTCGCTGGTGTGGATTGATTCGTCGAGGCACACCGGCGTCGTGATCTGCCGCTGCAGCGTCGCATGATCCACGAGGTCATCGTGCGCGAGCGGCTGCTCGATCATCGTCGGTTTGGTCGGGTCGATCCGCTTGAAGAGGCCGACGTCCCTGAGGGTGTACGCGGAGTTGGCGTCGACCATAAATGCGAGGTCAGGGAAGGCCTTCCGCGTGGCCTCGGCGATCTCAACCTCGAGCCCCGGCTTGATTTTCAGCTTCACGCGCTGGTACCCGCCCTCGAGCTCGCGACGGATGGTCTCGATCAGCGCCTCGATCGAAGGCTGGATGCCGATCGCGACGCCGCAGAGGATCCGGTCGCGGGTCCCGCCGAGCAGCGCCGAGAGCGGCTTGTTCGCGCGCTTGGCGAAGAGATCCCACACCGCCATCTCGACCGTCGCCTTCGCCATCCGATGCTCGCGGATCCACGCCAGCTTCCGGTCGACATCCCCGGCCACCGCGAGGTCAGCCTCGAGTAACTCCGGGAGGATGAATTCCTCGAGTGCATAGAGGACCGTGCCCCAGGTCTCGCCGGAGTACCACGGGAGCTCTCCCGCGACACTCTCGCCCCATCCGACCGCGCCCTCCGACTCGACGCGGCAGAGCACGCGAGTCATGTGGGTCTCGCGCGCACCGCTCGTCTCGTACGCGTTCTTCAAAGGAAGCCGTACGACAAACAGCTCGACGCGTTCGAGTCTCACTGCTCGTCCGTGTCGAGCGTGAGGTCGCGACGCGGCTGGGGTACGAGGAGATACGCGCCTCGACCGTCGGCCGCGCGCAGGAATTCGACAGCGGCGTAGCCCTCGCCGAACGCGCGCTCGAAAGCGTCGCGCCCCGCCAGTCGCCACTGCAGGGCAAGCTTCGGGTCGCGCGCCTTCAACTCCTGGAACGCGCGCGGGATCTCGACGAGGAGATGTGATGCGCTCGTCGTTTCGGCGAGCCCTCCCGGGCGGTCGCCGTCGGCGCGAAGCAGATACGCGATCCCTTCGCTCTCCGCGTCCTCGAGCGGCGCCGGCTGGTCTTCGCCACGAAGGCGTTTGTAGGTGCGCTCGTGACCGATCGGCCACTCGACGTAGATCCGATCGGACGGAAGTCCCTGGTTCAGCTTGTCGGGCATCGCACCGTAGAAGTCGCGGTGATACGTGCGCGTGTAGGCGCCCAGCTTCCCAAAATTGAAGCGGGCGTTGCGCGCTTCGAGCGGGTCCATCGTCCAGGCGACGATCTCGATCCCTTGATCCAGGCAGTGATCCCGCTGCGCCTCCTTCAGCTGTTGCGCGAGCCCGCTGCCGCGGTACGGATCTCGGACCGCGAGCATGTGCGAATGGTGCCTGAAGTGGTAATCGTGGATGCCCAGGAATCCAAAAACGAAGCCCGCCGGCTTGGGGTTGTCGGGTGCGTACCCAAGCGCGACGAACCCGCCGTTGTGCACCACGGCGAGCATGAGCTGCGGGGGGACCACCACGTCCCCGCTCCAAGTGTCCTCTTGCAGCGCAACGGTCGCCGCGCAGCCCGCTATGTCGTGCGCCACCTCGATGCGGAATTCGGGCATCGCTGTGGAGTATCGGCTAGCATCCCGCCCGTGCCGACCACAAGCGTCGACTTCTTGAAGCGGGTCTCGATGTTTGAGGACCTTGATCAGCGTTCGCTCGAGGCGATCGCGAATGCCGCGGTCGAGCAGCGCTATGAAATCGGGCAGGAGATCGTGCGGCAGGGCGACACTGGCGTCGGCGCGTTCATCATTCGGTCGGGCAAGGTCGACATCGTCCAGGACCGCGATGGCAAGGAGCAGAAGATCGCGACGCTTGGACCCGGCGAGGTATTCGGCGAGATGGCCCTCCTCGACGAGTTCCCTCGTTCGGCGACCGCCCGCGCCGTCGAGCCGACCACGGCGCTCGGGATCCAGCGCTGGCACTTCCGCGGGATCCTCGAGAGCCACCCACAGATCGCACTGGCGCTGCTCCCGATGCTCACGCGTCGGATCCGCAACGCTGAGGGCAGGTTGCCGGAGGCCGCCCGGCATTAGAGCGCGGCCGTGAAGGGGAGGCGAGCCATGGGCGACGAACAACGCAACACGGACATCGTTCGCAAGGTCGAACAGCTCTGGATCGATAACAAGCTGGAGCAGCTCGATCAGTACTTTCAGGACGAGCGCTCCCACGACCGCCCACCGGGCGTTCCGCAGGGCATCGCCGGCGCGAAGATGGCGCACACGGGCGCGATGCAGTCGTTCAAAGACCGGAAGCTCGTGATGAAGGACATCTTCGCCGGGGGCGACAGAGTCTTTGTTCGCAGCACCTTCAGCGCCCAGTACATGGGTGGCGTACCGGGGATTCCGGCGCCGTCGAATGGCACGCCGATCAAGGACATCGAGTCGTGGTCGGTCTATCGCCTCAAGGACGGCAAGATCGTCGAGCACTGGGGACTGAACGACGGCTTCATGATCGCGATGCAAGCCGGCGCTCTCGAGATGCCCCAGATGGCGGGAGCGCCTCCGAGCCGTTAGCGCGCGGTAACGACGATCCAGTAGCTCCCGGTCGAGTCGGTTCGATCGGATCCGACGCGGATGTAGTAAGCGCCGGCATCCTTCGCGTTGTAGTTCGCGCGCGCGACCCGAGGGGCCGAGTCGCTCGCCTCGTCGAGCACCTGCCCCGTGCTGCTCACGATCGCGACGGCTCCCCGTTGGAGCGTGCCGAAGTGCAGCTCGACGACGATGTTCGTGTTCGCCGGCGCGTTCAGGCGGAACATGTCGACGTCTCCCGCGGGTGCGAGCGTCCCGTTGTGGGTACCAGCGGTGATGGGAGTCGCGGTCGCGATCGTATTGCCGTGATCGTCGGTGGTCGTCGTGTTTCCGCCGCCGGCCCGGTCGCGGTTGTTGAGTGCGGAGAGGATGACGAAGAGGACGACGACGCCAGCGACGAGGACGATGGTGCGCCGCCTTCTCCACCAGGAAGCCCGCGCCGGCGTTGCGGTGCTAACGGAGAGGGATGGACTCGCGGGCGGGAGGCGATCCTTGGAGGGCGGTTCAGACGCCGAGGGCCCAAGGGGTAGGGGCATCTGAGCGCGTAGCGAACGGGCGGGGGACCCCAGGCCGACGGAGGGCTGGGCCGCGGCGGGTAGAGAGGGTATCGGCGCCTGAGCCGAAGGCGCCGGAACCGCTCCCTGGACCGTCGGTTGCGACGGCGACGACGCTGTGGCTCCCGATAGCGCTCGCACGAAATCGCCGACGCGGGCGAACCGCTCCTCGGGCTTCTTCGCCAAACCGCGCAGCAACGCGGCTTCGACGTTCGACGGGAGCGGCACCCCGATCGCGCTCGGGACAGGTACCGGTTTGTGGACGTGAGCCATGAGCGCGGAGAGCGGATTCTCCGATGGGAACGGATGCCGCCCGACGAGCATCTGGTAGGCGACGATCGCCATCGCGTACTGGTCCGAGGCCGGGCCGGCCGACTCGGCGCCGCTCGCGCACTCCGGCGCGATGTACTCGGCCGTTCCCATGAGCGCGCCCGCCTGAGTGACGCCGGAGCCCGGACCGACGATCTTCGCAAGACCGAAGTCGGTGAGCACTGGCGTGCCGTCGTGCGTGAGGAGGATGTTCTGGGGCTTGATGTCGCGATGAACGACACCACGCGCGTGCGCGTAATCGAGAGCCGATGCGATCGGCGTCAGGATCGTCAACGCATACTCGAGCGGGAGCGGAGCACCGAGCTGATCGGCGAGCGTGCCTCCGTCGATGAAGTCCGACACGAGATACGCGAGGTCGCCGCTCGTCGAAAAGTCGTATGCCGTAACGATGTTCGGATGGCGCAGCTTTCCGATCGCCCGCGCTTCGAGGGCGAAGCGCTCCGCGAAGCTCGGGTCGCCGGCGGTCTGCGGCGGCAGGACCTTGATCGCGACGTACCGCCCAAGTGCGGGCTGGTAGGCCTTGTAGACCGAGCCCATTCCGCCGGCGCCGATCTTCTCGGTGATCTGGTAATTACCGAGTGTCGCTCCGGGCGTGAGCGTCACGAAACGCCTTCCACGCGATAAGCCTCAACCGGCGCACGCCTGCCCTTGAGCTCGAGGGCTCCGAGCGGCGTCGCGCGAACGCCCTCGCCGGCCGCCGCGAGGGCCGCGGCCGAGCAGATCACCTCGCCGGCCTTGGCGTGGCCCTGCAAACGCGCCGCGACGTTCACCGTGTCGCCGATGGCCGTGAAGTTCTGGTACTCGCTCGACCCGAGGTTCCCGACCATGGCCTCGCCGGTGTGCACGCCGACGCCATACCCGAGGTCTCGGCCGGCTTCGCGTGCCGCGCCCTGCAGGGCGAGCGCGCCATGGAGCGCAAGCCGAGCGTGACCCACCTGTGGCTCGGGCGCGTTCCAGAGCGCGAGGATCGCGTCGCCCGCGAACCGATCGATGACGGCGCCCGAATCACGCAGCGCCTTCGAGGCCACACCGTGATAGCGAAGCAGGAGCGACGCGACCTTCTCGGGTGCGAGATCTTCCGCGAGCTGCGTGTACCCACGCACATCGGCGTGCAGCACGCTCACCGTCTGCGTCTGTCCACCGACATCGACGAAGGATGGTCGCGCATCGACCATGTCGGCCACGGTGTCACCGAGGTAGCGTTTCAACGCGTCGCGTAGGCGCGCCTCCCGCACCGCGAGTTGTTCGAGCTTGGGCGATGACGTGTCTTCGTCGGCGACGAAGACGATGCCGCTCACATTTCCACCGTCGTCGCGGACCGGTCCCGCGGTCGCGCGGAGCTTCGCGCGGCGACCGTCCGGGAGTGTGGCCTCGATCGCCCTCACTTCGCCGCTTTTCCCTGCTTTCAGAACGAGCGAAAAGACGCGCTGCGACAGCGATGGGCCGAACACGTCCGTGTACGGCTGGCCCAGCGCCTTGGCTTCAGTGGTCGAAAGCAGCCGCTCCGCATTCGCGTTCAGTGATCGGATCCGACCCTCGATGTCCATCACGACGACCGACGACGGATTGAACTGGAGGAGGGCGAAGCTGAGGCTCACCGGCCTACGCTAGCCTCTCGCGCGGTGCCAAAGCTTGTCGAATGCGTCCCGAATGTGAGCGAAGGACGGCGCGGCGACGTCATCGATCGCCTCGCCGACGCCATCCGCGCGACCGAGGGCGTTCGTCTTCTCGACCGCACGAGTGATGTCGACCACAACCGCTCGGTCTTCACATACGCGGGCGAGCCCGACGCTGTTGCCCGCGCGACGCACGCCCTCATCGACCTCGCGTACCGCGAGATCGACATGAAGACGCATAAGGGCGAACACCCGCGGCTGGGCGCGGTCGACGTCGTCCCGTTCATCCCACTCGCGGGCGTGACGATGGACGAGTGCGTCGCGCTCGCGCACCGGTTCGGCCGCGAGGTCGCGCAGCGCCACGAGGTGCCCGTGTACTTCTACGCGAAGGCTGCCATACGGCCGGAGCGCGTTCGGCTCCCCGACATCCGCAAGCCGGAGTACGAGGGACTGGCGGAATTCCTCGAGAGCACGCACGTCCCCGATGCGGGTCCGAAGCGCATGCATCCGACCGCGGGCGCGATCGTCGTGGGCGCGCGGCCATTCCTCATCGCGTTCAACATCGAGCTCGATTCCACGGATCTGAAGCTGGCGCAGCGGATCGCCAAGGAGATCCGCGAATCTTCCGGCGGCCTTCCGGCGGTCCAGGCGAAGGGCTTCATGCTGACAGATCCGCCGCGTGCGCAGGTGTCCATAAACCTTCTCGATCACACGGTCACGTCACTCGCAACGGTCTGGACTGAAGTGGCGACCCGCGCGAACGCGGCCGGCGCGAAGGTGCTGCGCGGCGAGCTCATCGGGCTCATACCCCTCGACGCGGTGCTGCAGGTGGCGGCGCAATCTCTGAAGCTCGACGGCTTCACACGCGACCGCGTCATCGAGAGCCACTTTCTGGAGTGACCGCCGCGGACCTCATCCTTCACGGCGCGCGACTGCTGACGCTGGAGCCGCTGAAGGACGAGCGGCCTCGGGTCGGACCGGCCGCGGGAGATGTTCGCGCGGTGATGGACGGTTTCGTCGCGGTACGCGACGGAGCGATCGTCGCAACAGGCCATGGAAGCGCCCATGAGACGGTCGAGCGTGTCGACGGCGCGATCGATATCGATGTCGAGGGACGCGTCGTCATGCCAGGCTTCGTCGACCCGCACACCCACCTGTGCTACGCGGGTGAGCGCTGGGAAGAATTCGCCAGCCGGCGGAGCGGCGCGGACTACCTCGCCGTGCTCGCGGCAGGCGGGGGCATTCACGCGACAGTCCGGGCGACGCGCGATGCGACCGATGACCAGCTCCTCACGCTGCTCATGCGACGCATCGGCGACGCCGCCGAGCTCGGCACGACGACGATCGAGGTGAAAAGCGGATACGGTCTCGAGCCCGGCGAAGAGCTGCGGCAGCTTCGGCTTCTCGCACGCGCGAAGGCGGATGCGCCCATCGACGTCGCGGTGACGTATCTCGCGGCGCACGCGTTGCCCACGCCGTACACCGACGACCGCAAGCGCTTCATCCGCGAGGCGACGAAGGCGGTCGCGACCGTCGTCGAAGAGAGCCTCGCTGAGGCGGTCGATGCGTTTGTCGAGAAGGGCGTCTTCGACGTCGAGGACGTCCGACCGTTGTTCACTGCGGCCAAGAAGGCGGGCCTTGCCGTCACGATGCACGCGGACCAGCTCAACGACGTCGGTGCGTCGGTCTTCGCGGCCCGGACGCACGCGCGCTCTGCCGATCACGTCGCCCATGCGTCGGCCGAGGGTATCCGCGCCCTTGCGCGCGCCGAAGTGCCTGCGGTCCTTCTCCCGGGCAGCGCGTTCTTCGTCGGTTACCCGCCGCCGGATGCGCGCCGATTCATCTCGGCACGGGTGCCGGTCGCGCTCGCGTCGGACCACAACCCGGGAACCTCGCCGCTGGAAGGAATGCCCACCGCGATCGCTTTGGGCGTCACCCTCTGCGGGCTCACGCCCCACGAGGCGATCGTCGCCGCGACGATCAACGCGGCACACGCGCTCGGTCGGGGCAGTCGCGTCGGTGCGCTCGTGCCGGGACGCCGCGCGGACATTGTCGTGCTCGATACCGACGACGAGCGCGAGCTTGCCTACCGCATGGGCGCTCCCCTCATCGCGGAGGTCTACTCGTCGGGAAGGCGTGTCGCCTAGTGAGGGCTAAACTCCGCGCCGTGGCCGACCCGCGCCTCGAACGGCTGCGCTCGGTGCCGCTCTTCGGCAGCTGCACCGAGAAGGAGCTCGCCTTCATCGCCTCGCGCGCGGACGAGGTCGACATTCCGGCGGGTCGGGTCCTCACCGAGAAGGGAAAGAGCGGCGGAGACTTCTTCATCATCCTGGACGGCCGCGCCGAGGTGGACGCGGCACCGGGAAAGCGAACCCTCGGAGCCGGAGACTTCTTCGGCGAGATCGCGCTGATCGACAACGGCCCTCGCACGGCCACGGTGAAAGCGGCAACGCCGATGCGCTGCCTCGTCCTCGGGCACGCGCAGTTCCGAGACGTTCTCCATCAGAACGGCGAGATCGCGGTCAAGATCCTGCGCGCGGTCACCGAACGACTCCGCGCAGCCACCCCCCTAGCCACCGGGTAGGGTTTCTCGATACCCTGCGCGTGCGGCGTGCACGCCAAGGAGGTATCGCGACCGCATGAGTGATCGCGTCGCCATCTACCCGGGATCCTTCGATCCGCCCACGAACGGGCACGTTGACATCGTCGAGCGATCGTCACGCCTCTTCGATCGCGTCGTCGTCGGCGTCGGGCGCAACCTCGCGAAGAAGACTGTCTTCACGGCGGACGAGCGCATCGAGTTGATGCGCGAGGCATGTGCCCGGTTTGACAACGTCGAAGTCCGCGCATTCGACGGCCTGCAGGTGGAGTTCGCGCGCGCCTGTGGCGCGAGCTTCATCGTGCGCGGAATCCGTGCGCTCTCGGACTTCGAATTCGAGTTCGAGATGGCCAACATGAACCGCTCGCTCGCGTCGGAGATCGAGATGGTCTACCTCATGACGGCCCCCGAGTTCCTCTTCGTCTCCGCATCGCGCGTGAAGGAGCTCGCCGCCTTCGGCGCTCCGATCGACAAGTACGTACCGGCGAACGTCGCGAAGCGCCTCAAGGCGATGGGGAAGCGCGGCATGCGCACCGGGGCAACGGAAGCGAAGGACTAGTGACCACGCTGCTCGCCGCGGACGTCGGGAACACGAACGTCGTCCTCGGTGTGTATGACGAAGCGAAGCTCGTCTCGACCTGGCGCACCGCGACGCGGCAGGACCAGACCGAGGACGAGCTCGCGGTCATGATCGACGCATTGCTCGGCCGCGAGGACCTGTCCCTCGATGACGTCGATGCGCTTGTTCTTGGCTCGGTCGTCCCGCCGCTCACCGCGTCGTTCATGCGGCTCGCGGAGCGCTACCTCGATCAGCCCGCGCTGGTCATCGGCCCCGGCGTGAAGACCGGTGTTCGTCTGCGGGTCGACAACCCCTCGGAGGTCGGCGCGGATCGCATCGCGAACACGCTCGCCGCGCATCGGCGCTACGGCGGACCGGCGATCGTCGTCGACTTCGGGACAACGACGAACTTCGATGTCGTGAGCGCCGAGGGCGACTTTCTCGGCGGGGCGTTCGCGCCGGGCCTGGAGGTTTCCGCGGAGTCCTTGTTTGGACGGGCCGCTCGTCTCTTCCGCGTCCCGCTCACGCCACCGGCGAATGCGATCGGAAAGAACACGGCGGATTGCATTCGCTCGGGAATCGTCTTCGGGTACGTCGGGCTCGTCGAAGGTCTGCTCGCGCGCCTTGTCGCCGAGCTCGGGCCCGCGCCACCGCGCGTCCTCGCGACCGGCGGACTGGCGGCGACGATCGCGCCACTCGCCAGGGGCATCGAGCGCGTCGACGACGACCTGACCCTCGAAGGTCTTCGTCTCCTGTGGGAGCTCAACACGTGAGTCGCGCGGGCGGTCGCTTCGTGGTTCTGGCGGTGACCGGTTCGATCGCGGTGTACAAGATGGTCGAGCTCTCACGCCGCCTGGTGCAGGCGGGCGCGACGGTCCAGGTCGTCATGACGAAGAGCGCGGCCGAGTTCGTTACTCCTCTGACCTTCCAGGCGCTCACGCATCGGCCGGTGGAGATCGAGATGTTCGCGATGCAGGACGAGCGCGCCGCAGGACACGTTGCGATGGGCCGGCAGGCCGACGTGGTCGTCGTCGCGCCCGCGACCGCGCACGTGCTCGCGCGCCTTGCCCACGGGTTCTCCGACGACCTCGTCGCCACGACAGTTCTCGCGACGTCGGCGCCGGTCATCGTGGCGCCCGCGATGGAGACGCACATGTGGCAGAACGCCGCGACGCAGGCGAACGTGAGCGCGCTCCGCGCCCGGGGCGTGCTCGTGATCGACCCGGAGACTGGACCTTTGGCGTCCGGCGACATCGGCCCGGGTCGCCTCGCATCCCTCGAGCGCATCGAGGCCGCGATCGATGAGGCGCTCGGCGGGTCGCAGGTGCTCGCCGGACGCTTGGTCGTCGTCACCGCCGGTCCGACCCTCGAGGCGATCGATCCGGTGCGGTTCGTGTCGAACCGATCGAGCGGCAAGATGGGCTACGCGATCGCGGCGGCGGCGCGCGACGCCGGTGCGGAGGTGATCCTCATCACTGGCCCCACGGCCCTGGTCCCCCCGGCGGGCGTGCGCACCTTTCCGGTGGAGAGCGCGGACGACATGAAGGACGCGGTGGTCGCGCAGCTCCCTCGTGCGGACGCCGTGATCATGGCCGCGGCTGTCGCGGACTACCGGCCCGTCGAGCGCGTCACGACAAAGCTGAAGAAGAAGGACCTCGGCAACGAAATGACCGTTCGGATGACCGAGAACCCCGACTTGCTCAAGGCCATCGTCGCGGCACGCCGTCCGGGCACAGTCGTCGTCGGGTTCAAGGCCGAAACCGGCGATGCGACCTCCGAGGCGGGCCGCATGCTCCGGGACAAGCAGCTCGATCTCGTTGTCGCCAACGATGTGGTGAGTCCCGGCTCGGGGTTCGGCTCGGACGACGACCAGGTCGCATTCGTGAGCGCGGACGGTATCGAGACGCTGCCCCTATTAAAGAAAAGCGAGGTGGCACGCCGGCTCGTCGCGAAGCTGGCGGAGCGGCTGGCGCGGTGACCGACGAGGAGCCCTCGCTCCGCTCGTTTCAGGACAGGCTGGAGCGGCTCGACACCCCGATCCGAAAGTGGCGTGAAGCCCGCGAGCGTTCGTTCGCGGCCGCGTTCGGACCGAAGCAAGGAAGGCTGTCCAACCTCATGGCGCGGTTACCGCAAGCCGCGAGCGCCGCGGCGGCACTCGGGCTCGGTCCGCGCGACGAGGTCTTCGCCATCTTCGATGAGCTCTTCGACCTGTACGCCCGCTCCGATCCGCCGCACTGCGCCATCATCCGAGGGATCGTGCACGAGCGCGAGGCACGCGTCCTTCTCGAGGACTACGTCGCCTACGCGTCAGGCATCCTGAAACAAGGCGGCCGGCCGGAGTGGCTCGAACGAGGCGTCGTGGCCGCGTCGATAGACGATCAACGGCGCGACTATCGCGACTGGCTCATGTCGCTTGGCGATCTGTACCTGAGCGCGCACGCGGCGCACCTCGACCCGTCGCCGGTGCTGAAGCGGATCGCCGCGCGATCCAATCCCGAGCGGCACCAGGCCGCGCCGACTCCCACTCGGGAGGCACTCGGCAAGTTTGAGGACAGCGCGTACTTCGCGACGTCGATCCTCCCCCAGCTCCGCTAGCCTCGCGCCATGCCGGTGGAGTGGGTGACGTTCGACTGCTACGGAACGCTCATCGACTGGGAGCGCGGGATCACTGATGCCCTTCTCCCACTTCTGCCGCCGGAGACCGATCGGAGAGCGCTCGCCGAGTGGTACATCGCTATGGAGGCGGAGTTCGAGGCTGAGGGCTATCACCTCTACAAGGACGTGCTCGATCGCGTCGGTCGGCGTGTTCTCCACTCGCTCGATGCCTCGATACCGGAGGACAAGGCGTCGCCGCTACCGGCGTCGCTCGGGGAATGGCGGCCCTTCCCGGAGGTGCGGACGGCGCTTCGTGCGCTCGTCGACCAGGGTCGCTCCATCGCGATCCTCTCCAATGTCGATCGGGACCTGCTCGAGCTCTCGATCGGCCGGCTCGGGATCCGGCCCGACCTTGCCATCACCGCCGAGGACTGCCACAGCTACAAGCCGGCACCTGGGCACTGGCGCCGTTTCCTCGAGCGCAGCGGCGCATCCGCGGGACGGACGGTGCACGTGGGCGCGAGCCAGTACCACGACATGCGGCCGGCGGCGGCGCTCGGATTCCGCACCGTCTTCATCGACCGCCATGGCGAGACCCTCGAAACCGCGCCCACGCGCGTCCTGCCCGATCTGGGGACGCTGCCCGAAGTCGTAGCCGAGCTCGCCGCGAGCTGATCGTGGACGACGCGCGGCGGCGGGACCTGCTCCTCGTCGCTCTCACGTTCGCCGCGGGCGCCGTCGACGCGGTCGTCTTCCTGCGCCTCGAAGTCTTCACGGCGGTGATGACCGGGAACATCGTTCTCCTCGGCCTCGCGATCGGACAGGGTGCTTTTCGCAACGCGCTCCGATCGCTCATTGCCCTCGCGGCCTATTCCGGCGGGGTCCTCGCCGGGGCGCGCCTCATCGGCGCGGCACCGCGCGAAACCGTCTGGCCGGCGCACGCCACCCGCGCGCTCGGCGTCGAGTGCGTCCTGCAAGCCGCGTTCTTCGGCGGGTGGATCCTCACCGACGCGCGACCCGACGGCCTCGCGGCGGCATCGCTCATCGCCGTCTCCGGAGTGGCGATGGGCATTCAAGCCGTGACCGCGCGCACCCTGGCACCCGCTCTGTCGACAACGTACGTGACCGGCACGCTCACCGCACTTCTGAGCGAGCTCAGCGCCCTCGGCGCGATCGGCCCCGACGCGTTTCGCCGCGCGGCGATCGTGGTCGCCCTCGGTCTTGGCGCGGTCTGTGGCGCTCTCGTCCTCGTGGCGGCAGCCGTACTCGCACCCGCGCTGCCTCTCGTCGTTATCACCGGGGTCGTGGTCGTGGCTGCAACCCGCTTTCGCTAGTGCCTTCGATCCGAATCTGGAATGAATCCTGCGACATACAAGCGGGCGCTACGATTGCGTTGACGCCGGGACCGGCACGCAGCCGGCCTGGACGGAGGTTCGAAGTGAGCGATCAGTACGGCGGCGGATCCACGCCGGCCCCGAAGAAAGTCACCGTCCCCGACCTCGTCGCGATGAAGCGCGACGGCAAGCGCATCACGATGATGACGGCATACGACGCCGCGTTCGCGCGTCTCGTCGAGCAGGCCGGCATAGACGTGATCCTGGTCGGCGACTCGCTCGGCATGGTGGTGCTCGGTTATCCCACGACCGTGCCGGTGACGATGGACGACATGGTTCGGCACGCCGCGGCGGTCTCGCGCGGCGCGACGCGGCCGCTCCTCATCGGCGACATGCCGTTCGGCTCCTACCAGGCCGGCCCGTCCGACGCCCTCCGCAATGCGGCGCGTTTTCTGAAAGAGGCGGGCATGGACGCGATCAAGGTCGAAGGCGGCGCCGAGGTGGTCGAGACCGTTCGCACTCTCACCGCGAACGGCATCGCGGTCATGGCGCATGTGGGTCTCACGCCGCAGCGCGTCGCGCAGCTCGGCGGCTTCAAGGTGCAGGCGAAGACCGCGCGGGCCGCGCGCCGCCTGATCGAGGACGCCCTCGCACTCGAGGATGCCGGTGCGTTCTCCATCGTCCTCGAGTCAGTACCGGCGCCGGTCGGGGCGCTCGCAACGCAGCGTCTTTCGATCCCGACGATCGGGATCGGAGCGGGCGTCGACTGCGATGGCCAGGTGCTCGTGCTCCACGACGTCCTCGGCCTGTACGGTGAGTTCAAGCCGAAGTTCGCGAAGCGCTACGCCGACATCGGCGCCGCCGTAACGACCGCGCTGCGCGAATTCGACCGCGAGGTGCGCGACGGCTCGTTCCCGACTGACGAGCACAGCTTCACGATGAAGGACAGCGAGCTGCTCTCGCTGCAGCGGAGCCTGGCACAGCAAAAGGCTTCCTAATGCGTGTCGCGATCCTGGGCATGGGCGCGATCGGGCACGTGATCGCGCGTGCGCTCGAGGGTCGCGCCGAGCTCGTGAAGGTCGACCGCACCCGCGCGCCGCTCCGGGACGATGAGACACCGGTCGACGCCGCGATTCTTACGACGAAGACGCCGGGCACCGCATGGGCGGCCGCGATCGCCGCGAAGATCCTCGCGCCCGACGGCGTCGCCCTCACGATCCAGAACGGCCTCGGCAATTACGAGATCCTCGTGGAACACGTCGGCCGCGAGCGCGCGGCCGTCGGCGTGATCTACGTCGGGGCGCAGCTTCTGAACGGCGAGCTCCGCGCGACGGGACCCGGCAAGGTCGAGCTCGGGAGGCCGACCGCCGCGACCTCGCGGACGAAGCTCGACGAGCTCGGCCGAACGCTTCATGAGGGCGGCATGGATGTGACCGTCGTCGACGATGCGTGGCCGGCGGTGTGGCGAAAGGTCGTCACGAACGCGGCGGTCAACCCGCTTACCGCATTCATCCATCGGACGAACGCGGAGCTCCTCGCTGACGCACCCGCCTCGCGCGTGGCCGATGGCATCGCCCGAGAGGTCGCGCGGGTCGCGACGGCATCAGGTGTGCGCATCAGCGAGGACGAGGCCGTGAAGCAGTGGCGCGCCATGGCCGCGCTCACGGGTGCGAATCGCTCGTCGATGCTTCAGGACGTCGAGGCTGGCCGGCCGACCGAGATCGATGCCATCTCCGGTGCGGTCGCGCGCGAAGGCGAGCGCCGGGGCGTCGCGGCGCCCCTCAACCAGGCGATGACGCTGCTCATCGCCTCGCTTGCGCGCGCCTAGGTCGCGACGGCGGTCTTTGTCTCCGCGCCCCGACCGGGTTGATCGCGTTCAGCGAGGAGCCACCAGGTGCGCATCGGGCCCTTGCCTTTGACCTCGATCGTCCCGCGCGGCTCGCAGACGAAGCGATCTTTGAGGAGCTCGTAGGTCAATTCCGTCAGTTGGATCTTCCCCGGTTCGCCGTGCGACTCCATTCGCGCCGCCGTGTTGACAGGATCGCCCCAGATGTCGAACACGAACTTGCGCCGTCCGATGACTCCACCGACGACCGCGCCCGAATTGATGCCGATCCTGAAGTCGAGGCAACGCAACCCGGAGCGGCAGCGTTCAGCGGCGAATTCGAGCATCCCGAGCGCGAGCCGCGCGACCGCCTCGGCGTGGTCGGGCCGCGGCCGCGGCACGCCCGCGACGCCCATCCAGTTGTCGCCGATCGTGCGAATCTTTTCCACTCCGTGACGATCGGCTAGACCGTCGAAGGCGCTGACGTACTCGTCGAGCAGCGCGACCATCTGCCGGGGCGTGAGTTCGGCGGTCAGCGGGGTCGAATTCACGACGTCCGCGAAGATCATGGTCGCCTCCTCGTAGGCGTCGGCGATCACCTCCTCGCGCTCCCGCAGCCGCGTCGCGATTGGCGCTGGCAGCACGTTGAGGAGCAACCGCTCCGAGCGTGCGCGCTCCGTCGCGAGCTGCCGCGCGTAACCGGCGAGCAGAGCGAACGCGACCGCCGAAATCGTGGCGATGTTCGCGGCGAAGAAGGCCGTCACGACCCAGCCAGGCAGGCCATTTGCCTCGCGGGGCTGAACGAGCGCTGCGAGCGCCACGACGGCGGCGAAGGCCACGAGCCAGCGAACCCCGGCGCCGATGCCGCCAAAGACGAGTGCGCAGAACGGCGCGAGGACGGACCAGAGCACCACGCCACTCGACGGTTGGAAGCCGCCGAGCGCGACATGGACGCCGAACGGGAGCGTGAGGATGATGAGGCTCTGGATCTGGCGGGCACGTTCGAAGTCGTGAGTGCGCGCGAAGACGGCAAGGTTCGCGAGCGTCAGCGGAACGTAGACGAGCGGAAAGATCGCGGCGACGAATTCTCCGTAGGCGTAGTAGATGCTCGCCCAGGGCGGGACCACCACGATGACCGCGAGCGCGAACGCGACCAAGAGGCGCTTTCGTCTTCGGTCTTCGGCCGGATCGGTCGGTTTGGTTCCGATTCCAAGCAGCCGGTCGAGTACTCGCACCGGGTGCATTCTCCGCTCGCGCAGCTCCCGACCGCGAGCCGACCCCCATGGGAACCTTTGGAGCAGCTGTGCGTTAGACAGGCGTGAGGCTCCTGCTCCCGCTCGTCCTACTGGTCGTCGCCTGCGGCGGTGCCGTCGGCTCGCCGGGGCCCTCGTCGACGCTCCGGCCGGAGGCGCGCGGCGCCCTCGATCAGATCTACGTCGACGGTCGTTCGTACACGCTTCAGGTCGACCTGTATCGCGACCTCATGCCTGGGCCCGCTCCCACTCCGAAGCGCGGCGTTGGCGGCACGATCTTCCTACGGGCCGATGCCGAAAGTGACCCGCCGCAAGGGTTGCGCGCCGACAAGGCATGGCTGGTGAACGGTGCCGAGATTTGGGAGACCGTGCCGCAGCCTCTGCAAACGTTCGCCGCCGATCGCCGCAATCACCTATCGCTCAGCGTTCGCGACGGACCCACGTGGGACGCTGGCGCGAAAGTTGACGTGGTCTTGCAGCTCAGCACCTCGAGCGGTACGTACTTCATCCAGCGGCGCGGCGTTCAGGTGATCGGCGCCCTCTAGCGCCAGGCCCGCTACAAACGCCGCCCTACGAGGAGTGCGACGGCCGACATCGCGACGAACGCGATCCCGATCCAGCTGAACGCGGTCGCGAGACCGACCGCCTCGGCGAGAAAACCAAAGAGCGGGGCCCCGATGCCGCCGACGTGCGCGTTCAACAGGTAGTACCCGCCGAGTACCGTCGCTCGTCGGCCTGGCGCGGCGCTGTCCATGACGAGCGTCTCGGTCACCGTCGAGCGCATCGACCAGAGCAGGCCGAACACGGCGAGCGTGACGAGAAGAGCTTCGTTCGGCACGGCCGTGACGGCGTACACGGCGGGACCCATGAGCGCGAGACCGCCGAGCATCACGCGGCGTCGGCCGAAGCGATCGGACAGAAAGCCCCCGAGTGGCGCGCCGATCACGCCGACCAGCTGCGGCACGCCGAAGAACACGGCGGCGAGCGCCGGCGAGAGGCCGCGCGCGTCGACGAGATAGAGCGCGAGGAACGCGAGCAGTGCGGCGATGCCGAACTGGAAGGCGATAGAGAGCGATACCAGGGGTCCGACATCGCGGAAGACCCGGCCGATCTCGCGGAAGGCCGCGAACCGATCCCCGGGCGCCGCACGCTCGTGCACCGGCGGCGCCACGAACCAAAGGAGCGCACCGAAGACGATCGGCGCCGCCGCGAACCAGACGTACGGCGTGCGCCAGGTGCCCGTCGCCGTCGCGAGAAGACCCGCGACGGCGGGCGCCGCGAAGAACGAGAGATGGCCGCCGGTGATGTGGATGCCCATCGCCGTTCCGCGCACTCGCGGGGAAAAGATGCGCGCGATGAGCGCGGCGGCGGGTCCATGGTACGAACCGGACACGATCCCGAGCAGCACCAGAAGCGCGAGGAGCTGCCAGTACGAGCCCGCCGTCGCCAGCGCGACGCTCGCCGCTCCCATCAGGAAAAGACCGCCGACGATGACCACGCGCGACCCGATGCGGTCGGCCAGCAACCCCCACGGCGCGTTCGCGAGACCCGCGGCGATCGAGAACGCCGATACCGCGAAGCCGCTCTCGGCATAGCTCAATGCGAAGGCGTTGCGGATCAGCGGCAGCAGCGGGTTGAGAAGCGAATTCGTGACGTGATGCGAGAAGTGCGCCGCCGTAATCGTTCCGAGGAGCGCCTGGCCGCGCCTCTCCTTTAGCGAGACCTGCTCGACCGTGGGCTCCGACGGGACGGCCATCCGCTCTTCGGCGATCGTCGTCACGGGAGCGCCTCGAGCGCGATACCGACAAGCACGTTGTCGATGAGCCGCGTCCCGTCGACACGCGCCGCGAGCGAGATGAGAGCACGGTCGGCCGGACGGTCGAGCTCGTCGAGGGTGAGCGGATCGGCCACGGACACATATTCGAGCCCAACGCCCGGGCCCGCCGCGAGGCGCTTGAGGTGCTCGCGCAGCTTCGCGGGATCGCGTTCGCCGCGAGACCACATCTCTTCCGTCGCCCGCAACGCCCGCGAGAGCGCGAGAGCGCTCCGGCGATGCTCCGCCGAGAGGTAGCGGTTGCGCGAACTTATCGCGAGTCCATCGGGGTCCCGCACGGTGGGGCATCCGGCGATGCGGACGGCGAGCCGGAGATCGCGGGCGACGGTCTGGACCACGCGGAGCTGCTGAAAGTCCTTCTGGCCGAAGTACGCGACGTCGGGACGCACGATCGCGAACAGCTTCGTCAAAACGGTCGCCACTCCTACAAAGTGCCCCGGTCGCGCGGCGCCCTCGAGACGCGCAGCGATCGGGCCGGGCTGCACGCGGGTCGCGTCGCCCGCGGGGTACAGCTCGTCGACGGTCGGCGCAAAGACCATCGTGGCCCCGAGGCGCTCGCACGCTGCGAGATCGGCCGGCTCATCGCGCGGGTACGCCCCGAAGTCCTCCTGCGGGCCGAACTGCGTGGGATTCACGAAGATCGAGACCACCGCGAGGTCGTTCTCCCGGACGGCACGTGCGATGAGCGAGGCGTGTCCCTCATGGAGCGCACCCATGGTTGGGACAAACCCGATGGAGGCCGTGGCCGACGCCGTGCGGAACGCGCGGGCCTCTGCGACGGAGCGAAGGACCTTCAACCGGTGGCAGTATCGAGCGCGGCGCTACGCCTCGCCTGATATGCCGGGATCGTCGCCATCGGCGGGCGCTCCACGTCGATGATGTCGTGCATCTCGAGGTGGAGCTTGCCGCCGCCCGCCGCGATGAGCTTCATCGTGAAGTTGGCCTCCTCGAGCAGATTCGCACCGTGCGCCTCGCCCACTCGTTTGATCGCGACCTGAAGGATCTCGAAGCTCATTTTCGACAGGTCGTAGAGCGACTGGTTCCGATGGATGCGCTGCTTCATGTCCACCTGCCCGATCGCACCGAGACCTGTGCGCTGCAACGTGTCAACGAGAAGACCGGTCTCGACGCCGTAGCCCGAGAAGAAGGGGAGCTGCTCGAGCAACGTCCGTCGTCCGGCCTGCTCGCCGGAAAGCGGCTGGACGATCCCCGACAGCTCGGGAAAGAACAGGTTCAGGATCGGGCGCGCCGCGAGCTCGGTCACGCGGCCGCCCCCGGTCGCCTGCAGCTCGTCTCCGATATGGAGTGGTCGCTGGTAAAAAGCCTTCACGAATTGCAGATCCGGCCGCATCAGCAAGGGACCGACGATGCCGTAAACGAACTTCGGATGGGCGCTGGTGACGTCGGTATCGATCCACACAACGATGTCGCCAGTCAGCACATGCAGGCTCTTCCAGAGAGCCTCGCCTTTCCCGCGGTAACTCCCGAGCTCCGGGAGGATTTCGTCGTGGATGAAGACAGGCACGCCCTCTTCTCTCGCGATCTCGCGCGTGCGGTCATCCGAGCGCGAGTCGACCACGACGAGCTCGTCGACCAGCGGAAAACGCTCGACGAGACGCGAGCGAATGGCCCGGATGACCTTGCGGATCGTGGCCTCCTCGTTGAGCGTCGGGAGGCCGACCGAGATCCGGATCCCCTGCCGCTCTTTTGCCTCGACGAGCCGGCGGAGGTCTGCGAACTCGGTGGAACTGAATGTGTTCTCGGCGAACCACTTGTCGACGATCTCCCCCAGAACGCGACTGCGTTCGGCACGTTCCGCCGGCAGACGAGTCCGCTCGACGAACACCGGCGAGGCGAGCGGCGCGCTGGTGCGGACGACAACCGCGTTGCGGGCTTCACCGATGATCGCCTGGCCGACGGGGCCGAGCGGGTCACGAGCGCCTTCGCGACCGGTGGCGCCAAACACGATCGCGTCGTGCTCGGACAGCTCGTCCCGGATCACCTTCGCGGGATCGCCCGATCGTGTGACAAGCCGCTCCACGCGCTCGTCGTACGCGCGCTCGCCGAGGAGCTGGTAGAGCGTTTGCGGCTTCTTGCCGCCGCCCCGCTCGGCGACGTGAAGCAGAGTCACCGAACCGCCTTGCGATCGCGCCAGCTCGATCCCGAGTCGCGCGGCGAGCTGCGCGTACCTGCCGCCGCGGACCGGCACGAGGATGCGTTTGGCGTGCGCCGGTCGACCCTTCACCACTGCGAGGTCGCACGGCGGCAGGCGCAGGATCTCCTCGATCGTGGTCCCGAGCACGTCCCATCCGGGGCGGCGCCAACCAATGACGAGCAGGTCCGGCCGCTCGGTCGCGCAGGCCTCGCGAATGGCATCCCAGCCGACGCGCGCGACCGTCACGAGGCTTCGGAGGTGCCGGCCCGGGAGCTCGCCCGCGAGGGCGTCGAGGGCTCGGCGCCGAGCGCGTGCCTCGGGTTGCGCGGAGGCGAGCGTCGCGTCACCGGTGACCTCGATCGCCGAGGCGACCACGACCTCGCCCTCGCAGGCGAGCGCGGCCGCCGTCTCGAGGAGTCCGCTCTCGCGCTCGGGATCGGTGATCGCAACGAGGACCTTCATGCGGTTCCCTCAAGCACGAGTGGGACCACGCGCTCTTTGAGGACTCGCGACCAGGCCATCGCGCGCACCCGCGCGCGAAAGCGAGGTCCGGGCTCACCCAACGATCGCTCGATCGCGTCCGCAATCACCTCGCCCGACGCGTCCGGCGGCACGTAGGTCGCCGCATCGCCGGCGAGCGCGCGCAGCGTGGCGAGGTCGCTGCACACGATGGGCAGGCGATGGAGTGCGGCTTCGAGCAACGGGATCCCGAACCCCTCGCTCTGGCTGGGCAGTACAAGCGCATCGGCGAGTGCGTACATGTCCGCGATGACTCGATACGGCGCCCTGAGCCCGAGCTCGTGAAAGAGGTGGACCCCCTCGACCTGCTTGGCGAGCGCGCTGAGCTCGGCGAGGTAGCCAGCGTTGGCCGGGTTGTGCGGTCCGGGTGGGCCGGTCACGACGAGCATCGCGGCGTGACCTCGTCCCCGGAGCGCGGCCGTCGCCGCGATGGCGGCCTCGATGCGCTTTCGTCGAGTGAGCCGGGCGGGCAGCACGAGAAGCGGATCGGCGCGGTAGAGGTCGAGCCGCTCGGCGATCCGCGCCCCGGCCGAAGAAAGGCCGAGCGCCGCCGCGATGTCGACGCCGTTCGGGACCACCGCCACACCCTCGCGCCGCAGACCCGCGAGCGCGGCCAGCTGGTCCGCCCGCTCGTCCGACACGGCGACGTAGCGAATACCTGGGTGGGCGCGGGCGATGAGACCCCACGGGTCGCCGGGATGGCGCTCGTTCGCGTATTGCGGGTCGGACCAGGCGAGGTCATGCGTCCACGCGATCACGACGCCGGGGCGGTCGCGCGCAAGTCGGACGAGCGCCTCCGTGAGCGCGAGGTCCTTGTGCATGGTCAGGACGTTGTGGACGACAACCCGGTCCGCCTTCGCGACGATCGGTCGTAGCTTGCGCACGAGCCTCTCGACCAAAGCGTCGTGCGCCTTCGTGCGCTCGCCCTGCGCGAGAGATCGAAAGTCGCGCAGCACACGCTTGTTCCTGGAGTCGACCTCTCCGATGCGGGTCATACGCACGCCGCGCGGCGCGCGGCCGCGCCCGGCGACGATGGTCACGTCGGCGCCCGCCTCAAGCAGCGCGGTCGCATGCGCACCCATCACCTGCTCCACACCGCCGAGGATCGAGGGAGCGGTGTAGTGGACGAGGACGACGCGTCGACGCCGGCGCGTCACGCGGTGGCAGCCGCCCTCGTGACTCGGCCACGACCGCCCACGATGCGGTCGCCGCGCTGGCTCCGCCGGACGCGGAAGGTGACGCGCGAATCGAAGATCCTCATGTCCCGGACGTCGATGCGATCGAGCCATGGTGGGAGCGCGGGATCGAGGAGCAGCTGCTGCGTGTTCAGGTCCGGCTGCATCCCGAGAAGCGCCCGCAGACAGAGAAAGACCATCCCGGCAGACCACGCCTGGGGGATGCACGAGACCAGGTAGTCGGCGGGCCGCGATGAGAAGCGGAGGTCCCTCTGAAAACCGCACCAGAGCTCGGGAAGCTGCGAGTTCGGAAAGCGGCGACCGGCCTCGATCAGCGCGCCCACGACCTCGGCGGCCTCCTCGCGGTGGCCGTAACGCGCGAAACCCTGGACGATCAGGGAGTTGTCGTGCGGCCAGACCGACCCGTTGTGATAGCTCATCGGGTTGTACGTCGGGTACTTGCTGGAGAGCGTCCGGATGCCCCAACCCGTGTACATGTCGAGCTCCATGAGCCGTCGGGTGACTGCGGCCGCGCGCTCGGGACTCGCGATCCCGCACCAGAGGGCATGCCCGGCGTTGCTCGTCACAGCAGGGACCTGCTTCTTGTCGCCGTCGAGGGCCTGCGCGTAGCACTGCTGGGCTTCCATCCAGAAGTCGCGCTCGAAACGGATCCGCAGCTCATTCGCCTCGCCGCGAAGGCGATCGGCGCGCGTCCGGTCGCCGTCGACCTCGTAGAGATCGGCAACGCCCATCTTCGCGGCGTAGACGTACGCCTGCACCTCGACGAGCGCGGCAGGAAGCTTCGACCACTTCCCGTCGGGATCCGAGAGCGATTGCGCCGAGTCCTTCCAACCCTGGCTGCGCATCTCGCCGGGGCGGTGGCCATATTCGACATAGCCGTCTTTGTCGGGATCGCCGTAGGTGTCGCACCACGTGAGGGCCCGCTCCGCCGCGGGAAGCAGATCCCGCCACAGCGCGCGATCGGCCGTCCATTTCACTGTCTCCGCGAAGACGAGTGCGAAGAGCGGTGTCGCGTCGACCGACCCGTAGTAGGGGTGATGCGGGACCTCGCCAAGCCGCGCGAGCTCGCCTCGCCTGAGCTCGTGGAAGATCTTCCCGGGCTCCTCTTCGGTGAAGTCGTCGACCTTGTGGCCCTGGTAGCTCGCGAGAAGGCGGAGCGTCCCGCGCGCGATGTCGGGATTCCACCCGAGCGTCTGGTACGCCGAGATGAGCCCGTCGCGACCGAAGGGCACCGCGTACCAGGGGATGCCGGCCGTCGGATACGGTCCGCTCGGGTGGAACTCGAGCAGCGCCCGCAGGTCGAGCGCGCTCCGGGTGATGAGACCCTCGTCGAGCATCTCCGAGCTCGTCGTGTACCGCGAGCACGACCGCAGGAATCTCCGGTAACGAGCGTTGAGCGCGTCGATCGCGTCGTCGAACCGATCGGGCGACGCCGCCGGGGCGGCACCGTCCTCGCGCGGGATGACCGCAAGCTCCAGCTGCAGGAACTGCTGCGGCCCGAGCGTTCGTGCCACGCGAAAGATGTTCCCTTCGATCGCGTCCGGCGCGGGCCGCAGGGTGATCTCGGTCGTCCGTCGCACTCCGTCCCGGCCGACGCGCTCAAAGACCAGCCCGCCCTCGCGCGGGCCGCGCGTCGAGGCGAGCGGGGCAAGGCTCAGATCGCGGTAGGCGCGCACCGCGAACATGTCCCGGAATGCGGCCTCGAATTCGAGCTCGACGCTCACGTCGACCGGATGCGCGTTTGCGTTGAGGACGCCGATCCGCTCACGAAGGCCGTCCGCGAGAAAACGCGTCCGCCGGATCGAGAGCGTGTCGGCGGCGTGCCGCGCGGTACCGAGCACGGCGCCTTCGGAATGCATGAGCTGGAACGTCGCGACGTAGTTCTGCTCGGTGTTCGCCGACAGCAGGAGGGGCCGGGACCCGTTCACGCGGAGGGCGTAGCCCGAGAGGTACTGCGTGTCGTGGTAGTAGAGGCCGAGCGGGCTCATCGCGCCGAGCGGCAGGCCCCCATCCTCCTCGGTGACGAGGACGACCTGGTCCTCCTTTAAGGAGGCCGTCAGGCCCAGCGCTCCAGGAGGTACGGCTTCGTCTGCTCGAAGGCGAGCGCCTGCTGCTCGACGACACGCTCGGCGCCGGCTTGATCCAGCCCCTGCACCTCGCCGATGAGGGCCGCGACGCGCCCGAAGTAGAGCGGCAGCATGGCCCGCGCGAGGACCTCGGTGTCGTCGCGGTTCTTCGCCGCGGCGACGATCTCGTATACGGCCTTCGCCCAGAACCGGGCTCCGATCGCGCTGGCGTTGCCGCTCTCGGCGGCCTTTCTCGCGACGTCGCGGGTGTCGGCCGAAAGAATGTCGGCCCAGGCCTTGTCCTGCTCCGCCGCGCCGGCGCGGAACTTCTCGACCAGCACCCGCACGCTCGCGTTCACCGGCTCAGGTTCGACCGCGGAGATCTCACCGATCACCGGAACATCGTGCGAGCCCGTCACCGGACGCCAGATGTCGGCGTACTTCCGAGCGAGCGTCAGCAGGGTCCCCACAACCTGCGTGAACATCGGCCCGAGGTCGGCGCCGGGGTCCTTGGGGTCGTGGATCTTGGCGCCGAGGAACGCCTGCGCAACGCGTACCCGGCGCGCAAGCGCGGTCGTCGTCATGAATATGTCGATGCCGAACTTCGCGACGTCCGTGTCCCACACGGGCTCACCGAGGTAGACCTTCGCGAGCTCGGCAGCAAAACCGAACTCGCCTCCGATCGGCTGCCGCACGCGCGCGCCATACAGCGCACGGGTGAGCGGGTACGCGATCGTGTTGGTGATCGTCCCATCGTGTTTGTGCCTCGCGTAGAGCGGGGTGACGTAGTCCGCCTCGCCGCGGACCACCGGACCGATCAAGCGCGCGATCCATTCGGGTGTGATGCTCCGAAGATCGCTGTCGACCACCGCGCACGCCTTCGCGTCAAGCAGGACGACCGCCTCGAAGATCGCGCGGAAGGCCGAGCCCTTGCCGGACCGACCCTCGTAGCGGCCCGCGACCGTCGGCACGCCGTCCGCCGACGCTCGCACCCGATCGGGTGTGCCGTCCTCGGAGCCGCCGTCGGCGTTCACGATCACCGCGCGCTTGTCGGGGAAGTGGCGGCGCAACCCCTCCGCCGCCGCCTTCGTTACGTGGCCGATCGTGGCCGCGTTGCGGAAGCTCGGGATACCGACGACGAGGTCGGCGCGGTCCTGCGCGCGCAGGGCACGGCGCATGTCGGCCGCGAGCGCGGAAGTCTCTGACATGGCTTGACTACGATACGGAGACTTGATCGAGGCCGTCGACCAATTCGTCCTTCCCTTCATCGACTCGTTGTACGGCCGTTTCGGCTACGTCGGCGTGGTCATCGCGATGGCCATCGAGAGCGCGGCCATTCCGATCCCGTCCGAGCTGATCCTCCCATTCGCCGGCTGGAGCGTCTCCCGAGGGGTCGTGGAGCCTCTGACCGGCGCGCAGTGGACCTACTGGGGCGCGGTCATCGCCGGTGTGCTGGGGAACACCGTCGGCTCACTGGTCAGTTACGCGGTCGGGGCGTTCGGCGGTCGTCCTCTCCTCGAGCGCTACGGACGTTACGTGCTGATCAGCGCCCACGATCTCGAGACCGCTGACCGTTGGTTCGCTCGCTGGGGGGATCTGACGGTGCTCTTCTCCCGGATGCTCCCGATCGTCCGCACCTTTATCTCCGTCCCGGCGGGCATCGCGCGCATGCCGCTCTGGCGTTTTCTTGTCTTCTCGATCGTCGGCGCCGTGCCCTGGGTCATGCTCCTGGTCTGGGCCGGGATGGTTCTTGGCGATAACTGGCAGGACCTGAAGCACCAGCTTCGCGGTCTCGATTACATCGTGGCAGGCCTGATCGTCGTCGGTGTCGCGCTATTCGTCTGGCGCCACGTCCGTTCGCGTTGAACGATCTTCTCGCCGCGCTCGGGAACTTCGACACCCAGCTCTACCTCGCGATCGCGGCGCAGCGAAACCTCGTCACCTCGGTCATCGCCGTCGCGCTCACGTATCTGAACTGGAACGGCTTCTTCTGGTGGATCCTGGCGTTCCTTCTCCTTCGCTCGCGCGGCCTGAACCGGCGCGGGATCGCGGCGACCGGCACTGTCGTCCTCGCGATGCTCGCCGCGTGGGGGTTCACCGAGATCCTGAAGCTGATCGTCCGGCGGCCGCGCCCGTTTGACGCGCTCGCGAACGCGCCGGGCCTCCTCCCGGCACCGGAGACCGTCATCGCGCATCCCTCGTCGTTCTCGTTCCCTTCGGGCGACGCCGCCCTGGCGATGGGAGCCGCCATCGCGTTCGCCCAGGTGTCCCCGAAATATCGCGCACCGATCCTTCTCCTCGGGGCCTCCGCGGCCCTCGCGCGCGTCGTCGTCGGGGTCCATTACCCCTTCGATGTGCTTGGCGGGATGGCCGTTGGCATCGCCGCGGGCCTTCTCGCGCCGCGCGCCGTCGCGCTTCTGCGGCGCCGGCTCCGGTGGCGCGCATTCGTGATCCCGCACACGCACTGGGACCGCGAGTGGTACGAGCGCTTCGAGGGTTACCGCGCGCGGCTCGTCCCGATGGTGTCGCGCCTCCTCGACATCCTCGAGCGCGACGCTGAGTTCCGCTCGTTCACATTCGACGGACAGACCATCGCGATCCAGGATTACCTGGAGAAACGACCCGCCGACCGGCCACGGGTCGAAGCGCTCGTGAAGGCCGAGCGCCTCTTCATCGGGCCGTGGCACGTCCTCGCGGACCTGCTTCTCGTGTCCGGTGAATCGATCCTCCGCAACCTCCAGGAGGGACTGCGCAGCGCGGGCGAGCTCGGCCGAGCCTCGCGCGTGGCCTACGTCGCCGATCCGTTCGGCCATCCCGCTCAGCTGCCTCAGATCCTGCGGGCCTTCGGTTACGACACCTACGTATTCGCGCGCGGCATGGGCGACCAGGGCGAGTCAGTGGGCAGTGAGTTCTGGTGGGAAGCGCCGTCGGGCGACCGCGTCCGCGCCGCTCATCTCGTCGACCACTACTCGAACGCGCTTTCGCTCGTCGGTCTCCCGGACGAGGATCCCGCCGCCCTCCGCCGCCGCGTCCGGGCGAAGACCACGCGCATCCTCGACCGGCTGACGCCGTACGCCAACGGCGACGCATTGCTCCTCATGGTCGGCGACGACCACGTCGACGCGTACGCGCGGCTGCCCGAGGCGGTGCGCGAGATGCGGCAGGTGTTCCGCAACGTCGACGCACGGATCGCGAGCCTCGAAGAATTCGCCGCGGCCATGCCGCCGCTTGAGCACGAGGTGAACGGCGAGATCGTGAGCGGTCGCTACCGCCCGATCCTCCGCGGCGTGAATTCGACGCGGGTCTGGATCAAGCAGGAGAACGTCGCGTGTGAGCGGCTTCTTCTGGAGTGGTGCGAGCCGCTCGACGCGCTCACCGGTGGACGGTCTCGCGACGAGCTGCGGATCCTCTGGCGGATGCTCTTGCAGAACCACCCGCACGACTCGATCTGTGGCTGCTCCATCGACGCGGTGCACGACATCGACATGGCGCCGCGCTTCGCCTTTGTTCGCGAACGCGGCGGCGCTCTCGCGGACAAGCTGCTTTCCGAGCTCGCGGGACCCGGCGATGCGCCGATGATCTGGAATCCGCTGCCGTGGTCTCGCGACGCGGTCGTCTCTGTCGACGGACGCCCAACCCGGGTGCACGCAGGGGGGCTCGGACTCTCGCCGCTGGCTGCGGCGGAAAGCGCCGCGGTGAGCGTGGACGGCGACTCGGCTATCGAGAACGGCCTCTTGCGCGTGGAGGTCGCGCCAGATGGGAGCTTCGTGATCGTCGACAAGGCCACCGGAGAGCGGGGCGGCCGCCAGAACCGACTCATTTCCGAAGGCGACCGCGGCGACGAATACACCTACTCCTATGCCGGACCCACCGTGGGATCGGAAGGCGCCAGCGGGACTCGCGCCGCGTCCGTCGCGGGCGACCGCGCGACCGCGACCGTCGACCTCGTGCTCCGTTTGCCGGCGCGCCTTCGTGACGATCGCCTCGCGCGTTCGCCCGAGCTCGTGGACTGCCCGGTCCGGATCGAGGTCTCGCTCGACGCGGGCGAGCGGCGAGTCGACGTGCGGCTCGAGGTCGACAACCGCGCGAGTGATCAGCGCCTGCGCGTCCTCTGCGAGACCGGCACTCGCGCCCTAACGCACCAGAGCGGCGCGGCCTTCGCGTTCCTCGAGCGGTCGAATCGTTTCGGCCTCCGTCCCCGGTGGATAGAGCCACCCACGGCGGAGGCCTGCCTGCACGACTTCGTCGGGGTGATGGGCGCGACCAAGGGACTGGCGGTCGGAGTGGACGGCCTGCGGGAGTACTCCGTCCTGCACGACGGCGGCACGATCGCGATCACGCTGCTGCGCGCAGTCGGCTTTCTGTCGCGGGGAGACCTGCCAGAGCGCCGGGGGCATGCCGGTCCCGAGCTCGCGACGCCATCGGCGCAGTCCATCGGCAAGCGCGCCTACCGCTACACCGTGGTCCCGCTCGATGACCGGACGGACCTGGCGCGCGCTGCGCGCCAGATCCGTGAGTGGTTGTCGCCGCCTCTCCCGCTCTTGGGCGATGGGCATTCCCAGTGCTTCGTCTCGTTCATCGATCCGGCCACGCCGCTCGTCCTCAGTGCGCTGCGGGCCGGACCGGACGGAGGGCTCGTTCTGCGCCTTGCCAATCCCCGGCGCGAGGAGGCGTCTGGAGCGCTCCGCTTCGACCGGGCCATCCGCGCATCGCGTCCGGTTGACCTGCGAGAAGGAGAGCTCGGTCTCGGTAACACCGGGCTCGACGTCGTTCGGACCGCGGCTCCCCTCGAGGTCGAGGGGGACGTCGCGCAAGCGCGTCTTGCGCCCTACGAGATCGGGACATGGATCGTGCAGCTGGCCTGAGACGGCGTGCGCACGAATGTGCGACGGCTCCCGCACGAACGTGCGACGTCTTCGCACGAATGGAGGACAGACACGGTGTCCTTGGACGACTAGGGTGTCGCGCGTGTCGAAGACCATCGCGAGCCTCCTGTGCGCGCTCGTGGTCGCTTTGGCGCTCGCCCTCTCGACGAGCGCCGATGGAGGGCCTCCGTACCGCCGCACGACGCCGCGCGGATCTTTTGGTGCGGATGGTCCCGAGTTTCTCGTTGGCGTCCCGGGTGGTCGCGCGTGGGGGATCGAGAGCGCGCTCATCCCGGTGCCCGACCAGCCGATGGGCTTTCACGCGACGGTCGAGGTCATTGATCCAGAGGTCCGCGAAGCCTTCATCCGTGTCGCCTGGTACGACCACGCGACCGGACGACCGCGGCAGTTCGCGCTGAGCGACGCGCGGTTGGTTCGTGCGGGGGAAAATGCCACGTTCGATGTGGCGCTCGATCCACCGCCCGGCGCCGTCGCGTACCGGGTGCGCGTCCTGGCCCGGCTCCATACGCCGGAGGCGCTCTCAAGCGCCGACGCGGTCCGGGTCGGGCTGTCCGTGGCGTTCTTCCGACCCTCTGGGTTTACGCCAACGCGACTTTTGCCCTAGGAGCGCTCCGGGCGCTCGCCCGCCCGGAGCGCACTGGCAGGCGATGTGCCCGCCGGGGCGCGCTGGGACATACTTGCGGAAAGATGGCGACTGTCACCTACGATCACGTCACCAAGCGCTTCGGGGATTTCGTCGCGGTCAACGACCTCAACTTGGCCGTACGCGATTCCGAGTTCCTCGTCCTGGTGGGACCTTCCGGCTGCGGTAAGACGACAGCGCTCCGGATGCTCGCCGGCCTCGAGGAGCAAACGACCGGCGACATTCGGATCGGCGAGCGTGTGGTGAACGACGTTCCGCCGAAGGATCGTGACATCGCGATGGTCTTCCAGAACTACGCGCTCTATCCGCACATGAGCGTGTACGACAACATCGCGTTCGGCCTGAAGCTGCGGGGCATGCCGAAGCAGGAGATCGATCGTCGGGTCAACGAGGTCGGCAAGATGCTCGGCATCGGTCAGCTCCTCAAGCGCAAGCCGAAGGAGCTCTCCGGTGGGCAGCGGCAGCGCGTCGCTGTCGGCCGCGCGATCGCACGCGAGCCCGCCGTGTTCCTCATGGACGAGCCGCTCTCGAACCTGGACGCGAAGCTGCGCATCCAGACGCGCGCGATGCTGCAGCAGCTCCATCAACGGATTCGACGGACCACGATCTACGTCACTCATGACCAGGTCGAGGCCATGACCATGGGTGATCGGATCGCCGTCATGAACGAGGGAAAGCTCCAGCAGCTCGACACGCCCGAGACGCTGCATGAGCGTCCGGCGAACCTCTTCGTGGCCGGTTTCATCGGCTCCCCGTCGATGAATTTCTTTCCGGCGAAGGTGACGGGGTCCAACGGTCAAGCCGTCGCGGACGCCGGGTTCTTCAAGGCGCCACTGAGCGGCAAGGCAGCGGACGCCGTCGGGCGCGACGTGATCCTCGGTATCCGACCCGAGGACATCAACGACATGGCGACCGAGCGGCAGGATGGGCAGCTTCCCATCGATGCGAAGGTCGAGGTCGTCGAGTTCCTGGGCAACGAGCTCCAGCTTCTTCTGACGGCCGACACCACGAGCTTCGTCGCTCGCGTCGGGACCCAGACGCAGACCAAGCCCGGCCAGACCCTGCGCGTGGGGCTGAATCTCAAGAAGCTCCACGTCTTCGACAAGCAGACCGAGGCAGCGTTGCGGTGACCCTTCGCGGCTCCACGAGCGACTTTCCGCTCGAATCGGTCATAGGGCTCCTCGCGGGAACATCGAAGACAGGGGAGCTACAGGTACGCGGTGACGCCAAGGTCGGCGCGCTCGGCTTTGCCAGCGGCCGACTGGTGGCCGCGGTCATGGACGGCGAGGGGGGCGAGAACGCCCTCGGCGCCATCTTCGCCATCCCGCAGGCCGACTTCGTCTTCACCGCGTGGGAGTCGGCGCCGGAAGCGAACCTAGAGGGCGGGGATCTTGTCACGCTCCTGAAGCGGGCCGCGGAAGCGCGCGACCGCATCTCGGCGATCCGGACGTCGATACCCGACGACCGCATGCGGTTTCGTCTTTCGGAGAAGGCTGCCGACCAGGGGGCCGTCACATTCACGCCCGACCGCTGGCGCGCGCTCCTTGCCGTCAACGGCGAGCGCGATGTCACAGCGATCGCCGAACAGCTCCGTCTTGGAAAGATGCAGACGCTGACCCTTCTCGTGGGCCTGGTAAAGGATGGCGTGATCGAAGCGGTCCCTGCGCCCGAGACGGCGCCGGCGGAGCCGCCACGGGCGCACTCGGCGCCCCAGCCGAGCGCCCCACCGGAGCCCGAGCCAGTCCCGCCACCCCAGGCGTGGTCGCCTCCGCAGACGGCGGAGAAGTCGTCCGCAGAGCCAGACTGGCCGAGCAGCGCCCCGCCGGCCCCGGAGGCACTTGAACCAACGAAAGAAGCGCCTCCGCAGGAGCGGGCGGCAAGCGCGCCCGATTGGACCCCACCCGAGCCGCCCGCGGTGAAGGAGTCGGCTGCACCGGCACCGGAGGTGCGCGAGGACCTACGCGCTGAGATCGAGCAGCGGATGGGTGGCTTCGGTCCCGCACCGGAGTCGTCTCCGTCCGTCGAGGTGCCGCCCGGGGTGGACGACCGTCTGTCGTCGCTTTCGGGTCTTTTCGCACCGGGGCCCGCGGCGAACGTGCCGCCGACCCCGGCCCCTGAGGCACCGAAGCAGGAAGTTCAGCCGACGGACTGGTGGCGCGCGCCAGGCGGCGGCAAGCCAGCGACGTCGTGGACGACTCCGCCTCCAGCCTCAACCGAAACGCCCGCCAACGCCTGGGCGCCGAGCGCCAAACCCAAAGAGGCGCCCCCGACCGCCGATCCGTGGGGAGGGCCGCTCGCGCCGCAACAGGAAACGCCCGCATCGCGGACGGACGAGTGGGCACCGCCGGCGCAGCAGCCTGCCGGCCCCGATGCTGTCGCGGAAAAGGAAAGGAAGAAGACCGGGGGATTCCTGAGTCGTTTCCGCCGCGAGGAAACGCCGACGGCCATCGCCCACATCGAACCGGTGTCGCCCGCGGCGAGCAAGACGGGAAAGCTCGCTTCGCTCTCGAACGCGCTGCTCATGGAATACAACAGCGGCGGCTACGGCAAGGGGAAGATCGAGACACGCCTTTCGAATCTGCTCATGCGGGTCGACGAACAGGCCGACCCGATCGATCGCCCGTTGCCGGTCGTCGACGACCTCATCGATGCGGCCGCGCTCGAGCGCGAGGGCTTCGACGAACACCAGGCCGTCCCGTACCTCGCCACGCTGGTGCGACAGATCTACGAGGATGCCGAGCGCGCGTTCGGCAAGGACAAAGCGAAGAAGGGTTACAAAGCGGCGCAGCAGCAGGTGTTCGGCGGCGACCCGAACGCCCTGCAGTCGCCGGAGCTCGCCGGCAAGCTCCCCAAGGTCTGAGCCTCTTCCTCGGCATCGATCTCGGCGCCTCGAACATCCGTAGCGTGATCGCGCGCGACGAGCAGCCGATCCCGCGCATCCTCACGCGGGACGAGCGTCCGACGCCGCGGAGTGGGGCGGCCGACGTGATCGCGGCCATAGCGGGGAGCGCGAAGGCAGCGCTCGCCTCCCTGGGCACGTCGCCTCGTGAGCTGGCGGGTGCCGCATGCTCGGCGCCCGGTCCGCTCGATCATGTGCGCGGGATCGTTCACGACGCGCCGAACATCAACGGCTTTGCGGATGTCCAGCTCGCCGCCGGCCTCGCGAGCGCACTCGGGATCGATGCGGTGTTCGTCGATCGAGACACCGTGATGGCCGCGATCGGCGAGGGCGTCGCCGGCGCGGCGAAGGGCGTCCGCGATTACGTCTACGTCACGATCTCGACCGGCATCGGCGGAGGGCTCGTCAGTGGCGGCCGGATGCTTCGCGGAGTGACGAATATCGCGGGCGAGATCGGCCATCTTCCGGTGGCGCTCGAGGGCCCACGCTGCGGATGCGGGAGCTACGGCTGCGTCGAGTCCCTCGCCGCTGGGCGATTTCTTGCCGAGGCCTACGGCGTGGACGACGCCGCGCGTGTGTACGCGGCTGCCGCCGCGGGAGAGTCCAAAGCCGTCGCGATCATCGCGCGCGCCGAAGCTGCGCTGGGCAACCTCGCCATCATCCTCGTGAACGGGCTGAATCCGGCGCTCATCGTCATCGGTGGCTCCATCGCCGAGCACGAACCCGCCCACACGATCGAGCCGATGCGCCGGGCGATCGCGACCCGGGCCTTCCGCGTCGCCGCGGACGCCGTGCGCCTGGTTCCGCCTGGCCTCGGCCGCGACGTCGGCATGCTGGGTGCGGTGATCAGCGTGCGAGAACGGCTCGCCGGCCGGAGTGGATGGTTCCTCTAGTCTTCTAGCGCGGTTCTGCGGTTATTTCGGGCCCTTGCCCCGTCAGGGCCCCTACCCCTGGGGAGGCGCACATGAAAGCTCGTGTCGCGATCAATGGGTTCGGCCGGATCGGCCGCCAGTTCCTGAAGGCGTCGCTCGAGCGGCATCCGGAGGTCGAGATCGTCGCGCTGAACGACCTCGCCGACCCGAAGATGAACGCTCACCTCTTCAAGCACGATTCGAATTACGGGAAGTACCCGGGCGACGTCTCGGCCACGGCGGACTCGCTCGTCGTCGATGGCCGCACCATCAAGGTGCTGCAGGAGCGCGATCCGGCGAAGCTCCCGTGGAAGCAGCTTGAAGTCGACATCGTCGTCGAGTCGACCGGATTCTTCACCGACGCGACGAAGGCCAAGGCGCACCTCGACGCGGGCGCGAAATACGTGATCATCTCGGCGCCCGCGAAGAACGAGGACAAGACGATCGTGCTCGGGGTCAACGAGAAGGAGTTCGATCCCGAGAAGCACCACATCATTTCGAACGCGTCCTGCACCACGAACGGCCTGGCTCCGGTCGCGAAAGTGCTGAACGACGAGTTCGGAATCGAGAAGGGTTTCCTCACCACGATCCATTCGAAGACGCTGAGTCAGCGATTGCTCGATACGGTCGCCGGCGATCCACGAGACGCGCGCGCGGCGTCGGAGAACATCGTGCCCGCCGAGACAGGTGCCGCGCGCGCCGTTGCGCTGGTCATTCCTGAGCTGAAGGGCCGCTTCACCGGTATGGCCTTCCGCGTACCGACGCCGACGGTCTCGGTTGTCGACTTCACCGCAACGCTGAAGCGTGAGGTGACCAAGGACGAGGTGAACGCGGCGTTCAAGCGCGCGTCGGAGGGACCGCTCAAGGGAATCATGGATTACACCGAGGAACCGCTCGTATCGAGCGATCTCAAGGGCGACGCGCATTCCACGATCGTCAGCGCGATGGACACGGTCGTCCTCGGAAACATGGTCAAGATCATCTCGTGGTACGACAACGAGTGGGGTTACGCGTGCCGTCTCGCCGACATCACCGAGTTCGTCGCCTCGAAGATGCGCGTCCCGGTCGCCGCTGGCCGCTAGCACCCGTGTGACCTTCGACAAGCGGACCATCCGGGACGCGGATGTGCGCGGAAAACGCGTTCTGGTGCGCGTCGACTTCAACGTACCGCTGGAGCACGGCGCTGTCGCGGATGACACGCGCATCCGCGCCGCGCTGCCTACCCTCCGCGCGCTCCTCGGGGCAGGCGCCGCCGTCGGGCTTGTCTCGCACCTGGGTCGCCCAAAGGGCCCGGACGCAAAACTCACGCTCGCGCCGGTCGCGAAACGCCTCGCCGAGTTCCTCGGCCGGCCGGTGCCGCTCCAGCCAGACTCCGTCGGTCCCCAGGTCGAGAAGACCGTGCGGGAGATGAAGCCCGGCGATGTCGTGATGCTCGAGAACGTCCGCTTCCACCCAGAGGAAGAGCGGAACGATCCGGCGTTCGCGAAACAGCTTGCGGCCGGCTTCGACCTCTACGTGAACGACGCGTTCGGCACGGCGCATCGCGCCCACGCCTCGACCGAAGGCCTGGCACATCTCTTGCCGGCCTACGCCGGTCTTCTGCTCGAGAAGGAGCTGGTGGCGCTGGGTGGGATCCTGGACCAACCGGAGCACCCCTTCGTCGCGATCATTGGCGGCGCCAAGGTGAGCACCAAGATGGACGTGCTGCGCTCGCTCGTTCCGCGCGTCGACACGCTTGCGATCGGCGGCGGGATGGCGAACACGTTCCTGTTAGCGATGGGCCGTTCGATCGGACGTTCGCTGGCCGAGCCGGACAAGGAGACCGAAGCGCGCCTCGTGACCGACGAGGTGGAGGGAAACGGGAAGGAGCTCCTTCTCCCCGTCGACGTCGTCGCGGCACCATCCGCCGACGCCGAGGGCGCCTCCGGCGCAGCGATCTACGAAGTCGACGAGGTCCCGAGCCACCTCGCGATCGTCGACGTCGGGCCCCGCACCATCGATCGCTACGCGCGTGCGATCCGGAACGCCAAGACGGTCTTCTGGAACGGACCGCTCGGTGTCTTCGAGGTGCCCGCATTCGCGAACGGCACCCGCCGCGTCGCCGAACTCATGGCCTCGAGCGGTGCGACGACGGTCGTCGGCGGGGGCGAGTCGGTCCAGGCCGTGGAGGAGGCGGGGCTGGCCGAAAAGATGACCCACGTCTCCACCGGCGGCGGTGCGTCCCTCGAGCTTCTCGAGGGCAAGACCCTGCCCGGCGTCGCGGCGATACCCGACCGGTGAGCGACACAAAGATCGCGTCAGTTACCGCCCGCGAGATCCTGGATTCGCGCGGCGACCCCACGGTCGGGGTGGATCTCACGCTCGTCGGTGGCGCGCGCGCGACTGCGATGGTCCCGTCGGGCGCGTCGACCGGAGCCCACGAGGCGGTCGAGCTGCGCGATGGCGATAAGAAGCGTTATCGCGGCAAGGGTGTGCGCAAAGCCATCCAGAACGTCGAGCAGACGATCGCGCCCGCGATCAAGGGCCGCGACGCGGCCGATCAGCGTGGCCTCGACCAGGCGCTGATCGAGCTCGATGGAACGCCGAACAAGTCGAAGCTCGGCGCGAACGCGATCCTCGGTGTCTCGCTCGCGGCCGCGCGTGCCACGGCGGTCGCGAAAGGTGTCCCGCTCTACCGGCACCTCGCGACGCACGAACCCACAACGCTCCCGGTCCCGCTCATGAACATCCTGAACGGCGGCAAGCACGCGACGGACTCCGCAGACATGCAGGAATTCATGGTTGTCCCGATCGGTGCGCCCACGTTCAGCGAGGCGGTGCGTATGGGTTCGGAGATATTCCACGCGCTCAAGGACGTGCTCCACAAGCGCGGGATGTCGACCGGAGTGGGAGATGAGGGCGGTTTCGCGCCGTCCGGCTTAGAAACGAACGAGCAGCCGCTCGAGCTCATGCTGACCGCCATCGAGCGCGCGGGCTATCGCGCGGGTGTCGATGCGGCGATCGCGCTCGATCCCGCGGCGACCGAGCTTTATCGCGATGGCGACTACGCGCTCACCAGGGAGCAGCGTTCGCTCGACGCGAGCGGCATGGTCGCGCTCTACTCCGACTGGTCGCGCCGGTATCCGATCGTTTCGATCGAGGACGGCCTGGCTGAGGACGACTGGGACGGATGGAAGAAGCTGACGCGAACGCCATCCTCATCAAGGTGAACCAGATCGGGACGCTGACCGAGACCATCGACGCGGTCGCCCTCGCCAGACGCGCGGGCTATTCCACGGTGATCTCACACCGCTCCGGCGAGACCGAGGACACCACCATCGCGGACCTCGCCGTCGCCCTCGACACCGGCCAGATCAAGACGGGGTCGCTGTCGCGGACCGACCGCGTCGCCAAGTACAACCGGCTCATGGAGATCGAGCGCGATCTTGGCGCGCGTGCGCGATACCCCGGCCGCGACGCGTTCCCGCGCTCACGACGCGCCTAGCATCACGGCATGCTGGTTCGGTCGCTCGATGAGCTGACCGCCACGGATCTGCCTGACGCCGGCGGCAAAGGCGCGAACCTCGGCGAGCTGCGGCGCGCCGGCTTTCCGGTCCCGGACGGGTTCGTGATCACGACCGCGGCGTACGCCCTCGCCGCCGAGGCCTCCGGGGCCACCGGTGAAACGCCCGCGAGCGCACGCGTGCGCCTCGCCGGGTCACCGGTCCCGGCCGGGATCGCGGACGCGGTCCGCGAGGCGTACCGCGCGCTTGGCGCGCCTCACGTCGCGGTCCGTTCCTCGGCGACGGCCGAGGACCTGCCCGATGCGAGCTTCGCCGGCCAGCAGGACACGGTTCTCGGTGTGGCCGGAACGGACGCGGTCCTCGATGCCGTCCGCCGCTGCTGGGCGTCTCTCTGGAACGACCGCGCCGTCGCCTATCGCCAAACACACGAGGTCTCGGCGCGTGGACTCCGGCTCGCGGTCGTCGTGCAACGAATGGTCGAGGCACAGAGCGCGGGCGTGCTCTTCACGGCCGACCCGATCACCGGGCGCCGCCGTCGCGCCGCGATCGAGGCGGTACGGGGCCTCGGAGAGCAGCTCGTCTCGGGTGCGGTGAATCCAGACCACTACACGGTCAACACGCGATCGGGCGCCGTGCTCGAGCGACGGGGCGACATCTTGAGCGACGCGCAGCTCCGCGAGCTCGCTGCGCTCGGCGCT
>VBEY01000177.1 GCA_005889295.1 Chloroflexota bacterium | reverse complement strand
CCAGACGTACAACAACAACGTCAAGGGAAAGACGATCGATCTCACGAAAACCTGGACCAACGAATACGTCGACGCGGCCAAGTAGCGAATAGCGGGAGATCGGCCTGCTGCCGATCTCCCGCTAGATCTCGATCAGCGTCCCGTCGGCGGTGTGCTCCAGCTCGAGCTCCGAAAGATGAGCGAGCGTTTCGGCGCCGAGGTGGGTGAGCACGATCCGTTTCGCCTCGAATTCCGCGCGGTGCGCCATCACCTGCCGGTACGAGATGTGCGCCGGGTCGTCCCGGTCGAAGAACGAGGCTTCGCAGATGAAGAGGTCGGCGCCCTTCGCGACCGCGGCAAGATGCTCGGTCCAGCGCGCGTCGCCGGAGTAAGCGATCACCTTTCCGCCGACCTCGACGCGAAGGCCATGCGGCTCGGCGAGGCGGACGTGGCGCACGGGCAACGCGGTAACCCGCGCTCCGCCGATCACCGTGGGCGTGGCGCCGAGCACGACGGTGGTGAACGGAAAGCCGAGCGCAGTCGGCCCGAAGAAGTCGGGGTAAAGAGCTTGCTCCGCGGCACGGAGGCGCTGCTCGAGCGAGGGCGGTCCTCCGGCGACGAGCGCCTTCTTTCGTCCGGCGAAGTGCTGCTCGAGGACGAGGAAGGTGATGCCGCCGAAATGGTCCCCGTGCAGGTGCGTTACCGCGATCGCGTCGATCGTCGCCGGGTCGATGTGCTTCTTGATCGCGGGGAGGGCCGATCCGCCGCAGTCGAGGAGAAGCGAGACGCCCGGGGCGGTCACGTGGATCGCGGCGTTCGCCCGTCCCCCGTCGCTAAACGCGTTCCCGCTCCCGAGGAACTGAACGCGGACCGTCACGTGATCTCTTTGAGGGCGACCGGTCGGTGCTCCTGGAGAGATCGACGCGCTGCGAGGGCGATGCGCAGCGCCTCCATGCCATCGCGTACGGTGCAGGCATTCTCGACCTCGCCACGAGCGAAACGAAGGAAGTGCGCGAGCTCCGCTCGGTACGCCGCGTCGAACCGCACGAAGAAGGTCGGGTACGCGGGGTTCTTCATCCTCGGCCCGTCGCGCTCGACCGACGACATCGGCGTCCGCGGATCGAGGCCCACGGCGATCGTGTCCTTCGCGCCGTAAACCTCGACGCGGATGTCATAGCCCGCCTCGTTATGACGCGCCGCCTGCAGGAGACCGACGGCTCCGCCGCGCAGCTTCAGGACCGCGCCGGACGTGGCGACGTCGCCCCACTTGGCGTACTGCGGGAACCCGAGCGTCGACCCGGTCGCGTAGATCTCGTCGACCTCGTCGCCAAACAGCCATCGCGTCACGTCGAAGTCGTGGATCAGCTGATCAACGAACTGCCCTCCCGAGGTCTCGGCGTAGGCGTCAGCCGGCGGCACCGCGTCGCGGCTCGTCATGTGGAAGCTGTAGACGGTGCCGAGCTCACCTGCGCGCACGCGGCGCCGTGCCTCTTGGAACCCCGCGTCAAAGCGGCGCTGGAAGCCGATCTGCACGCGCCCCTTGGTCTTGTCGACGTGGTCGACGATGCGCTTTGTCGACTCGAGGTCCAGCGCGATCGGCTTCTCGCAGAACACCGCGAGGCCGCGGTCGAGCCCGCGGCGGATCAGATCGGTGTGCGTCCCCGTCGGGGTCACGATCACCGCGGCGTCCGCCCCGGCGAAGGCGTCGTCGATCGACTTTGCGTGCTGCGCTCCGAGCTCCTTCGCGAGCCCGGCCGCGCGCGCCGAGTCGGCGTCGTTGATCCGAAGCTCGTCGACGCCGGGGAGTTCGCGGAGGACCTTCGCGTGGAACGCGCCGAGTCGCCCCACGCCGAGAATCGCGATCTTCACTCGACGCGACTCTAAACTGCGAATCTCTTTGACGCAGATGAAGCTCGCGGCCGCGCCGATCTCGTGGGGCGTCTCTGAGGTACCCGACTGGGGCTCGCAGCTGGCTCCCGACCGCGTCCTCGCGGACATGCGAACGCTCGGTATACATGCGACCGAGGCCGGGCCGCCGGGGTACCTCCCGGCCGACCCCACGGCGACGCGCGCGCTACTCGATTCGTACGGCCTGCGCCTTATCGGCGGATTCGTCACCGCGGTGCTGCACGACCGGGTGCGCCGGGCCCAGGAGCTCGCGGCGGTCACGCGCCAAGCCGACTGGCTCGCGTCCGCTGGGGCCGAACTGCTGGTGCTCGCCGCGGCGGCCGGTGGGACGGGCTACTCGGTGTCCGGCGACATCTCGGACGACGAGTGGCGCGTTCTTTTCGAAAGCTTGGATCGCGTCGCGGACGTCGCCGACCAGCGCAGTCTCCGAACGGTCGTGCACCCACACTTCGGAACCGTGATCGAGAGGCGTCATCACGTCATGCATTTTCTGTATGAGTCCGGCTTTCCCCTCTGCCTCGACACCGGTCACATCGCGCTCGGTGGCGCTGATCCGTTGGAAGTGGCGCGCGTCGCAGGATCTCGGGTCTGGCACGTGCACCTGAAGGACCTCGACGGCGGACTTGGCGAGCGCGTCCGCATCGGCACGCTCTCGTACGACGACGCGGTCAGGCGCGGGCTCTACCGGCCGCTCGGCGACGGCGCGGCGCGGATCGCCGATGTCCTCGAGCATCTGCACGCCGCCGGGTACAACGGTTGGTACGTGCTCGAGCAGGACGTCATGCTGGACCACGAGCCCGCGCCGGGTCCGCCGGAATGGGTGGCGCGGAGCGCAGCGTACGCGAGGAAGCATGGGTAGTTTCGAGGTCATCACGATGGGGCGGATCGGCGTCGATCTATACCCGGAGCAGATCGGCGCCACGCTCGCCGAGGTGCGCACCTTCGCGAAGTCGCTTGGCGGTAGCGCAACGAACGTCGCCGTCGCCGCGACGCGGCTCGGGCGGCGCGCCGCCGTGATCACCAAGGTCGGCAACGACGGCTTTGGCGTGTACGTGCGGCGCGCGCTCGCCGAGTTCGGCGTGGACACGCGGTGGGTCGGGACGGACCAGGCGCTCCCGACGCCGCTCGTCTTCTGCGAGATCTTCCCGCCGGACCGCTTTCCCGTTTACTTCTACCGTGAACCGAAGGCGCCGGACATGAACATCGCGCTGGACGATCTCGATCTCGAGGCGATCGCCGCGGCAGCGGTCTTCTGGACGACCGGGACGGGACTGTCGGATGAGCCGAGCCGCACAGCGACGCTCGCGGCGCTCGATGCACGGCGGCAGCGGGACTTCACCATCCACGATCTCGACCATCGCCACCATCTGTGGCGCGACGGCGATGATCCGCGGCGATGGGCGCGCGAGGCCACACGACGCGCCACGGTGGTCGTCGGCAACACCGACGAGCTCGAGATGGCGACAGCGACCCGTGACCCGCGCGTCGGTGCTGCCGCGCTGCTCGAGCTTGGCGCAAAGCTCGCGATCGTCAAACGCGGGCACGAGGGGGTCTACGCCCGAACGGCCAGCGCGGAGGTGACCGTGCCGCCCGTCGAGATCGACGTTCTGAATGGCCTGGGGGCGGGCGACGCCTTCGGCGGCGCGCTCTGCCACGGGCTGCTTTCGGGGTGGCCGCTCCGGCGCACGCTCGAGGTCGCGAACGCGGCCGGCGCCATCGTGGCGTCGCGCCTGGCCTGCGCCGATGCCATGCCAACGATGGGCGAGATCGAGTCGGTGCTGGCTCGGAAGGTCGCGACATGACGCGGCTCACGATGGCGCAGGCGCTCGTCCGGTTCCTCGCGGCGCAGCATGTCGAGCGCGACGGCGTCGAACAGCCATTCTTCGCGGGGGTCTGGGGGATCTTCGGGCACGGCAACGTGGCCGGGATCGGCGAGGCCCTCTTTGAGTCGCCCGAACTGCTCCCGTATCACATGGCGCGCAACGAGCAGTCGATGGTGCACACGGCTGTCGGGTACGCACGCCACAAAGATCGCCTGCAAACGTTCGCCTGCACCAGCTCCGTCGGGCCGGGCGCGACCAACATGCTCACCGGTGCGGCGCTCGCTACGGTGAATCGCTTGCCCGTGCTCCTCCTGCCGGGCGATGTTTTCGCGTCGCGTCTTCCGGATCCGGTCCTGCAGCAGCTCGAGGTTCCGACGCGCGGCGACGCGAGCGTGAACGACGCTTTCGCATCCGTCTCGCGCTACTGGGACCGCATCGCGCGTCCGGAGCAGCTGATCCCGGCGGCGCTCGCCGCCATGCGCGTGCTCACCAGCCCCGCGGATGCCGGCGCGGTGACGCTCGCGTTGCCCCAGGACGTCCAGGCCGAGGCGTACGACTACCCGGAAGAGTTCGTGGCCAAACGCGTGTGGCACGTGGAGCGGCGGCCGCCGGATCAGGCAGCACTGGCGCGCGGGATTGCCGCGATCCGCGCCGCGAAGCGGCCGCTCATCGTGGCCGGTGGCGGCGTGATCTACGCGTGCGCCTCCGACGCGCTGCGGCGTTTTGTTGAGGAGACGGGCATCCCCGTCGCCGAGACGCAGGCCGGCAAAGGATCGCTTCCGTACGACCATCCCTCCGCGCTCGGCGCGATCGGCACGACCGGAACCTCGGCTGCGAACCGGATAGCCCGGGACGCCGATCTCGTGATCGGCATCGGCACGCGTTGGAGCGACTTCACCACCGCGTCGAAGTCAGCATTTCAGAACCCGGACGTCCGCTTCGTGAATGTGAACGTCGCCGAGCTGGACGTGCACAAGGAGGGTGGGATCGCGGTCACGGCGGACGCGCGCGTCACGCTCGAGGCGCTTTCCGGGATCGGTTACCGGGTGGAGAGCGCCTACCGCGATGAGTGCGCGCGGCTCGCGAAGGCATGGGACGCGGAGGTCACGCGTCTCTACGCGCTCGGGCATGCGCCGCTGCCGGCGCAGTCCGAGGTGATCGGCGCGGTGAACGAATCCTCAGCACCGACCGATGTTGTCGTGTGTGCCGCGGGCTCGATGCCCGGAGATCTTCACAAGCTCTGGCGGACCCGTGATCGGAAGCAGTACCACGTCGAGTACGGGTATTCGTGCATGGGCTACGAGATCGCGGGTGCTCTCGGCGTGAAGCTCGCGGATCCGGCCCGCGAGGTATACGCCCTTGTTGGGGACGGCTCGTACCTCATGCTGAACGAGGCGATCGTGACGTCGGTGCAGGAGCGCGCCAAGCTCGTCGTTGTGCTCGTCGACAACCACGGCTTCGCGTCCATCGGCGGACTCTCGCGATCGCTCGGGACCGACGGATTCGGGACGCAATTCCGCGAATCGAAGCCCGGACTGCGCGGTCTCGATAGCGAGCGGAATCCCGCGCCGTACCTACCGGTCGATCTGGCCGCGAACGCCGAGAGCCTCGGTGCGCACGTCATTCGCGCTCGCGGCATCGCTGAGTTCAAGAAAGCGCTGGCCGCGGCCAAGAAAGTCGAGCGCACCGTCGTCATTCACATCGAGGTCGACCGCTATGCCGCGGTGCCCAGCTATGACAGCTGGTGGGAAGTTCCCGTCGCGGCGACCTCTCTCGCGCCGACCGTCCGTGAAGCCCGCAAGAGCTACGAGAAAGCGAAGCAGAAGCAGCGCCGCTACCTGTGAGCTCGCTCCTTGTGCGCGGTCAGAACGGAATTGTGTCGGTGACTCCCGAGGCGGCGGGCTGGCGCTACGTGAGCTTCAATGCGGTTCGCATCCAGAGTGGCGGCCGTTTCCTGCTGGAGACGGAAGGTTCGGAGGCGTGCATCGTGGTGCTTTCCGGCCGCTGCGCGGTCCGCGTCGGTGAGGTCGGGTGGCCGCATGTCGGCGAGCGCGCGACGCCGTTCGACGGGCCGCCGCACGCGGTCTACGCGCCTCCCGGTGTGATCGTCGAAGTCGCCGCGCCGGCGGGCGATGTGGAGATCGCGATCGGGTCCGCGCCAGCGAAACATGGTGAATCCGCGCGGCACATCAAGCCGTCGGACACGCGCCGCGAGGTGCGCGGAACCGGCAACATGGAGCGGACGATCCATCACATCTTGATGGAAGATCACGCCGCCGAGTCGCTCCTCGTCACCGAGGTCGTGACGCCGGCGGGGCACTGGTCGAGTTACCCGCCGCACAAGCACGACACCGACGACCCGCCGCGCGAGACTCAGCTGGAAGAGACTTACTACCACCGTCTGCGAGACGGCAAGGGGTTCGCGGTGCAGCGCGTGTACACCGCGGACCGCGCTCTCGACGAAACGGTGTCGGTGGGTGATGGCGATCTCGTGCTCGTGCCGCGCGGGTTTCATACCGTGTCGGCTGCGCCGGGGTACGAGCTCTACTACCTGAACGTCATGGCCGGTCCGGTCCGGCGCTGGTGCGTCACGTTCGACCCCGAGCACGAGTGGCTCCGCTGAGCGCGCCACTGCGCGCGGTGCTCTTTGACTGGGGCGACACGCTCTTTCACGCGCCGCACGCGCCGGAGGTGATCGTCTCCTTTGCGCGCTCGTCTGGGGTCGAGATTTCCGAGGCGCGAGCGCGCGAGATGTGGGACGAGATCTGGACCGCTGGAAAGACGCCCGAGGAGATCGCGAAGGGACGCGACCTTTCGATCGAAGCGCACCGGCGCGTGTGGATGGATCTCTTCGCGCGGCTCGACCGGGTCGTGCCGGGATTATCGAGCGTCCTGTATGAGCGAGTGATGGACCCGCACTCGTGGGTGCCGTACACGGATACGCGCTCCGCGCTCGAGGCGGTGCGACGGCGTGCCTTGAAGGTGGGCGTGGTCAGCAACGTGCCTGCGGATCTGCGACCGGTGTTCGCCAAGCACGGCCTCGACCGGCTCGTGGACTCGTACACGCATTCGTTCGAGGTCGGCGCGGAGAAACCGAGTCCCACGATCTTTCTCGCCGCGGCGAAGTCGCTTGGTGTAAAGCCGAGCGAGACGCTGATGGTCGGGGATCACGCGGTCGATCGTGGCGCTGAGCGCGCGGGGATGCGCGTGTTCATCTTGCCGGCGGAATTTGATGGGGATGTGCGCGGATTGGATAGGGTTCTCGCCGAGCTGGGCTAGAATAGGGGAGACCCGACCCGGTAGCTCAGTGGATAGAGCGTCACACTACGAATGTGAAAGTCGTGGGTTCGAGTCCCTCCCGGGTCGCAGAAGTGATCCCCAACTTGTAATACCCAAGTTGACGAGCCGTTCTCCGTGCGTGGCAATTCGCGCACCGAACCTCGCACTTCGCGATCTCGAGCTCGATCTCGTTCCAGGACGCGCCATCTCGCACCATAGACGCGACATCTGAGATCTTGTCTCGTAGATGATCGAAATCCAATACTGCGGGTTTAGTCTCGCCGCAGTCCACGCACGGATGATCATCGAGGTAGAGGTCGATCCTTCCGATCAGGCCCTCACGAGTCTTGTTGCCGTAACCAACGAAACGACGTGCACCCGGTACTCGTCGGACGTACCAAGCTCGCGCATATTCACGCTGGCACGCTAGGCAGATGTTCTGACGCGTGCCCCGCTCGCGGGAGCGGTACGGGAACGAGCTCAGCGGTTTGAGCGCCTTGCATACGCGGCACGTTCGCGAGCTCCCATCGCTGAGCAGGAGTTGCTCTGGGCGCGGGGCCAGCACGCTGGTCGCTGTTCGACGTTCACGGTAGCGGCTGAGCGTCGCCAGTCGGTGGCAATTCGCGCAGCGCACCTCGCATTTCGCAATCTCCTTCTCGATCGCGGACCAGGTCCAACTGCCACTGAGCATGCTCGAGACATCGCGCTCCTTATCTCTGAGGTGATCGAACTGGAGAACGACGATGTCCGTCTCGCCGCAATCGACACACGGGTGCTGGCGAAGATAGCTGACTAGCCGCAAGCGATTGAATTCGAGCCTGACCGCGGCGTTGCGGTAGAGGCGGGCCTTTTCGCGCTCATGGTTCTTGCGATAGTTCCGCGCGTTCGCTTCCGCAAAGCACTCCCGACACCACGACTGCAGCTTCGGCTCGCCGCGTCGCACCGGAGGAAACGCGTCGAGCGGCTTCACTTCGCCGCATTTCGTGCACGCTCGCATGAAGGCGAGCGTGCCGTCGCATC
>VBEY01000176.1 GCA_005889295.1 Chloroflexota bacterium | reverse complement strand
CAACGCGCGCGGCAGGGATGAGCCGAACCGCGGCGAGCGTGAGCGCGAACGGAATGACCGTCGCGATCACGACGACGGCGGCTATCAGGATGTAACCATCTACGGTCGTCTCGGTCCACGGCAATCGCCACGGCGGTCGCACGACACTCCAGCCGACTAACGCGAAGCCAAAGCCCCATACGAGCAGCGTCGGTGTGCCATAGGTCCTGCCTAGTCGCTCGCCGAGCGCGAAGTAGAGCGCGAAGAGGAACGCGTCGACCGCGGCGAGCGCAAGCCCGACCGCGTTCAGCTCGCGGAGACCCGCGTCGTACGCGCCGGCCGCGAAGAAGCATCCGAGGACGGCCAATGCCGCCGCGACCCAGAGCCGTCGGCCGACCGCGCGCCCTCGGAGTTGCGCGTAGATCAAGAGCAAGACCGGACCCGTGTACTCGATGACGAGCGCCACTCCGATTGGGATCCGCTTATCGAGATGAACACCAGAAACGCGAACAGGACACGCCATTCCGCGAGGATCGACGGTTCCACACCTGAGTTGAATGCCGCCTTCGCAATAATCCCTCCAATACCGAAGAACGCGGCCGCCGTCAGGGCGAAGCTGTAACCGAGCCCAAGTCGAAGTGGCGCGGGCCCGACCGAAACCCTCTCTTCGCGGTGGGTCCCTCCGGCCTCCGGCGGCCGGTTTCCCACCGCGCGGGGGCCCTCGGTCGGGCCCGCCGTTTTCGCGCTCTCGCTCAGTCCGCTTCCCAGTCTCTTGGATAGAGAAAGTCGTGACCAACCGTGCGCAAGCTCAGCTTGGCGATAAGCGGCATCACTCGTTTGTAGTGATTCCGGCGAACCATCTCTCGAATCCGGTTGACCAGGTCCGCGTCGAAATCATGCTCGATGAGTTCGCTCGGGCGCAGCCGGCGATCGACCATGTGATACAGGACGAGGTCGGCGTCGGCGTAGGTGAAGCCGAGCTCGCCCTCGTCGGTCTGTCCCTCCCAGAGCTCCGCGGTTGGCGCCTTGCGCACGATCGCCTCGGGGATGCCGATGGAGAGGGCGAGCTCACGCAGCTGCGTCTTGTAGAGGTCGCCGACGGGATTGATGCCGCAGGCCATGTCGCCGAACTGCGTGCCGTAGCCGAGGAGGAGCTCGGTCTTGTTGCTCGTGCCGAGGACGATCCCGTCGGGCCAGGACCGGTCGTACTCGATGCTCTTCCGCTCGCGCGCCATCTTGTTACCGATGCGCACCTTGTCCACTTTCTCTTTCCGCGTCTTGAGGTAGGCGTCCACCTGCTCGGTGATCGGAACCTCCTCGAGGGTGAAGCCGAATTTCCGCGAAACCTCCTGCGCGTGGGCACGCGAATCGGGCGACGAGATTCGGTACGGCGTGAAGAGTCCGAGCACGTTCTCGGGACCGAGCGCCTCGGCCGCGAGCGCCGCGGTGACCGCGCTGTCGACCCCTCCCGATACCCCAACGACCGCGCGGCGCAAGCGCGCCTTGGCCGTCTCCTCCCGAATGAAGAGCACGAGCATCTTCCGCACGAGCACTTCGTCGATCCGGAGGGGCGACGGATCCTTCGGGTCGGGTCGGATAACCCCCGCCCGCGCCAGTGCGTTAGTCACGGCGGTCGAAGGGCAGACCGAGACGGCCAGCGATGTTCCGCAGCACGATGTCCTCGCGCTCGTCGCGTAGCAGCGGGTTGCGTGCGCGCTCGCGCGCGACGAGCTCGGGATCGATCTCCCCGATGAGCAGATCCTCGTCGAATTCAGGAGCCCGAGCGGCCACGGTCCCATCGGGAGCCACGATCTCCGATCCGCCCCAGAACGCGACACCGTCCTCGTTGCCGACCCGATTCACATACACCACGTACACCGTGAGGTAGGACGCGTAGAACCGGTCCATCAACCGGCATGACTCCGCTGTCCCGAGATCGCCGCCCTCGGCGACGCCGCGGCCCGGACTCGCCGATGGCGCAAGGACGATCGTCGCGCCAGCCGCCGCGTAGAGGTACGGCGTCGAGACATGCCAGAGGTCTTCGCAGATCGCAACGCCCGTGGTCCCGCCGGCCCACCGGTACGTCTCGAAACGATCGCCCGGCCCGAAGTAGCGCCCGTCGTCGAAGATGCCGTAGGTCGGCAGGTAGACCTTGCGATGGACGTGCACGAGCTTGCCGCCCGACCAATGCCCCTGCGCGATGCGCAGCTTCGCGTCCGCCGACCGCTCCACGAATCCGGCGCTGATGTCGATGTCGCGCGACGCCTCGGCGATCGGCGCGAGCTGGGGATCGTCGGGCGCGCAGGCCACATCGGCAGCGAGGTCCTTGAGGTAGTAGCCGGTCAGAGAGAGCTCCGGGAAGACCACCAGGCGGGCGCCCGCCGCTCTGGCGCGAGCGATCCACTTTTCGTGCATCTCCACGTTGCGTCGGAAGGCTCCGAGCGCCGGCGCGCACTGCGCGATCGCGATGCGAATGCTCAACTGGCGCGCAGCCGTTCGAGCTTGTCGGCGTACTCGTGAACGAGCATCCACGCGCGGTCGTCGTCCTTCGCTTCGGCGTAGACGTTGAACAGAGGCCGGTCGGCGTCGGGGAGCACGAGGACCCACTCGCTGCCGTTCTGGTGCTTGACGCCGTCGATCTGCCGCGTCTTCTCGGTCTGCGGGTCCTGGGCGAGCATCCGCATGACACGGCCCTTCTGCTCCCACGGGCAGACCACCTGCAGGCGCGCGACGTGTACCGGCGCCGTCTCGTCCATGACCTCTCCGAGGGTCTGTTTGGCGGCGGTGAGCAGCTCGATGAGGCGCACGGTCGCGAAAAGGCCGTCGAAGGATGGGTGGAAGCGCGGGAAGATGAAGCCGCCGACGCCGTCCCCCACCAGGAGGGGGTGCTCGCGCGCGGCGAGGCTCATCTGCGCCTCCGCCGACGCCCGCACGCGCTGCACGCGCCCGCCCTGGTCGGCCACGATCTGCTCGATCGCCGAAGGCGCGTACACCGGCACCGCCACGACCCCGGGCGCATGCCGCACCGTGAGCGACACGAACGCCGAGAGGAAGTGCATGTCGTTCACGATGCGGCCGCGATCATCGACGACGAACACCTTCTCGCCACCGGCGTCGATGATCACGCCGAGCGACGCCCCGAGCGCCGGCACCAGGACCGCGAGCTGGCGCTGCTCCTCCTGAAATTCCTCGAACGAGCGGGATCCGATGTTCTCGGACACCACGCCGTTCACCGCGACGACCTCGACGCCGAGCGCATTGAGCAGCTGCGGGAGGAATTGCGCGACCGTGCCGTGCGAATAGTTGACGACGATCCTCGGCTTCGCCTCGGCGATCTCCTTCCGGTGGGCGACTTCCGCGAGGAACGCCTCGCTGTACGCCTCGCCGACCCGCGGGGATTCGAAAATCCGCCCGACGTCCTCGTACGACACGCGACGGAGGTCCTCGCGGAAAAAGATCGTCTCGACCTTCCGTTCCTGAGCCTTGTCCATGTCGAGCGCCTGGCGGTCGAAGAACTTGACGTCGCAAACGCGCACGTCGAAAGGCGACACACGCACGTGCACGCCCCCGGCGGCGCCGATGCGCCGCGTGTGGAACCGCCCGATCGGAAGGGGCGCCTGCGAAAGGTCGGCGACATGCACACCCGCACTGACGATCCCGCTCATGAGCCCGCGCTTCAGCATGCGGCTCGAGCGATGCTGGTCGCGGTTCATCGTGATGGTCGCGCCGAGCTTGAGCGTCGACGCGTACGCCGCTCCGAGACGGGCGACGAACTCGGGGGTGAGGTCGATGTTGACGATGCCGGTCACGCCAAACCTGCCGAATAGCGCTCGCCGTCCCTGCGCTCCCCAGATGAGGCTCGAGCCGATCACCGCGCCCGACTCGATCTGTTTGTCAGGCCAGACCTTCACCTGAGCCCGAACGCGGGCATGATCGCCGACGATGGTGTGGTCGCCGATGACGCTGCCTTCCTCGAGGATCACGCGTGATTTCAGCGCGCACTGCCGACCGACGATGGCGCCGTGCAGCTCCGAGCGTTCGCCGATGTACGTGTTGCGCCAGATGATCGAGCTATCGATGACCGCGCCGACATCGACAGAGACGTAGTCGCGCAGGACGGTCGGTCCGATGATCTCGACGTGCGGCCCGATCTTCACGCCCTCGCCGAGGAAGATGGGGCCGGTGAGCCGCGCGGATTCGTTGATGTCGACGTCGCCCGCCGTCCAGACGCCGGGCATGAGCTCGTTCCCGAGGCCCTCGCATTTCACCTTCCCACTGAGGAGGTCGGCGTTCGCGCGCCCGTACTCGGTGATGGAGCCGACGTCGGTCCAGTAACCGTCGGCGACGTAGCCGAACAGGGGCTCGCCCTCGGCGAGCAGGCGTGGGAACAGGTCCTTGCTGAAATCGAAGACGTCGCCGACTTCGAAGCGCTCCATCACGCGTGGCTCGATGACGTAGATGCCGGTGTTGATCGTGTCGCTGAAGACCTCGCCCCAGGACGGCTTCTCGAGGAATTTCGTGATCCGCCCGTCCTCGCCGGTGATCACGACGCCGTACTCGAGTGGATTCGGCACGTGGACGAGGGTGAGCGTCACCGCCGCGCCCCGCTCGCGGTGGAACGCGATGACCTTCGACAGGTCGATGTCCGTGAGCGCGTCGCCCGAGATGACGAGGAACGTGCCATCGAGATCGGCGGCGAGCTGCCGCACCGAGCCGCCCGTGCCGAGCGGCGTCTCCTCGACGCTGTAGCGCAGGCGCATCCCAACGCCCCCGCCGTCGCCGTAGCTGTCCTGGATGACCGAGGCGAGGTACTGGAGGGTGACGAAGGACTCCTCGATCCCGTGGCGCTTGAGGAGCTCGAAGATGTGCCCGAGGCACGGCTTGTCGACGATGGGCACCATTGGCTTCGGACGGTTGATCGTCAGCGGTCGAAGACGGCTCCCCTCGCCGCCCGCCATGACGACGGCCTGCATCGGCCCGAGTCTAGTTGGCGGGCGTGCGCCAGCGGAAAGCCGTTGGACCGGCAGCCCGCACCGCGACGAGATAGGCGATCCCGAGCATGAGGGCCGCGGCCGCGCCTCCGAAAAGGATCGGGGGCGTCAGATCCAGACCGCAGCGAGCGTCAGCCCTGCTCCGCGCCGATAGAGAAAAGCGCCTCAAGGTCGTGCCGCGAGTACGCCTTGAATGCCACGTGAGTCTGGGTCCGCGCGACCCCGCCCACCTGGGCGATCCGCCGAGTCACGATGTCGGCGAGCTCGTCATGCTCGCGGGCGCGGACCATCGCCACAAAGTCGAAGTCGCCGGTGACGGAGTAGACCTCGGAGACCCCCTTCACCGCGGCGAGCGCCTCGCCGAGCGTGGGCAGCGCGCCCTTCTCTGCCGTGATCAGCACGACCGCGGTTATCACCGAGCTAGAGGCTTTTCACGTCGATGTCGTGCAGGGCCGATTTCACGTAATGCGCGGCCTCCTGAAATCCCATCGCCTTGCCCCGGTTGAGCGCCGCCTCATACGAGTCGAGCGAGTCGTCGCTGGACTTTTCGTCGTAGACATGGAACTGCTCTTCGCATTGATCGATCGCGAGCTTCACGCGGTCACGCGCGGCCGTGCTGATCAAGGAACGTCCTCCGAACGCAAGCGTCTCTGCGCGTGAGAATAACGCCGTTGCTCGAGCGATACGAAGGCCGAATCGCCGTCGCGATGGTCGTCCTCTACGCCGTGGTTTTTGGTTCGCTGGCGCTGATTCGACATTGGGCGTTCCATTCGACCGCCCTGGACTTGGGCGTCTTCGACCAGGTCCTCTGGAACACCGTCCACGGCCGCTTCATGGAGTCGACGCTCAGCCTCGAGCGGTGCGATCTCCATTCTTTCTTCCTCGACCACTTCTCGCCGGCGTTGCTGCTGATCGTCCCCTTCTATGCCGTCGTCCCCCGGCCCGAAACGCTCATCGTCTTTCAGACCGTGGCCCTCGCCCTCGGTGCCTGGCCGATGTACCTGCTGGCGCGTCGCTACCTCGCTCGGAGTGAGGAGCGCCTCGTGTGGGTCGCCGGGTACGTCCTCTCGGCACCGCTCGCCTGGATCACGTTCTACGACTTCCACGAGATCAGCCTGGCCGTCCTCCCGCTCGGGCTGGCGATGTACTTCTACGCCACCCGTCGAACGATCCCGCTCCTTTTGAGCCTCGGCGCGTCCTTCCTGGTGAAGGAGGAGCTGCCCCTGATCGCCATCGGTTTCGGCATCGCGCTTCTGGGGCAGCGACGCTGGAGGCTTGGCGCATTCGTGCTCGTGGCAAGCGTTGTCGCGTTTCTGGTGATCCTCAGGGTCATCATCCCGGCGTTCGCCGGCGGCGCGCCATATCAGTACCTCGGGCGCTACGCGAGCCTCGGTGCAGACGAGTTCGAGATCGCGCGGACGCTGGTCCTCGACCCATTGCGCGTGCTCCGTGTGCTGCTGGCGGGGGAGCTCGGGTCGAAGATCGTCTTCGTCCTGTCGCTGTTCGGCCCCGGTCTCTTACTCGCGTTCCGATCAAAGTGGGCGCTGGTCCCGGCCATCGTTCCGCTCGGGTACCTCCTCCTCTCGGACTATCCCGGTGAGCACACCCATCACAACCAGTACGGAGCGCCGCTGATCCCTCTGGCGCTCGGCGCGTCGATCCTCGGCTTTGCGACACTGTCCCAGAGGGGCCGGCTCCGCCGCCGGCTGACCGGAGCGGCGCTCCTCGCGACGATCGCGATGTCGCTCGCCTTCGGTGCCATTCCCTTTACACCGGGCTTCAGCGATGCGTTTCTCCGCGGCAACCCGGACCGCGCGCCCGCTGAGGGATCGATCCTCGTACGGGAGGCGCGATACGAACCGTTCCTCGCGGCGGTCGCGACGATACCGGTGGACGCATCGATCTCGTCCCGCGACTTCTTCACGACGCAGGTACCAGAGCGCCGCCTGAACTATCACCTGAACGGCCTCGACCCCTGCGGCGCGGAGTACGTGATCCTCGACTACGCCGATCCGAGCGTGAACCGAAACGAGGCGAAGCACCTCGCCGAAGTCGCGGCGCTCGAGGCGCAGGGCTACAACACGATCGCGACGGGAAAAGGCCTCTCGCTGCTCCGCCACCGCTGACCGCGAGGCCGTGCTAGATGCAGCCGAGGACGCGCGCGAAGACGGCGGGATTCGGGAACATCGCGGCGGCGGTCGCGCCGAGCAGCGCCGCGCCGAGGCCAAGCCCGCCCACGACATGCGGGGCGCTCAAGCGCGACGTCCCCGCGTACACAACTGCCCCAACCGCCGCCAGCCAGGAGGTGCCGAACACCCAGAGCATGCCCGGGCCGCCACCCATCCCACTGCACGGATCGCCCTGGTGGATGACCCACGCATACCGATCGAAGTCGGCGTGGATCCACAGGCTCAGGAGCCATGGGCCGGCGGCGGCGTAAACCGCAAGGCTGAGTGCGACGGCCGGGAACACCCAAGCCACGGCGACTCCGAAACCGCGCGGGACTAATGGATAGATGGCGGCGCCGACCCACACGCACGTAAAGATCGCGACGAGAAGCCGGAATCCCCCTCCGCTGGTGGAGCCGGCGTAGCCGACCGATAGCCAGTAGAGGCCAACCAGCACGCAGATCGCGGCGGCCGCGACCCGGATCACGGTCGCGACGAAAAGCGTCCCCCGCGGAAGGGCGGATAGCTACGCAGCTCGTCGGCGGCGGCGAGTAGCGCCTGGCGAGCGCGCTCGCGGTCGAGGCTCACGCCGGAAAGCGGGACCGGCTCGAGGTCACGGCCTTCGAGCGCCAACGTCCGGAGAGCCGAACCCAGGTCCGCACGATCGGACGCGCCCAGACGCGGGAGGAACTCGACGAGCGTCGGTATCGCGCCGTCACCCAGCGTCGCCAGGTAGTAGGCGTCGAGCCCGCGGTACGCGTCAGCGGGCAGACCGCTCGGATCGACGACCCGCTCGAGGTCCTGCCGAGCAACGAACGCGCTCGGACCCACGAGATTGATGGCGACCGCGACTGCGAGCCCGACGAGTCCCGCGGCATGGAGCAGCCACCTCGTTGCGTCACGCCAGATGAGGACAGCCGCGCAGATTCCGCCCGCCCCGAGCCACGCGATCCCGGCGAGCGCGTAGAACCGTTGCTCGGTCCACCCATAGGCGAGCTGGTAGAGCTGCATGCGGTACGCGGCCGACACGACGATCACGAGCGTCGCCACGGCGAGAGTGAGGGCGGCGGCGACGTAGAGCCGGGTCCGTCTGGCCACGACGAGCTCCGTGGTGAATAAGAGACCGCCGGCGAGCGCGGCGACGGCGATGAGCTCGAAGAACCCGCGACGCGCGTAACTCGAGTACGTGAGCCCCGTCGCGTTGAGGGTATCGATCCCACCAAAGAGATACGCGACCTGCAGGCCGACGAAGAAGAGAAAGAGCGCGTCGACGGCGAGGAGGGTCGTCGTGCCGGCGGTGGAGCTCAGGAGACCGCGAAGGCGCGCCAGGACGGGGGACGCCGGAGCCTCGGTCGCGCGCCCCGCGATAAGGAACAACCCTCCCGCGACCCAGGCGAAGACCGCCGCGAGCAGGATGCGACCGATGAGCTCGCCGATCGACCACTTGCGGAAATCAAAGACGTTGGTGATCGCGCTCGAGAAGACCGCGTCCGCGCTCGCGAAGAGCAGCGCGAATACGACGAGAAACGGAAAAGCGAGCGCGATCCCGATGCCCACCGAAACGATCCGCCCTCCGGTCCGGCGCGCAAGCGGCCGACCCAGGTCGGGTAGCGCTGCGAGCAGCAGCGCCCCACCGGCGACGATCCGGCCCACGACCACGAGTCCGAGGATGACGAGCAGGTCCACGGCTCGGCGGGTCAGAGGCACACCGGCGAAAGAGACCGCGGCCATCGTGACAAGGACGAGCGTGGCGGGGATGTCGAACAGCAGCAGCATGAGGTCGACACGCAGGGCCGGGAGGAATGCGAAGACAAGCGCCGCTGGCGCGATCCATCGATCGAGCCGATCGATCCGCGCGCCCGGTGGCCGCAAGCGCCAGGCTACCGCGAGGACGACCACAGCCGCGGCACCAACGTTGATGCCGAGCGGCGATCGGTAGAAGAGGAACTGCGCGAGGACCCCGAAGACGAACGCGAACATGAGTACGGTCGCAGGCGACTGGCGATCG
>VBEY01000175.1 GCA_005889295.1 Chloroflexota bacterium | reverse complement strand
CCGCCTAGTAGTTATTCGCGCGATCAGCCGATCTCGAGCTCTTTCGTCGGTACTCCGACATCGACCATGACGACACCGTCGACCACCCGGACCGGGTAGGCATTGACCGGAAATACCGCGGGGAGCGCGCGGACCTCGCCCGTCAAGAGATCGAATCGCGCCCCGTGCCGCGGGCACTCGACCAAGCAGTCGTCGAGCTCGCCCTCTCCGAGCACGCCGCCG
>VBEY01000174.1 GCA_005889295.1 Chloroflexota bacterium | reverse complement strand
GCGCGATCTCGTCCACGCTGAGTTCGTTGAAGTAACGAAGCACGATGACGACGCGGTAGAGCTCTGGCAGAAGACTCACCGCGGCGCGAATCCGCTCGCGTTCCTCGCGAGCCATCGACTCGGTGTCAGGCGCGGCCTTCGAATCCGGGAGCGCCGTCGCCTCCTCGACGTCGACAGTGCGGCGCAGCTCGCGCCCTCGCTTTCGGACATAGCTGATCGCTTCGTTCGTCGCTATCCGCAGCAGCCAGTGGCGAAGGGGTCTGGTCTGATCGAATCGGTCAAAGGCGCGGTACGCCTTGAGGAAGGTCGAGCTGGCCACGTCCAGCGCCGCGTCGCGATCGCCCGTGATGCGGAGGGCCACGCCGTAGACCTCGTCCTGGTGGTCGCGCACGCCGTCCGCGAACGTCACCGGCGAGGTCACCCCGAAGACCGGCAGATCGATGCGCAGGGCAACACTCGCGGCCATTCCCCCTCTGTACGCCCTAGCCTGCGCTCCTATTTCATATCGCGCCGGCGGTCGCGCTATCTGTAGAGACCGGCGAGCGCGGCCTGGGCGCTTCTGGGCAGGCTGAGGGTCTTGTCGCGCGACATGCTCCCCTGTTCCAGCCGGACGTCCGCGGTCCGCAGGCCGAGCGCCGCCGCCAAGAGCGCCTGCGCCGCCCGGTTGGCGGCACCCGCTTCGGGCGGCGCCGCGACGCGGAGGACGAGCCTCCCGGCCCGCACGACGTCCACGCGATCGGCTTTGGACCGTGGGATAACGCGCACCGCGATCTTGATGCGCTCGCCCACCCGGTTAGACGGCCGGCGGAAGGACGCTCAGGAGCAGGCTCGACACGATCTGGATCGCGATGAGCGCGACGAACGGCGAGAAGTCGATCCCGCCGAAGAACGGCATAGCCCGCCGGATCGGGGCGAGGATCGGCTCGCTGACGTTCCACACGAACTCACCGACCCCGAACGGCAGGCGCACGTTCGGGATCCACGAAAGCATGACCCGCACGAAGATGGCGCCCGCGAGCGCCCAGTAGAGCACGGTGATAAAGGCTCTGATGTATTCGTTCAGAAGGCAGGGGCCGCACACGATCCCTAGACGTCCAGCCGGTAGCGGGACGGGGTCGGCCCGGTCTGCCCCTGATACGAGGAGCCGAGCTCAGGTGACCCGTACGGCCGCTCCGCGGGGCTGGAAAGCGGGAAGAAGGACAGCTGGCCGATCCGCATCCCCGCGTACAGGGTGATCGGGATCGTGTTCACGTTCGAGAGCTCGAGCGTGATGTGACCGTCCCACGCCGGATCGATGAATCCGGCCGTGCTGTGGATCAGCAGCCCGAGTCTGCCGAGCGAGCTCTTTCCTTCGACACGCGAGACCATGTCGTCAGGGAGGCGGATGCGCTCGCGCGTCGAGCCGAGGACGAACTCGTTGGGATGGAGGATGAACGGCGTCTTCGGCGGGACCTGGACCAGCTCGGTGATGTCGTCAAGCGGGCGCGCCAGGTCGATGAAGGCGTGCCGGCTCGAGCGGAACACACGAAAGCGGTGGTCGAGACGAATGTCGACCGAGGCCGGCTGGACGCACTTCGGATCGAACGGATCGATCCCGATCCGGCCGGCATCGATCGCGGCGCGGATGTCACGATCGGAGAGGACCACGGCGATCGAGTATGCCGGGGTTCGGTCCAGTCAGCGCGAGCACGGCGTCACAGGGAGGGCGGTAGCCCGAGTCTTATCGCCGACGGCGGCGCGGCGGGCCGGCGACAACGGGCTCGGCGATGGGCAACGTGATCTGCTCCGCGACGCGTCGATCGCGTGCCTCCTGGCGGATGCGCACGAGCGACGCGAGCTCCTCATACAGCGCGTCGATGTCCTCGAGGCGCGAGTAGACGATCTTGAAGCGAAGGTATGAGAGCGGGTCGCGTTCGGCGAGGCGCTCAAGCACCATTTCGCCGATCCGTCCGGACGGGATCTCGGATGCCCCGCTTTGCCGGACGCTCGCCTCGAGCTCGTCGATGAGCCGGTCGATCTCATCGCCGGAGAGTCCTTTTGAAGCAGCTTTTCCGATCGCGCTCGCGAGCTTTCGGCGATCGAACTCCTGGCGGCTGCCGTCTCGCTTCAGGACCTGAATACGCGCTGACTCGCTTCGCTCGAAGGTGGTGAAACGCTCCTCGCAGCGATCGCACACACGGCGACGGCGGATCGAGTCGCCGTCCTCAGCCTCGCGCGAGTCGATGACGCGCGTGTCCGGGTTGCCGCAGCCGGGGCACTTCACCGACACAAGATATGGGACTTCGAGCCACTAAATCTAGTGGTCGGAAGAACGTGTGGGTATGTCTACCTATGCGAGGGGTTGATTAGTGCCCGACGCCGAGCAGGAACAGGATGATGATCAGCGCGAGCGGCGCGCCAAGAAGCCAGAGCAGGATGAGGATCATCTCGCTACCTCCTTTACATCCGTGTGGTCCGGTCGCCGGTCGGGCGCGTCATGCGCACCCCCTCACGCTCGCGGAAGCTGAAATCCATCCGCTCGCCCGAGCCCATCCAGCCCCCGACGACGCTGCCGACGAGGCCGAGCAGGATCGCGACCGCCGCCGCGGCGGCACCGGCTGCCGCGGCCTTCGCCACGCTCGGGTCGATCGGTTGACCGGCGGGGGTCGGCACCGCGGGTGCGGGCGCTAAGCCGACGTACCACCCGTTGAATACCGCCCCGCCAAAGCTGGCCAACGTGAGCAACACGACGGTCGCGACGAGGAACGCGATGGCCGCATGCAAGATCGCGGGCTCGGCGCGACGGATGCCGGCGATCCGCGCCGTGACCCATCCGCCGATCACAAAAGCGAAGAAGGAAGCGAAGACTGCGTACGCGACCGCCACGCGTCCAATGCCGCTGAAGTCGGTGACGCGACCCTCGTTACCGGCCTTCCACGACCCGACCGCGGTGCCGATCACGCCAAAGAGAACGACCGCGACCACCGAGGCGAGGGCCCCGACGATCACTGGAGTCCAAAACACCGGCCACGCCGTCCACGATTCGCGGACGGTGGCACCTTCCCGCACCATGTGCGCACCCCCATCTCGAAAATTCATGTCGTTTGGCCATGGGGATGCAGCCGACATGCCAAGCAGCGGGAGCGGCGGACGGACCGCCGCTCAGTTCAGCGGCGCCTCAGGAAGCTTGGAACCTCGAGATCGTCGGCGGCATATTTCTTGTGCTCTTCTGGTCTGGGCGCGACGGGCGCGGGCGCGACCGGAGCGGCCATCGCCGCGGACCGTTGCTCGACCGAAGGTGCCTGCCGCTTGTACGTCGGGCCCTCGAGCCTCCGGACCGCGCGAGCTTGCTCGAACGCGGTCGCGATCACCGAGATCTTCACCTCGCCACCCATCCGCTCGTCGATGACCGCGCCGAAGATGATGTTGGCCTCGGGGTCGGCTGCCGCGTGAATGATCTCCGCGGCCTCGTTGACCTCGAAGAGCGTCAGGTCGGGACCGCCGGTGATCGTGAAGAGCACGCCACGTGCGCCATCGATGGACTGCTCCAGGAGCGGCGACATGATCGCCTGGCGCGCGGCGTCGGCGGCACGCGACTCGCCCGAGCCGTGACCGATGCCCATCAGGGCGGACCCCGCGTTCGTCATGATCGTCTTCACATCGGCGAAGTCGAGGTTGATGAGGCCGGGGACCGTGATGAGGTCGCTGATGCCCTGGACGCCCTGCCGCAGGACATCGTCGACGATGCGGAACGCGTCGACCATGCTGGTCTTCTTCTCGACGACCTGCAGCAGGCGATCGTTCGGGATCGTGATGAGCGTGTCGACCTTGTCCACGAGCTCGGCGATGCCCTGCTCGGCGAGGAGACGTCGCTTCGCGCCCTCGAAGCTGAACGGCTTCGTGACCACGGCGACGGTCAGCGCCCCCACATCCTTGGCGATCTCGGCGATGATCGGGGCGGCGCCGGTGCCGGTCCCGCCACCCATGCCGGCGGTGACGAACACCATGTCCGCTTCCTTTAGGGCCTCGTAGAGCTTCTCACTGTCGTCCTCGGCGGATTTGCGCCCGACCACGGGGTCGGCGCCCGAGCCAAGGCCTTTGGTGACCTTGTCGCCGATGCGGAGCTTGTGCGGCGCGTCGGACAGCAGGAGGGCCTGCGCGTCCGTGTTGACGGCGATGAACTCGACGCCGAGGAGCTCGGCGCGGATCATCCGATTTACGGCGTTCGAACCGCCGCCGCCTATACCGACGACCTTAATGAGCGCGAAGTTCTCGATGTCGCTTCGGAGGGGCATGGGTAAGCCTCCATGATGTCCATGCCGCTGCCCCTCCCCTAGCGGTGCGCTCATGGCTATTCAGTTCGCGCGCTGACTATAGTCCGCAAACTCAACGTTTGGCGAGCGGGATTTGTGATTCGTCCGCTTAGGGCATGAGGCCTTTGAAGATCTTTCCGATGCGCGAGGTCACGCCCTCCAGGGCTCGACCGCTGGCACGATCCTCTTCAGACGGCCAATTGCGCGCGCCCCAGAGGAGAAGGCCGCTCGCCGCGGAGTAGGGCGGGGTCGCGATCTGGTCGGTGAGGCCCCCAAGGCCGGTCGGCCCCGCGATGCGGGCGCTCATGCCGAGCTGGTCGCGGGCGGCGCGCTGCACGCCGTTCAGGAGCGAGCCACCTCCGGTCAAGACGAGGCCCGCCTGCAGCCGATTCGTCGCGCCTGCCGCCTCGATCTCGGCCCCGATGAACTTGAAGATCTCGCTCACGCGCGACTCCACGATCTCGGCGATATGCCGGCGGGTCACCCCGTGCGAGCTTTCCTCGCCGATCGAGGTGACCTGCAGGACTTCGTCGGGGTCCACGTTCATGGGAACGGCGGAGCCATAGCGGAACTTCACGCTCTCGGCCACGTCGGGGGTCACCCGGAGCACGATGCCGAGGTCCGCGGTGACACTCCGACCGCCCATCGGGATGGTCGCGCAGTGCGAGATCGAGCCGTCCTGAAAGATCGCGACGTCGGTCGTGTCGCCGCCGATGTCGGCGAGGCAGACGCCCAGCTCGCGGTCCTCGTCGTTCAGGGTGGCCTCCGCCGTCGCCATTGGCGCAAGGACAAGCTCGTCGATCTCGACCCCGGCGCGCTGGACGCATTTCGTCAGGTTCTGGACGCTGGTCGACGACGCGGTGACGATGTGCGTCTCCACCTCCAGACGTACCGCGGTCATCCCGATCGGGTCGCGAACGCCCTCCTGGCCGTCGACGACGTAACCGCGTGGGACCACGTGCAGGATCTCCCGCGTATTCGGTATCGACACCGCCCGCGCCGCTTCGATGGCCCGCACCGTGTCGCCACGGTCGACGTCATGCCGCGAGGAGCCGGAGACCGCGACCATGCCTCTCGAGTTCTGCGAGCTGATGTGGCTCCCCGAGATGCCGACGAAGGCCGACCTCACTTTGAGCCCAGAGATCCGCTCGGCCGCCTCGACGGCGCTGGCCACCGACTGGACGGTGCGGTCGATGTCGATCACCACACCCTTGCGGAGACCGTCCGACGCCGCCTGACCGATCCCAATGACATCGACCCCACCGCGGGCGGCCATCTCTCCGATCAGGACGCAGACCTTCGTCGTGCCGATGTCGATGGCGACGAGCACCGTTTGCTCAGCCATGACTCACTCCGATCATTGCAGGGGAAGTATCCCCTTCAACCCCTCTCCGCTTGCCGCGATAGCGGCAACTTAACCGATTCGGCCACCGCATTTAGAGGAAGTGGCGGCGGATGACCGCCACGTTCTGGAAGATCCGCCAGCCGAAGGCGAAGAGCGCCACCAGATAGAGGTCGATCCCGAGGCGGTCGCCGAGGAAGGTGAGGCCCGCCGCGAGGAGCGCGTTTGTGTAAAAGCCCGACAGGAAGATGCGGGTATCGAAGTGTCCCTCGAGCTCGGCCCGCGCCGCGCCGAGCAACGAGTCCAGCGCAGCGAGGATTCCGACCGCTGTGTAGCGCGCCCACTCGATCGGGAGGTTGAAGCGAAGCGCCAGACCCAAAAGCACCCCGGCAACGAGACCGAGGAGCGGAAGCAGCACCTAGCTTGGACTGAAGACGATCTGATCCGGGCTGCGCACGTCGACGTAGTCTAGCTTTCGCTGCGGGTTGTCCCGCAGGAATCTGCGGACGAGCGCGATCTTGTCGTCGATGCGCTCCGCGCCGCCGAAGCGGATCTCCCACCCCGCGGCGACACGCAAAACCAAACCGGTCGCACCGGCCGCGAGTACGACTCGCGGCGAGGTCGCGTCCGGTCGCAGCTCCTGCGGCCCGAGCCGCGCGAGCTTCGTCGCGGCATCGACGAGCGCAGGATCGAGCCGATCGCCAGCCTGCCGCGACCGCTGCTCGTCGGTGATGCGCAGATCGGGCGCGCCGCGCGGATCGATCGACGAGAAGAGGACGCCGTCGGCGTCGACGAACCACTCCGCGCCGCTCGTGGCGGATGCCCACCGCGCGATCGCGACCCGCTCGGTCACGACCACCCGCGCTCGATCGGGGATCCGGATCTCGATAGAGGCGTCGCGCACCGCCGGCAGGTGCACCAGGAGATCGCGGGCGCGCGCGGAGCTCGCGGTGAAAGCCTGCGACCCAAGAAGTCCGCTCGTGACCACGACCGCGTCGACGGCGACGTGATGCGCGCCTTCGATGGCGACGTCGCGTATCCGCCAGTAGGGTCCCATCGCCGCGGCGACGATCGCGGCGCCGCACGCCACCGCGGTCACCCCTGCGACCACGCGATCGAAGTCGGCCGGGCGACGTGGCGGCCGGAGCCGCCGGGGTCGCGAGCGGGCTCGAGAGCTCAGCGCGCCCGCCGGCGTGCGTCTTCGAGGGCCCAGTCGATGAAACGCTCGAGCAGATCGCCGAACTTGATGCCCGCTGCGCGCGCTGCCTTGGGCAGGAGGCTGTTCGCGGTCATGCCCGGAATCGTGTTCACCTCGAGCGCGACCATGCGGTCCTTGGACCACATGAGATCGAGCCGCGACATGCCGCGGCAGTGGAGCGCGCGGTGCGCGCGCACCGCGAGGTCCTGCGCGCGCTTGGCGGCGTCCGGCGGAATATCGGCCGGGCATACCTCTTCGCTCTCGCCGGCGTCGTACTTCGCGCTGTAGTCGAAGAAAGCGCGTTTCGTCAGGATCTCGATGACCGGCAACGCGGTGAGGTCATCGTTCCCGATGACCGCGACGGTCAGCTCGCGGCCCCCTGTTATTTGCTCCTCTACCAACGCACGCGAGTCGTACTTCAGTGCGAGGCTGATGGCGGGTGGCAGGTCGGCGGCCTGAGCGACGATGGAAGCTCCGACGCTTGACCCACTCGCGACGGGTTTTACGAAAGCCGGTAGTCCGACGGAGGTCGCCAGCTCTAGGTCGGACTTTGTTGTGCCGGTGACGACGACGCCGCGGGGCACATCGAGGCCCGCTGCCGCGAGGACCTGTTTGGCGACCTCTTTGTCCATGGCGAGCGCCGACGCGAGCACACCGGAACCGGTGTACGGGACGCCGATGGTGTCCAGCAGCCCCTGGATGCGTCCGTCCTCGCCCCAGGTCCCGTGGAGCGCGATGAGCACGACGTCGATCGGCTCCACGTTCGCCATCACCCGCGTGGCCGGAACGAGCGCACGGGATGCGCTCTCGATCTGCTTCTCGAGGCCGCGCGGCAGCTGGTGCATGGGATCGAGCTGTCCGCCGCCTGTGATGAGGCGCTGTGCCTGCTCGCGCTGCTCCGCCGTGATTTCGGGATTGCGGGCCATGAAGGCGAGGGGGTCGAGCAGCACCACCTCGAAGCGGTTCGAGTCGAGACTTGCCGCGATCTGCGCGCCCGTCGCGAGCGAGATGTCGCGCTCGGCCGACGCGCCGCCGGTCAACACGCCGACTCGGATTTTCCCGGCCTTCACCATTCCCCCACCAGCTCGACCTCGGGAACGAGCTTCACGTTGAACCGCTTGGCGACCTCTCGTTGCACGAGGGTCATGAGCGCGTGGACATCGCTGGCCGTCGCGCCATTCGCGTTCACGATGAAGTTCGCGTGCTTGGGGCTCACCATCGCGCCGCCGATCGCGCGCCCCTTGAGGCCGGCGGCCTCGATGAGGCGGCCGGCGAAGTCGCCGGGCGGGTTGCGAAAGATCGACCCGGTGTTGGGCTGCGCCAGCGGCTGTTTCTTGATGCGTTCGTTGGCCATCTCCTTGATTCGCTTCACCGCGTTGGCGCGATCCCCGCCCCGCCCGCGGAAACGGGCGCGAACGCAGACGATCGGCGTGCCCTGGAGCGTGCTCGTCCGATACGCGTAACCGAGCTCCTCGACCTTCGCCGTCCACCTGTCGCCGTTCATATCGACGAGCTCGGCGTCGACAAGGACGTCGGCGGTCTCGCTGCCGAAGGCGCCGGCGTTGCCGTGGACGGCGCCGCCGACCGTGCCGGGAACGGTCGCCATCCATTCGAGGCCCTCGATCCCGGAGCGCGCCGCGACCGCAGCGACGTGCGCGAGCTCGGTGCCCGATGAGGCGGTCACGATCTCACCGTCGACGCTGGACTCGCGAAAGGCGTTCTGCAGCACCACTCCACGGATGCCGCGATCGGCGACGAGCAGGTTTGTGCCGCCGCCGAGGACGAACACCGGGAGCTCGTTCTCCCGCGCCACCTGTATCGCCTCCAGGAGATCCTTCTCGGTCGCGACGCGGAGGAAGAAGTCGGCGGGCCCGCCGATTCGCAGCGAGGTGTGGGGGGCAAGTGGCACGTCGCGCGCGCCGAACGTCGCGATGGTCAAACCGCGGCCCGCTCGCGCAGAAGCTCGAGGAGCCGGATGCCCGCGGGACGGATGTCTCCGGCCCCGAGCACGAGCACGAGATCGCCGGGGCGCGCGCGGTCCGCCAGCGCGCGGGCTGCGGCTTCGGCGTCGGCGACGTACGCGGCGCCGGCGCGCGAGGCGAGCG
>VBEY01000231.1 GCA_005889295.1 Chloroflexota bacterium | reverse complement strand
GAGGAACGTCGTGGTGATGAGCGCCCCGCCCGCCGCCACGAGCGGCAGGACGAACCCCTTTGAGAAGCCGATGACTGCCCCGACGAGGACGAATGCGACGATCGCGAGGTCGGCCATCGCCCGAGTCTAGGCCGGGCGAGCGAGCGCTAAGTGCCTGCGAGGTCTCTCACCACGGGCGCCAGCTCCTCCACGTGCGGCCCCCGCAGGCAGAAGTACGTAATGCCCGTCTCGCGCCGGACCCGAACGATGTGCTCGCGGATCTGGTCGAGCGTCCCGATGCCGCGATACACCGAGGAACCGAGGACGGCCGGGTCGACGTTCCCCTTCTCGGCGAGCTCAGCGATCGTCTTTTCGCGATCGTCGGTCAGCGTGACGTCGACGAAGCAGCTGAGCTCGATCTCGGCGAAGCGCGCGCCGGCTGCCGCGCGAACGAGATCGAGCTGTCTCCGCACGCCGGTGGCCGCGACGTCGTCCGGCGCGGGCGGCCGCACTCCGGCGCCGGGCGCGATCACCGCGACGATGTCAGCCTCCCGGCCGGCAAGCTCGAGGATCTGTGGACCGCCCGCCGCGATGAGAAACGGCGGCCGCGGCTGCTGCACGGTCTTGGGCCGGCACTCCGACTGGGAGGTCCGGTAATAGGTGCCCTCGAAGGTCACTTCGTCCTCCGTGAACAGGCGCTTCATGAGCGTCACGCCCTCGGCGAGCCGGGCGACTCGGACCCGGCCGCGGTCGAACCGAATGCCCGTGCTCCGGTAATCGCGGTCGTACCAGCCCGCGCCAAGGCCGACCTCGACGCGGCCGTTCGAGATCACGTCGAGCGTCGCGTACTCGCGCGCGAGCACCACGGGGTTGCGGAAATCGTTGTCGAGGACGAGGTTTCCGAGGCGGAGCCTGGTCGTGACCGCCGCCGCCGCGCCGAGCGCGGGCAGGTTGCTCCACGCGCCGCCCACCATGTGATCCGGCATGGAGATCGTTGCGTACCCGATGTCTTCGAGTCGCTTCGCCCGATCGAGCCAGTCGGCGCCGGTCGGCTGACCACCGCTCTGTGTCGCGAACCGGATTTTGCGGTCCATCGCGCCGAGCGTACGTGCGGTGATCCATTTGCGCTTCTCCTCGCGTATCTCCCGGCCGGATCGGCACTCGCCGTTTCGGGAGGAAGACATGACGCGAAAAGTTCTGACGTCCACGCATTCACGTCGCACGGTCATAAAGGCGGCGGCGGCCGGCACGGCCGCGATGGGACTCCTCGCCGCGGCGCGCGGGATCGGCGGAGGAGCCGTCCTGGCGAACGACGCGACCGCCGAGCCCATCGTCGCGTACGTCAGCGACGCACGAAGGGGCGAGCTCGTGGTGATGGTCGGGACGCGCGAGATTGTTCGCCGCGACTCGGGACTCGTCTCGCGACTCATCGCCATCGCCAGGGAGGCCACCGATGTCGTCGCATCGTGAAGCTCCCGAGATCTCCAAGGACCCTGTCGCCGACAACACCGACCTCTACGCATTCGTGGATCCCGTCGACAGCTCCAAGGTGACGATCCTCGCCAACTACATCCCGCTCGAGGAGCCGGCGGGTGGGCCGAACTTCTACCAGTTCGGCGACGACGTGCTGTACGAGGTCAAGATCGACAACGACGGTGACGCCATGGCCGACGTCGTGTACCAGTTTCGCTTCCGGACACGCGTAACCAACCCCGAGACGTTCCTCTACAACACCGGACCGATCGACTCGCTGGGCAGCCCCTCATGGAACGTGCGTCAGATCTATTCGGTGACGCGCGCGGTGCGGAGCGACGAGGGGGACGACGACGGTTGGCGCAGGACGGTCCTCGGACGCAACATCGTTAGCCCACCGGTGCGGATCGGCCCGCGATCGACCCCCAATTACGCGAACCTCGCGAACGCCGCGATCCGCATGCTGCCCGACGGAGTAAAGGTCTTCGCCGGCCAGCGCGATGAAGGCTTCTTCGTGGATCTCGGCTCGATCTTCGATCTCGGTGCCCTTCGCCCGTTCCAGAACCTTCACCTCATCCCCCTGCCGATGGCCGGCGGCCAGGACGGTACGAAGGGCTACAACGTGCACACGATCGCGATCCAGGTCCCGAAGACCGACCTCACCCGGGACGGATCCATGCCGACTGACGTCAAGGACGCGAAGTCGGTGATCGGCGTGTGGGCGACCGCGAGCCGGCAACGCGGCTCGGTGCAGACCGACGAGGGCCAGCGCACTTCCGCCGGCGGGTGGACCCAGGTGTCGCGCCTGGGCAACCCACTCATCAACGAGGTCATCATTCCGGTGGGCCGCAAGGATCGCTGGAACGCGCGCGAGCCGCACCGCGACTCAGACTTCCTGCCTTACTACCAGAACCCCGAGCTGCAGAACCTGCTGCCGGTGCTGTATCCGGGCGTGTTCGCCAATCTCAAGACTTTGCTGACGACGACCGCGGCCGCCGACCGGCCACGTGCCGACCTCGTCGCGATCCTCGCGACCGGGCTCCCGTCGGGGATCATCGCCGGCTTCCAGAACTTCACGGGTCCGCGGATCGCGGACATGCTCCGCCTCAATATGGCGATCCCGCCCAAGAAAAGCGACCCGAGCCCCTTTGGTCTCCTGGGTGGCGACCTCGCGGGGTTCCCGAATGGGAGGCGCGTTGCCGACAACGTCGTCGCGATCGAACTCCGGGCTGTCGCGGGCGTGACGCTGCCGCTGGTGCGGTCCGACTTCAAGGCCGACGCCGCCGCGGGACTTCTGACCGACGGGACCTCCAACGCCGCGCCGAAGGCCGGCGAGAAGCCATACCTTGACGAGTTTCCGTACCTCGGGCATCCGAACGAGGGTTTTGACCACGAGCACGACGAGGAAGACGAGCACTCCTGAGCAAGCGCTTTCTGAATGAGAGGGGCGCCGCGCAAACCGCGCGGCGCCTCACTACTGATGTGCTACGTCGCGGACATGAACTCGGCGAGCAGTCGGTGGAAATGGTGTACGCCGGTCTCCCGGGCGGGTGAGTAACGTCCGCGCTCGTACAGCCGCGAGCGTACGCCGCGCTGCACCGACTCGACGATGGCCTCGTCTTCCCGCTCGACGCGATCGAGACCCGCGCCCGCTCCGGCGTCGCGCTTGCTCGCGTCCCAGACGAATGGGAGGAACGAGACGCGCGTCCGGTCGAGGGCGAGGGGCGTGACGACGTTCACCGAGACGCCCCACGGGTACACGTTGAACATCGTCGTCGGGAAGAGCCAGAAGTAGTACGCGGCGACGGCGCGTCCGTGATCGGGGTGCTCGCGCGGGAGCGCGAATGCGGGTTCGCCAGGCTTAGCGATGCCGAGCTGCAGGACGGATAAGCGCTGGAGCTCGACGGTGTACTCCCCGTAGTCGAGCGTCGTGGCGAGGCTCGAATGCACGTATGGGATGTGAAAGCCCTCGAGGTAGTTGTCGATGTAGAGCGCCCAGTTCGCGTTCACGAGGTAGTCCCGTGCGCTCAGGACGTCGAACGTGAGCTCCGCGAACGGAAGCTGATGGAGCCGAGCGACAAGTGGCGCGAAGATCGCGGCGATCGACATCTGCGCGCTCGGTGCCAGCGCGACGAGCAGGAAGCGCTCCCAAAGCCCAAGCGGGACCTCTGTCAGATCGTCCGTCTTCGCGGGGAAGTTCGCGGTTTGCTCGAACTCAGGCATCGAATGAAAGCGGCCATCCAGCGCGAAGCGGCGGCCGTGGTAGCGGCACCGTAGCTGTTGCTCCACCCCCGCGCCCTCGACCACCACAGTCCCGCGGTGCGTGCACACGTTCGAAAGGCAGTGGATCCGGTCGCTTGAATCGCGCGTGAGAACCAGAGGTTCATCGAGCACGCCCGGAAGAAGCGTGAACGGGTAGACCTGGCCCGCGACCTTGACCAGGTCTGCGTGACCGGCGTAGTGCCAGGTGCGCGCGAAGAGCCGCTCGCGCTGGAGCCGAAAGATCTCCGGATCGGAGTAGACGCGCGCGGGGAGCGTTCGCGCGACACGGATGTCGGGGTCTATCTCGAAGAGCGCATCGCCCACGGCGGCGATGCTAGCTATTGGGTCTGGCCGACCTTCGCGAGCGTCGCCACGAGCCCGAGCTGGTCGCGCAGGTCGCGAGTGATGAGGAAGTTCTCGCGCACGTGCTCTCGTCCCGCCGCGGCCATGTGCTTCCGGAGACCGGGATCGCGCAGCAGGTCGAGGCAGCGCGCGGCGCATTCCTCGGGACTCGAGACGAGGTACCCCGACACGCCGTCCTGGATCTGGATGACGATGCCGCCGACCTTGCCCGCGACGACCGGGATGCCCTTCCACAGCCCTTCCGCGACGACGAGGCCGAACCCTTCGCGGAGCGACTTCTGGACCACCACCGTGGACGCGCGCTGGAACGCGTTCACCTCGCGGTCCTTGACGCCGTCGAGGTTCGTGAAGAGGAAGACGTCCTTGTCGCCGCCCGCGTGCTTCTTTGTCCGGTCGAAGTACTCCTGGCCTTCGGGGTCGTCGTCGGCGAGCGAACCGATCATGACGAGCTGGACGCCAGGCACCTCTTTCTTCACGATTCGGTATGCGTCGATCACGCCGAGCGGGTCCTTCCACGGATCGAAGCGCGAGACCTGCAGGAGGATCGGCCGGCCAGGATCGACGTCGAAACGGCGCACGATCTCGCGCGCCTCTTCGATCGGCATGTCGCGGTTCTTCTCGGAGAACGGATCGATCGTCGGCGCCTGAATGAGCACCTTCTGTTTCAAGTCAGGCCGTACGAACTGAGGCATCGTCCAGATCGAGGCGTCGTGCTCCTGGACGAACGGCTTGAGGAAGGACCACACCGGCTGGTGGGCGGTAGTCAGATCGATGTGGCAGCGCCAGACCCACCCGGCGCGACCCGGATCCTTCGCGAAGTGATGCAGCGCGACCGCCTGCGGGTCGTGCGCGAGGACCACGTCGGCGTCCGTCAGCTGCGCCGCGTTCTCGCGCCCAACGTCGAGAAAGAGCTTCTTTTCGGCTTCGGAGAGATCCAGCTTCATCCCTTGGAGGGCGTTGTGGATCTTCTTCGTGATGTCATAGAACGCGGGCGGGGCGTCCAAGACTGCCCAGTGCGCGTCCACGCCCGCGTCCCGGAGCAGCGGGACGAGGTTTTGGAGTATTTCCGCGACACCGCCGCCGTAAGCGGTGGCGTTGACGTGCAGCATGCTGCGGCCTTTCGCGGCCTTCGCGAGGGTGCGCAGCTCTTCGTAGTGCTTCTCGCCGATTACTTCCGCGTAGTCCGCGATGCTTTTCTTCGCGGTGATCGGTACGGCGTGCACCTATTTGATGGAGCCGGCGAGGAGGCCCTGGACGAAGTAGCGCTGGAGGCTGAAGAAGACGATCAGCGGGACGATCATCAATAGGAATGCGCCCGCCGCGAGAAGATGCCACTCGGTGCCGTACTGGCTGAGGAGGTTCTGGATCGCGCGCGTCATGGGGTACTTGCTCGAGTCCTGCACGAACACGAGGGCCATGAGGAGGTCGTTCCATACCCAGAGGAACTGGAAGATGCCGTACGCGGCGATCGCCGGGACCGACACCGGCACGACGATCTGGCTGAAGACCCGGAAATCCGACGCGCCGTCGATGCGCGCGGCTTCGATCATGTCCGGTGGCAGGGTGATAAAGAAGTTGCGCAGCAGGAAGATCCCGAAGGGGAGCGCGAAGGCGGTGTGGGCGAGCCATATGGCGACATAGCCCCGGGTGAGCTGGAGGTCGGGCACCAGGGCAGTCGCTGTCGTGAGCAGGGGGATAAAGGCGACCTGCACCGGCACCAGCAGGAAAGCGATCACGATGAGGAAGAGGGTGTCGCGGAACGGGAACCGGACCCAGGAGAAGGCATACGCGGCGAGAGCGCAGATGGCGATGGGAAGCACGGTCGACGGGACAGCGATGAAGACCGTGTTCATGAAAGCCGGGAGCATCCCTTGCGCTTCGAGCACCTGCCTGTAGTTCTCGAGCGTGAGGTGGAGGTTGAAGATGTCCCACCACCCGGTGGCCTGGATGTCGGAGCGCGGCCGGAAGGACGTCACCAGTAGTCCCAAAGTCGGGACGAGCCAGATCAGGCCGATGAGGCCCAGCGCGACGTGGATGGCCCAATGGTTGAGTGCTGCGACGAGGCGGCCCGCTGGTGTCCGCGGACGTGAGCCGGCCATCGCTTCGGCGAGGACGCTCACGTGACCGCTCCGGTTCGGAAGCGCCGAACGTTGTAGATCATGATCGGGATGAGTACGACCAGCATGACGACTGCGACCGCCGACCCGTAGCCGTACTGCCCGGCCTGGAAGGCCTGCTGATACATCGTGAACGCGATCACGCGGCTCGCTTTGCCAGGTCCGCCCGCCGTCATCACGTAGATGAGGTCGAAGAGCTTGATGACGTTGACGACGAGCGTGACGGCCAGGACCGAGATGGGCAGGCTGACCATCGGTAGGATCATTCGGAAGAAGATCTGCCGCTCGTTCGCGCCCTCGACGCGCGCCGACTCGATGACCTCAGCCGGGATGCTCTTCACGGCGGCGGACAGGATCACCGTCGCGAAGCCGACCGATCCCCAGATGCCGACCGCGATGAGCGCGAAGTTCACGAGGTTCTCGTCGCCGAGCCAGGAGATCGGCGACACGCCAAAGGCGCCGAGAATGGCGTTGAGCAAACCGATGTTTGCATCAGGCGAGTAGACGAACTTCCAGATCACAGCGAGGGCCGTTGCCGAGATCGCCATCGGGATGAAGACGATCGCTTTGATGACCGATTCGTAGCGCACACGCGCGGCGACGACCGCGATGATCAGCCCGAGGAAGATGACGATGCTCGTGTAGAAGACGATCCAGAGGACATTGTTCCAAAGCGCTCCGGAGGGTGGGAACGTCGAAAGATTGATGAAGTCTGGATCGGTGAAGAGGCGGACGTAATTGTCAAAACCGACCCACTGCTCGAAGACGCCGTTACGCCCGCGGTTGAAGCTCAGCAGGATCGTGTAGAGGGAGGGGTACAAGAGAAAGACGACGAGAAGGATCGCGGCTGGGAAAAGGAACAGGATCGCGGCTCCATAGTTCGGCCCCTCGGGTGTGCGCGCACGACGCACCGCCGTGAGGTCGGGGGTGGAGACCTTTTGAGCCGGTACCGCTGGTGTTGGCGCGAGCCCCATCTATCTCCGTCCGTAGCGGAGCGGGTGGGCCATCCGTTGATGCCCACCCGCTCCGTTGATTTCTAGGTCACGCGCCTGGTCACTTCTCCGATGTCCACTTTGCCTTCATTCGAGTTTCGAAACCCGCCCAGTCGACGGTCTTGCCCCGGAGCGCGTCCTGTAGCGCGGCGCCCATGTCGTCCCCGCCGCCGGATGGAAGCAGGTCGGAGCCGTCGAAGCGGACGGCCGAGGCGTTCGCCACCTGTGCCGCCTCGCGCTTGGCGAGATCGTTCGGATACGCGGTCGCCGGGACGGACTTGATCGGCGAGATGATCGCGCCGGTTCCGGCCCAGACCGAGCCGGCGTCGGCTGTCGTCATGTACTGCATGAATTCCTTGACGCCCGGCTTGGTCGTGAAGGCGGCGATGACGTCGCCACCGATGGTGACCGACTTGTTGCTGTTGATGCTCGGGAAGTCGAACCAGTCGATCGTGTCGCCGACCTTCAGGGCGGTGTTGGTCTGCCCTGTCGCGATGCCGCCCACGAATCCGCCTTCGTAGTAGACGACGGCCTGCGGGTTGGTGCTGAAGACCTGGCCGATCCCGTCGGTGAAGGTGCGTCCGAGGGCGGCCGTGATGCCGCCTGCGACGTACTGGTCGGAGAGGGCCTGCTTCATCGTGTCGATGGCGGTCGCGACGGACGCGTCAGTCCAGGCCAGCTTGCCGCTGAAGAGCTGGTCGTATTTGTCGGGACCGGCCTGCCGGACGTAGACGCTTTCGAACCAGTCGGTCAGCGTCCACGAGTCGCCGGCTCCAAGCCCGAGGGGCGCCTGGCCCTTTGCCTTGATGTCGCCGAGGAGCTTGGTGAAGCCGGCGAAATCCGTTGGCGCCGTGACACCGAGAGTCTTGAACTTGTCAGGTCGGAACCAGACCGTGCTCTTGCTGTTGAACTTCACCATGATCGCGTACTGCGTCCCATCGACCTGACCGATCTCAAGAATGCCCGGTGGGTAGTTCGACTTGAGGGCGTTCACGTCGAGCCCAAGGTCGGCGATCTTCTTGAGGGATCCCTGCTTCGCGAACTGCCGCAGGAAGCCGATGCCCGGGATGATCGCCACATCCGGCGGATTGCCGCCGGAGATACGGGTCTGAAGGGTGGTCGCGTAGTCCGTGCGGATCGATTCGTACTTCGCGGTTACGCCAGTCTTCGTCTTGAAGGCGTCGAGCACCTTCTGGAAGTTGTCCTGCTCGCTGGCGCCCCAGAGCGACATGACGTTGATCGTGCTGCCGGACGCCCCCGTTCCAGGCGCGTTCCCGCCCGACGAACAAGCCGTAGCCACAAGGAGTGCGACGAGCGAAACGATGGCAAGAGATCGCGGGAATCGAAGCATTCCAAACCCCCTCTGCGGACGAAGCCGCCCCGGACCGCCGCGAATCCTGCTCTTGCGCGAGCAGATGGCTCGCCGCGAGTGCGGCTAGCACGGCTAACCGAGCCTAGTCGCGCCCAATCAGGTGGTCAATTCAGGCAGGCTCACGTAATAGCGCGCCGCCGGTCTCGGTGCGTTACCGGGACCGGCGGCGCTGTCACCGCGCTCATTAATGCGTACTGGTTACGTCCTGATGGCGTGCTCGGTTCGCTCGACCGGCCGGCCGTTGCCAGACGCGTTGGCCGCGGCTGGCGCTCCTTCCTTCACCACGTTTCCGACAGCACCATTCATCTCGCGCCACATGCGCGCGGCTTCCTCACGGCCACCGAGGCCGAAGGCGAGCCCGAAGGCAAGCGCGAGTGCGCCCACGATCCCGATGAACAGGATGTTGAGGAGTGTCGCCGCGACGCCGATCTGCGTCGCCGCTGCCAGGACCCCAAAGCCGAACGTCGCTCCGTACGCGAGAACGCCGATGGTCTTGGCGTTCGGCATCGTCGGCTCGAGCGCGGCGGTCACGAGATTGCGTGCGAGCGTTGCAAGCCACGAGAACGCCGCGAGGATGAGGACCGCGACGAGAAGGTTCGGAACGAACGCAAGGATCTGGTTGACGATCGTGCTCACGGCGGTGAGCTTGACGGCGTCCGCAGCCATGAGGATGACGATGAGCCGCAGGTACCACTTCACGACACCGGCGATGACGCCGGCGGCATCGGCGCGAACCTGCGCGCGCTGAAGGACGCGCGTGACTCCAGCGCGATCGGCTGCCGCGTTGACGCGGACCGCGCGCAGTGCTCGGGCGAGCGCTCCGGCCAGAGCGCCGGTGATGATCCAGCCGAGCAGCAGGATCAGCAGGGCACCGAGGATCGAGGGAATGGCCGAAATGAGAGTCGCGAGTCCGGCCGCGAGGCCGGTGAGGAGCGCGGTGGGAAGGTCGGTGACGGCCGCCGGCATATGACGCCTCTTTTCTCTCCGGACCTTCGGTCCGAGACTGGCAAGCGAGCGCTGCAGCAGGGAGGCCAGGGTCGCGCGACGTTAGGGGGCCTAGCGCGCGATCGCGAAACGATCTCGGCACAAAATCGCGAAGGCGCGCCTGCCAGCCGCCGCGACGCCGCTGGGACAGAATGCGAGCGTGGGCACATTCGTCCTGGCGCTCCATTCGCACCTTCCCTATTGCCGCGGCGCGGGCCGGTGGCCGCATGGCGAGGAATGGATACATGAGGCGGTCCTCGGGACATATCTCCCGCTGCTCGTGCTTCTGCACGACCTCCGCGACGCCGGCGTTCCATACCGAATCGTCATCGGGCTCACGCCGATCCTCATCGAGCAGCTCGCCGACCGCGACATCAACGTCCGCGCGCTCGAGTACATCGACGATCAGGTGCTGCGAGCGGAGAAGGACGTTCGCCGTTTCACGGACGCGCCCGATCAGGGCCGCGCCGAGCTCGCGAACTTCTACGTCGGCTCCTACCGCCGTCTGCGCGAGGCGTACCGAGGACGCTTCGGCCGCGACCTGGTCGGCGCGTTCGCCAGCCTCGCGAAGACCGGGCACGTCGAGATCCTCACCTCGGCGGCGACCCATGGCTACCTGCCACTTCTCGATCGGCCTTCGGTTGACGCGCAGCTCCGAATCGGTCGGCGCTCGTCGCGCCGCCTCACCGGGTTGGATCCGACCGGAATCTGGCTACCGGAATGCGCGTACGCTCCCGGCCTCGAGAAGGCGCTTGCTGCGCACGGCATCACGCACTTCTTCACTGATGCCGCGCTTCTACCTGGGCACGCGCGTCCCGCGGGTGATGTGGCCCGCGGCCGCGGGCAGAGCGAGCTCGGTCGGTGGCCGGCGCACGAGGAGCCCGTGAACGCCACCGCGGCCGTCGCATCGAGCGACGTCGATCTCCTGCGTCCGTACTACGTGGGGAACTCGGACGTGGTCGCGATCGCGCGGCACGACCGTGTATCGAGCCAGGTCTGGTCGGCGTTCACGGGATATCCCGGCGATGCGCACTACCGGGAGTTCCATCGCAAGGACACGAGCAGCGGCCTTCGCTACTGGCGCGTGACATCCGTTCACAAAGGACTTGGAGAAAAAGAGGAGTACTCGCCGGGCCGCGCGGCCGAGCGGGCGCGCGAGCATGCGAGTCACTTCGTGAACGTCGTCCGCGCGGAGCTATCCGGTCGAAGCGCGGACGGCAGGGACCCGCTACTCGCGGTGACCTTCGACAGCGAGCTCTTCGGTCACTGGTGGTTTGAGGGCGTGGATTGGCTCGGTCTCGTCCTCCGCGAGCTCACCGAATCCGACGTGCGTGTCGCCACCGCAGCCGAGTACCTCGACCGTGAGCCACCGACGGAGCGCGTCGCGCTTTCAGAGGGATCGTGGGGAAAGAACAACGATCACTCGACCTGGCTGAACGAAGGCACAGCCTGGATGTGGGACGAGCTCGAGCGTCTCGCGCGGGAGATGGACGCCCTTCGCGCGAGGACAACGCGGGAGGGTCCGTTCCGCGAGCGCGCCGCACGACAGGCGGTGCGGGAGCTCTTGCTCGCGCAATCGAGCGACTGGCCGTTCCTCGTCACGACGGGTCAGGCCGCTGACTACGCCGTCGAGCGGTTTCGCTCGCACGCGCATCGGTACCGGCGGGCGGTAGCGCTCGCGCATTCGGGCGATCCGATCGAAGATGAAGTCGAGCTGCGCAGCCTCGAGCTGGCGGACAACCCGTTCCCGGACGCAGCGCTGGCGGACTTCCAGAGCTAATAGACGAGCGGCGACGTTCGCAAACCGGGCTAGCTTTTCTTCGGAGGTGCTCCCGATGCCTTTGGGGCTGCGCCCTTCGCGGCGCCCTCCGCGGCCGGCGCGGCCTTCGCGCCGGCTGCCGCGGGCTTGGCCCCGGTTGCGGTGGGCTTGGCCGCTTCGGATCCGGCTGCCGCCGGCGCGGCGCCTTCGCCTTCGGCACCCTCCGGGACGGCCTCGCCCTCGACGGGCGCGGCGATCTCGGCGGGCTTCTCCTCCTCGACCTTCACCGGAACGGCCTTTACGACGAGCTCGTCGGGGTCGTTCTCGATCTTGATCAAGCTCGGGTCGATGACGAGATCGCGGACGAAGATCGCGTCGTCGATCTCAAGCAACCCGGAGAGGTCGACCTCGATCGCTCGAGGCATGTCCTGCGGGTAAGCCTCGACCGAAACTTCGGAGCGCGCGTGGAGCAAGACCGCGCCGAGCGTCCGCACGGCGGGCGATTCCTTGACGAAGTGGAGCGGTACGTCGGCATGCGTCTTCTCCGTGAGCGAAACGCGAGCGAAATCGACGTGGAGCATGCGGCCGGTCACCGGATCGCGGCTGACGTCGTGGACGAGAGCCGGTACCTCGCCGCCATCGAGCCCGGTCAGCGAAAGGAGCGTCGTGTTGCCCCAGCGGCGGTACGAAAGCTCGAAGGCGTGCTGGTCCGTCTCGACCGGCGTCGAATCGGCGTGCCCGCCGAAAACGACGCCCGGGAGCAGGCCCTTGCGGCGAAGGGCATTCACCTTCTTACCGAGGACCTCGCGCGGGCGGACGCTGAGCTTTTGGGCTTCGGCCACGACGGATCGCTCCCCTGAATCTTCTTGCGGAGACCTAATTATGGGTCAAGGCGGGGTGGGGAAATCGAGGACGACGCGGAAGGGGCCGGCAAGCTCGGTCACCTTCGGGCACGCGAGGTGGTCGAGTCCGGTCCCCCAGAGCAAGACTCGCTCGAAGTCCTCGACGAGCTTGATCTGCTTGATCAATGGGGTGGTCGGCTTCATGTCGGTGCTGCCGGTGTAGCTCGGCGTGCCGTTGGGGTTCTGCGTCGAGGCGTTCTGGAACCGCGTGCCGAAGAGGGCGTTTCCGTTGATGGTCACGGGCTGCCCGCTCGGTCCGGACAGCGAGCTCGCCGCCTCGATCGTGTACGCGGGTATTCCGAAGGTGCCGGGTGCGGCACTTTGTGCGAACTCGAAGACGAGCCGATCGAAGCCAGGTTGGTGCCCGACTCGCACGGCTACCAGTTGGGCCTGGTTGCTCGGGTCGCCGCCGGTCGAGCGCGGACAGGCTGCGGCGGGCGACGATCCCGGGCTCGGCGCCACCGTCGGGGCGCTGGACACGGAGGGGCTGGGCCGGGTTGTCGCCGTGGCGAGCGAGGTTGGCGCCGTACTGGGTGTAACTGGACGGGAAGCGGACGTTGCCGGGGTCGGCGTCGCTAATCCCTGAGTCTGCGGTTCGGGACCACACGCGCTCACGACGACGATGCCGATGGCCAGGGCCAGCGCCCCGTAGAGGATCAACCGTCCGAACATCTGGCCCAAGCCTGAGTGACTAACGGCTCGCTGTCGAGTTCGTCGACAAGCAGGCGTGCATTCTGTACGGAGACCGTACGCCACAACCATTTTTGGTAAAATGCGTCTTCAGTGGCCGATCGCCTCCGATTGGCGCTGGTGTTCCACCAGCATCAGCCGGCCGGGAATTTCCCGTCAGTCTTCCAGGATGTGACCGAGCGGGCGTACGCCCCGCTTGTTGCCACCCTCTATCGGCACCCCGAAGTCAAGGCGAGCCTCCATTTCTCCGGACCCCTCCTCGACTGGCTCGAAGCGAACCGCCCGGACGTCATTGGAGACCTCGCCGACCTCGTCCGGCGTGGCCAGATCGAGCTTCTCTCGGGGGGCTATTACGAGCCGGTTCTGGTCGGGGTGCCTCGGCGTGACGGCGTGGCCCAGATTCGGGCGCTCTCCGACCGCGTCCATGCGATGTTCGGACAACGCCCGCTCGGGGCATGGCTGACCGAGCGGGTGTGGGAGCCGCACCTGCCGTCGCTCCTCGCCGAGGCGGGCGTTGCCTACACGGTCCTCGACGACGAGCATTTCCTCCAAGCCGGTCTTCGCCCACAGGAGCTTGGCGAGTCGTTCGTCACCGAGGATCAGGGGCTTCCCGTGATCGTCTTCCCCGGGAGTGTGAAGCTCCGATACCTCATCCCGTTCCGCGACGTGAGCCAAACGATGCGTGAGCTTCGCGCGCGAGCGGACGAGGGCGCGCGCCTCGTCGTGTACGCCGACGACGGCGAGAAGTTCGGGGCATGGCCCGGGACGTATCAGCGCGTCCACAAAGACGGGTGGCTCGAGCAGTTCTTCTCGGCTATCGCGCAGGCCGACTTCATTCAGACGACGACGCTCGAGGATGCCTGGATCTTCCAGAAGCCCGCGCGGCGCATCTACATCCCGGGAGGCTCGTACCCCGAGATGGCGGAGTGGGCGCTCGAGCCGAACGCGGCGAAGCGGTACACGCAGGCGCGAAACAAGCTCGGCGACGATCTCGCGGCGCTGGCGGTGGCGCCACTCTGGCGCAACTTCTTCGCGAAATACCCGGAGTCCAACGGCCTGCAGAAGCGGATGCTCATCGTGAGCGAGGAGCTTGCGCGCCGCAGCATCCTCGACGCGTCCGCCGAGGTCCGTCAGGCGCAGCAGAATCTCTGGCGCGCTCAGGGAAACGATGTCTACTGGCACGGCGTCTTCGGTGGCATCTATTTCCCGCACCTTCGTGCGGACGCATACGCGTCGCTCCTCAAAGCGGAACGGATCCTGTCGGAGCGCCGCACCGCGGCGGGCGAGCAGCGCGACTACGACGTCGACGGCTACGACGAGTACATCTTTCGCGGCAACGCCGGTGCGGTGTTCGTCCACGTCCAAGGCGGTGCCGTCATCGAGTGGGACATCTATGCGTCGGCGACCAACCTCGTGGATACACTTGCGCGCCGGCCGGAGGCGGAGCACGAAGCGCTTCGTCGCGCCGAAAAATCCGGCAAGGTGCTCGTTGGCAAGGCGGCCGAAAAAGAGACGAAGTCCATTCACGAAGCGGTGCGCGCGCGCGAGCGCGGTCTCTCCAAGCTCCTTGAGTACGACGTGGCGCGCCGCGCGCTCTTTCAGGACAGCTTCCGTGTTGGCAAGGCCGACCCGGTGGTGCTCCACGCCTACTACTACCAGCTGACTCCGCAGCGCGAGGCCCGCACCGTGAGCCTCATCCTCGAGCCGCCGGCGCGAGCGCTCGCGAGCGTTCCCGGTCTGGGGATCCGTAAGGACATCCGTATCGCGGATGAAGGACTCGCCGCGGGCGTGCGCTACCGCCTGCGCAACGACGGCGAGGAGGCCATCACCCTTCAGTTCACGAGCACATCAAACATCGGGCTGCTCTCCGAACAGAACCCGGCCGACGTGATCACCGTCGGGACTCGCAAGACGACACCCGGGAAGCCGATCGATGCTCGTCATGTGTCAGAAATCGCCGTTCACTCCGAATCGCGCCACTTTGACATCGCAATTGCTGTCGATCCCCCGTGCGAGGTGACGACGCGGCCGATCTACTCGATCACCAACTCCGAGCAGGGATTCGAGCGCGTCTACCAGCAGCTCGAGATCGCGTCGAGCTGGAACGTGACGATCGAGCCGGACGCGCACGTGGATCTCGAGGTGCGTGCGACGGCGGTCGGTCAGATGGTCGAACCCGACGCCGTGCGTCCGACCGCCCGGCGCCGCAAGGCCGCGGCCGGCGCGAACGCCGAAACAGCGAGGGTTCTGCGCCGATAGTCGTGAGCGCGTGAGCCGCGGGCGCGCGGCGGCTCTCCTCCTCGTTGGGATTCTCATCGGCGGGATCTCCGGCGGCGCCACGGCGACGTATCTCACTTCCCGGGCGACCGAGTCGCCGGGGCAGTCAGCACCCGTCGGTACCGGTCTCCCCGCCGCCAGCGCTCCGACAGCTTCGAGCGCACCGGCCGATGAGGAGATCGTCGGTGTGGTCCGAGACCTCTTGCCGAGCGTCGTGACGGTCATCAACTACGCGGCCAACGGCCAGCCGCAATCGAGCGGTTCCGGATTCGTCGTCGACTCGGGAAAGGGCTACATCATCACGAACAATCATGTGGTCGAGGATCCGCGGACGACGGGCGCGGGAGCTTCCTTCGACGTCGTCTTCTCCGACGATAGGAAGGCGAGCGCGAAGCTCGTCGGACGCGATCCCTTCACCGATATCGCTGTACTCCAGGTGGCGCCGCAGGGTCTGAAAGCGGCGACGCTTGCCAATAGCGACAACGTTCCCGTCGGCGCGCTGACGGTCGCCATCGGTAGCCCGCTCGGCGAATTCCAGAACACGGTCACGCACGGCATCGTGTCAGCCAAAGGCCGACGCGTCGCCGAATCGTCGCAGCTCATCCTCGAGGATCTGATCCAAACGGATGCGCCGATCAACCCGGGCAACTCCGGAGGGCCGCTCCTCTGGGCCGCGACGCATCAGGTCATCGGCGTGAACACACTTGGCGTGAGTCAGGCGACGGGCATCAACTTCGCCATCTCGAGCAACACCGTGAAGCAGATCGCGGACGAGCTCATCGCGAACGGCAGAGTCGTCCGCGGTTATCTCGGGATTCAGTACTCGCCGATCACCCCGCGACAGGCGGCGCAGCTTGGGCTGCCGAGCGGCACGATCGGCATTGTCGTCGGCCAGGTCGTCCCGGGTTCGCCCGCCCAACAGGCGGGTGTCCAGGTCAACGACATCATCACGAAGGTCAACGATCAGGTCATCGACGCGGACCACCCGCTGTCCAGCCTTCTCGTCAAGAACCGGCCGGGCGATAAGGTGAAGCTCACGCTTATTCGCACTGGCAAGGAGATGACCGTCGACGTGACCCTCGGCCAACCCCCGCAATAGCGACAACCGGCCTCCTCCTGGGACGGCGCGACGCCGTCCTGTATCTCGTCGCGGCGGGCCTGGGCAGCTTCGGACTGGGCGTCGCGCAGTTCTACCTGAACTTCCTCTACCGGTCGCTCGGTTTCGACGAGTTCGCCATCGGACTTCTCGCCGGCGCGGAAGCGCTCGGCGTCGTGTGCGGCGCGATCCCGGCGGCGATCTTCACACGAGGCCGTTCGCGCCGGGCGGCGATCCTCCTCGGCGGCACGCTCACCGGGGTTGGCATCTTCGGGATCCTTCTTTTCAACGCGCTCGCAGCTCTGTTCCTGTCGGCGATGCTCGTCGGCTTCGGCGGCATCATCGCGAGCTCGTCGGGCGCCGCGCTCCTCGCGGACGCGACGGATGCGGCGCGGCGCGCAACCCGCTTCGGCCAGCAGATCGCGCTCGGCACGACAGCCGCATTCCTTTCGAGCGTGATCGCCGGTGCGCTCGCGACACCCGTGGCCTCGTTGCTCGGCGCTCGACCGGGGGACGCGCTGGTGCTACGAGCCCTCGTCGGATGCGGCGGCATCATCGCCGCCGTTTCGATCGTCCCGATCCTCGCCATCCGCGCGGTCCCCGTTGCCCGGCACACCCTCGAGGCACCGACGCGCAACGACCTGGTCCGGCGCTTCCTCGCGATCGAGGTGCTCTTCGGCTTCGGTGCGGGCAGCTTCCTTCCGTTCATGAACCTGTTCTTCGCCGACCGTTTCGGTGTGCCGTTCTCGGCCCTGGGTCTGGTGCTCGGTGTCCTCGCGGTGGCCGGAAGCCTCGGCGCGCTCCTCCACGGACGATTCGTCGCCGCGCGCTTTGGCGCGATCCCGTCGATCGTCCTCGTGGAGACGCTGTCGTTGCCGTTCGCGCTCGTCGCCGCCTTCACCGGCGCGCTTCCCATCGCCGTCGGCGCGCTGGCGGTACGGCATTTCCTCATGTTCGGCGCGAGCGGGACAAGCAACGCGTTCCAGCTCTCCTCGTTCACGCCGGCCGAGCGCGCCGGTGCGAACGCGTTCTTCGCGCTCGCGTGGAGCGCGGCGAATGCCGTCGGCGCGATCCTCTCCGGCGCGGTCCGTGCACGGCTTGGGCCGGAGGGGTTCACGGTGAACCTCGTCACCCTCGCGATCGCATACGGGCTCGCGGCGTATCTCACCTGGCGCCTCTTCGCGACGCACGAGCCGAGCGGCGATGTTGGCGTGCCCAGCGTCGCTGTCCCAGACTCGCGCGGGTGACCACCCTTCTCCGTGACCAGATCGCGGCCGCGATCAAGGACGGCCTGGCGCGCGCTGTGACGGACCTCGGTTGGCCCAACGTCGACGGCGTGCCGGTCGAGGTGGAGCGTCCGGGGAATCCGGAGCACGGCGATTACGCCTCGAACATCGCGCTGAAGCTCGCGAAACAAGCGCGCAAGCCCCCGCGCGACATCGCGAAGGCCATCAAGGAGCGAGTGCGCGTCGCTGCGCCGATCGCCGCGGTCGAGGAGCTGAGTGGCTTCGTGAACGTACGCCTCGACGAGAAATGGCTCGCGGCTCAGGTCGGTGAGATCGTGCGGGCCGGGTCGGACTTCGGTCGCTCGAAGGCCCTCGCGGGTAAGCGCATGCAGGTGGAGTTCGTCTCCGCGAATCCCACCGGGCCGCTCACCGTCGCGAACGCGCGCGGCGGACCGCTCGGCGACGTGCTCTCGTCGGTGCTCGAGTTCGCCGGCGCGACTGTTGAGCGCGAGTACTACGTCGAGGACACCGGGACGCAGTTCGAGACGTTCGGCCGCTCCATCGCGATCCGGTACCGGCAGCTCCACGGCGAGGACATCGAGATCCCCGCGGACGCCTATCCCGCCGAATATGTGAAGGACATCGCCGCCGGGATCAAAGCGCGCGTCGGCGACAAGTGGATGAACCTCCCCCTCGACGAACAGGCGAAGCAATTCGCGCCCGAGGGCGTCGCCTGGGTCCTGAGCGACGCGAAGCGCGTGACCGAGATGCTCGGAATCCACTACGACACGTGGTTCTCGCAGGCCGAGATGATGCGGTCGGGCTACTTCGAGAAAACGCTCGCGGAGCTGCGGAAGCTCGGCAAGGTTTACGACAAGGACGGGGCGGTCTGGTTCGAAGCCAGCGAGGCCGTCGACGACAAGGAGGGCTGGGTCCTGGTCCGCTCGAACGGCGAACCGGGCTATCTCGGGAAGGACATCGCCTACCACGTCGAGTCGCTGCGCGACCGAAAGTTCGACAAGAAAATCGACATCTGGGGTTCGAACACCCACTACCACCTGATCCAGATGCGTGCGGCGATGCAGGCGCTCGGCCTGCTCGACAAGTTCGAGGTCGTCCTCTACCAGTACGTGCGCTTCCTGCACGAGGGTGTGCTCAAGCGCATGCAGCGCCGCACGAACCAGTTCCTCCTGCTCGAGGAGGTCATCGAGGCGGTTGGCAAGGACGCGACCCGCTACTTCTTCCTGCAATCGAGTGCGGACCGCCAGCTCGACTTCGACCTCGAGCTCGCGGTGCAGCAATCGAACGAGAACCCCGTCTACTACGTGCAGTACGCGCACGCGCGGATCGCGAGCATCCTGCGCACGGCAGCCGAGCGCGGAATCAACGCAGCTGGCGCGGACACGTCCCTCCTCATCGAAAAGGGCGAGCTCGACCTCGTGCGCCTCGTGCTGCGCTTCCCCGAGCTCGTCGACGACATCCGCCAGCACTACGGCGTTCATCAGCTCACGACCTACGCGCTTGAGCTCGCCGGCGCGTTCCACGGCTTCTATCGCGATCACCGGGTGGTCGACGAAGCCGACGTCGCGCGGTCGAAAGCGCGCCTCCGTCTCGTGCAGGCCGTGCAGGTCGCGCTGCGTCGGACACTCGGACTGCTCGGAGTCAGCGCACCCGAGCGCATGTAGTCCTCGGCGCTGACGCGCCTGCGGTCTGCTTAGCCTCCGGCGATCTGGCCAGCCAGATCGCCACCTCAGTAGTCCTCGGCACTGCCGCGCCTGCGGTCTGCTGAGCCTCCGCCGATCTGGCCAGCCAGATCGCCACCTCAGTAGCTACTGCCCGAGACGACCGAGGACCCGAGCCGCACTAACGCGTGGCGGTGCCGCGCGTCGCCGCGGCTGCGCCTACAGCTCCAGCCAACCGGTGCGATTCCGCCAATGCTTTCCCGCACGGAGGTGCGCGACGATCGCGCGCTCGAGTGTCGTGCGCTGCGGCAGCTCGTCGATGTCCGGCGCGATGCGATGGAAGACGAACCGCAGGATGTCCGCGTCGCCGTCGTAGCCCTCTCCGATGCTGGTGAAGCGGCGCTGGAACCGGAGGACGTTTGAGTCCGGAGCAAGGTAGTCGGCGAGCTGCGGGTCGAGCAGCCACGACGTACAGATTCCGACGCGCGTCGGCGTTTCCGGAAAGTGGCGCGCGAAGAATGACCGAGCTCGCGCGAAGGAGTCATCGCAGGCCTCGGGGCTGAGCCGTCCGTTCTCCGGGATATGGATGCCAAGCGCGTGGTCGCCCTCGCGAAACGCGTTCGCGACGCGCGCCGCGCGGACGCGCATGCGGTTGAACTGAAGACGTCCGAGCTCGTAGATCGAACCGCGGAAATGAAGCGTGAGCCATGAACTCGTGCGTAGACCTCCGCTGCCGAACAGCAGGCGATCACGCACGAGGTTCCGGCCGAGGTCGGAGAGCGTGGCCCACGAAATGTCGTCGGGAATGCCGCGCTCCCGATGGAACCGGCGCGCCTCCGCAAGCGCGGCCAGGTACACGTAGACGAAGAAATAACGTCCGAGCGAGGTTGACTCGACGGAGGCAGGGCCGGGAAGCTCCCTGATCTCGCACCCGCCCATGTCCGCGACGAGCGTCCGGTAGGCGCGCTCGAGCGGCCGCCAGGTCTCTGGCTCCATCGTCGGCGACGGCCACCCGGCGAGAATCTCGAGCTCGTCCTGCTCAGCTATGGCGAGACGTTCGAAGATCGCGGGCAGGTACGTTCGGTCCGGCAGACGGAATCCGCGCGTCACGCCATGACGCTAGTCGAGCGGGCTACGGCGCCTTGGTCGGGCTCGCGCTTGGTCGCGCGCCGCCACCGCCGAGACCGGCGGTGCCGGTCTGCGAGCCGAAGAGCTGCCCCAGGATGTTCGTCGAGCCCACAACGATCGCGGTCGCCGAGACCATCCCGGTGGAGTCGGTCGTGCCGACAACGGTCACCTGGTCGCCCGCCTTGAGGTCGCTGAGCTTCACATCCGTTTCGGTCGTCTTGACGATCCGCGTCGTCGATCCCACGAGCACGATCTCTGACGTGGTTGCGGGCGATGCCGATGCCTGCGCGCCGGGTCCGCCCTGACCGCGGTCGACCGCGGCGACTGTGATCGAACCGTCGTTGACGGCGAGGATGCGACCGGTGACGGCCTGCTGGCCGCCGAGCGCGCCGCCTCCCCCGAAGGCGCCACGAGCGCCGGTTCCGCCGCGCGCCCCGGTCGCGCCCGTCGTGCCCGTCGTGCCCGTCGTGCTCGGGCTCTGCGCTTTGTCGTAGGTCATCCCGGCAGCGAATCCGCCGCCCGCGAGAGCAAGCGCCGCGACGACGCCGATCACGATCTGCGGTGCCTTCATCTGATTCCCCTTTTTGGTTCGCTACTCGTATCTGAGTGCCTGGATGGGATGGAGCCGTGCCGCGCGCATCGCCGGGTAGAGCCCGAAGACGACGCCGATCGCGACGGACACGCCGACGGCGATGATCACGGTGCCGCTCGTGATGAGGAGCGGCAGGCTCGCCGCTTGCGGAATCTGGTGGACGACCACCGTGATCGCCCAGCCGAGCAGGATGCCGATCACGCCGCCGAGGCCCGTCAGCGCGATCGCCTCGATGAGGAACTGGTTGAGGATGTCTCCGCGGCGCGCGCCGACGGCCTTGCGGATGCCTATCTCACGGGTCCGCTCGTTCACCGAGACGAGCATGATGTTCATGATCCCGATGCCGCCGACGAGCAGCGAGATCCCGCCGATCGCGCCGAGCAAGAGCGTGAACGTGCCGGTCACGGAGCTGAGCGCCGCGAGCGTGTCGTTCTGATTCGTCACGGTGAAGTCCGCGTTCGCGGGATCGCCGATGTTGTGGCGCTGGAGAAGGATGTTGTTCACGTCGCTCGTGGTGAGTTCCATGGTGTCGCTTGACGTTGCCTTTACGACGATCTGACTCACGCGGTTGAGCTGGCCGGTGAGCACGTGCTGGGCTGTCGTGAGCGGAACGAGTATCTGATCGTCGCGGCTGAAGCCGAAAGTGCTCCCTTTGATGCCGAGCACGCCGACGACACGGAAATTCAGGATCCGCGCGCGCTGCTGACCGCCGCCCTGCCCACCGCCACCGAACGCCTGCCGCAGTTGGATCGTTTGGCCCACCGGGTCGATGTCCCCGAACAGGTTGGTCGCGGTCGTTGCGCCGAGGACCGCGACCTGGGCGTTCACGTTGAGATCGGACGTCGCGAAGAACTCGCCGCTATCGACGCCCCAGTCGCGGACGATGGGGTAGTCCTCGGTCACGCCGGACACCTGGGTGTTCCAGTTCTGCCCTGCCGCCGTCACCTGCCAGCGGCCAGCCTGCTGCTCGGCCTCCGCCGCGGCGATCGACGCGCCGAGCTGGTCCTGGATCGAGCGCATGTCGTCGAGCGTGAGGTTCTGCGCTTGCGCGCCCGCCCCCTTGAGGCCGTTGTCATTGCCGAACTGCGGCTGCACCGTCACGAGATTCGAGCCGAGGTTGAGGATCGTGTTCTGGACGCTCTGCGATGCGCCGTTGCCGACGCTCACCATCGCGATGACGGCGGCGACGCCGATGATGACGCCGAGCATCGTGAGCGCCGACCGAAGCTTGTTCACGACCAGCGATTGCAGCGCCGAGCGGAACGAGTCGTAGAGCTTCACTCCGCTGCGCCTATGCCAACGGCGAGCTCGTCCTCGGCGCGGCGCGGTCGCGGCACAAGCTCGTCACGAGCGATGAGCCCGTCGCGCATGCGCACGATGCGCTTGCAGTGCGCCGCCACGTCCGGCTCATGCGTGACCATCACGACGGTCTTGCCCATGTCGTTGAGGCGCTGGAAGATCGATAGGATCTCCGCGCTCGAGCGGGAGTCGAGGTTTCCGGTCGGCTCGTCGGCGAGGATCATCGACGGATCGTTGAGGAGCGCCCGCGCGATCGCTACACGCTGCTGCTGGCCGCCGGAGAGCTCGCTCGGGCGGTGATGGATCCGGTCGCCAAGGCCCACCTGCTCGAGCGCCGCGAGGGCGCGTTCGCGTCGCTGCTTGCGATCGCCCCCATAGATCAGCGGAAGCTCGACATTCTCGATCGCGTTCAGTCGCGAGAGCAGGTTGTACGTCTGGAAGACGAAACCGACGTGCTTGTTGCGAATGCCGGCGAGCTGGCCGTCGGAGAGCTTTCCAACGTTCTCGCCGGCGAGGATGTACGTGCCGCCATCGGCCACGTCGAGGCATCCGAGGATGTTCATGAGCGTTGATTTGCCGGAGCCCGAAGGGCCCATGATCGCTACGAACTCAGCGGCCCGGACGTCGAGGTCGACGCCGCGCAAGGCATTCACGGTGATCTCCCGCCCGATGCGGTACGTCTTCGTGACGCCGCGCAGCTGAACGACGCTCTGGATCACCGGCCGACGATGACCGGTCCGCCGCCGCCGAAGCCACCCCCGCCCGCACCGGGCCGTGCGGTCGCGGTCGCGCGCGCAGCTGGCAGCACCACGAGGTCGCCCTCCGCGACTCCGCTGATCACTTCCGTCGTGGTGTCGTTCGCGATACCGAAGGTCGCGTCGGTGTCCACCACTTCGCCGCCCTTCAGGACCTGCAGGTAGCGGCGTCCGGCGGTCGTGCGTATCGCGAGGTTTGGTACGGTGAGGACGCCCTGCTTGCTCGCGATGATTACGGTCGCCGTTCCGGTCATACCGGCCTTCACCAGCGGGTTCGCGATGTCGATGGTCACGTCGATGCCGTACACCGGTACGCCCGACTGGATCGTCGCGACCGGGTCGAGCGAGGTGACACGGCCCGTCATGCGTGAGGTGCTGCTCACGGCATCCACGGTGATATTCGCGACGAGGCCGAGCTTCACCTTGGCGACGTCGCTCTCGCCAAGCGTCCCGTGGAGGACGAGCGAGGTCGTGTTTGCGAGGACCATGAACGGATTCGCGGCGGTCTCGCCCACCTGCGATGCGATGGAGGCGACCACGCCCGCGGCCGGCGCGGTGGCCACGGCGTTCGTGAGGTTCGACTGTGCCGTGTCGACCGCGGCGGAGGCGTTGTCGACGCTCGCCTGGGAGTTCGTCAGGTCGTAGGGCTTCGAGTTCAAGGACGTCTGGGCCGAATCGATCGACTGCTGTCCGCGCTGCGCCGTGGTCGTCACGTTCTGCGTCGCGGTCGCGATCGAACCGCCGATGGCGTCGTTCATGGTGTTCGCGTAGGTCGCCGCCTGCGCGATCTTCAGCTTCACGGTCGAGACGTTCTGCTGTTGTCCGCTCACCAGCGTGTAAAGCGTGGCCAGGTCGGCTCGCCACTGGTCGAAGGGATCGTGAAGGCCCTTTGTCGACTGCGTGTTCAGACTGCCCTGCGCAGTGGTGACGCTGCTCTGCACCGTCGCGAGCACCGCGGAGGTCGTGTCGAGCGCGCTGGTGAGGCGCGAGGTCGCGATCGTGTAGTTCGTCTGCGCGAGCTGGAAGCTCGAGGCGATGCCAGTCGTGTCGCTCCCTGCTGCGGCCGCCGCGTCGTATTGGGCCACGAGGGACAGCAAGGCGCTCCGCGCGCTCTGGTAGTCCGCGAGCGCGGGTGAAAGGAGGGTGACCGAGTTCGCCCGCGCGTTCTGCAGCGCCGGGGAATTCGCTCCGCTGATCGCATTCAGCGCGTTGCGCAGATCGCCGGTGTCACCGCCGCCGACGATCCTCTGCATCTCCGCGATGAGTGCGTCGATCTGCGACTGGATCGTGCCGAGGCTGTCCTGGAAGCTCGCGATCCCGCTCGTCGCGTTGTCGGTGAATGAGCTGAAGTTCGACTTCGCGGCCGCGTAGTTGGTCGTGAGCTTGGCGAGGGCGGCCTGCGCCGTCGCGAGATCCTGCGCGGCCTGCTGGCGAGCCTGGTTCAGCGCCTTCTGCGCGTCGCTCGTCGTTGAGGCGGTGCGGTTGTAGTTGTTCTGCGCGGTCACGAGGTTCGCCTGCGCCTGCGCGAGAGCGGCTTCCAGGTCGGTCGTGTCGAGCTTCGCGAGCGGCTGGCCGGCCGTCACCTGCTGACCCACCGACACGTAGATAGCCGCGATCTTGCCCGAGGTCTTGAAGCTCATCTTTGTCTGGTTCATCGCCGCGACCGATCCGGAAACCGCGACGCTCTGGATGACCGAGCCCTTCGTCACGGCTTGCGTGCGGATCTCCGTCTTCGCGGCGGGGGCGTTCGCGCGAGACACGAAGACCGCGCCGCCCGCCATCAATCCGACCAGGGCGAGAGCAAAGATCCGACCGGGCCAGGTCATCAGGATTCCTCGAAATACGGTCATCGGTGTCTTCCCCTCTGCTCCGTCGCGCCTCTTACGTCGCGCTCTGTGGGCGCGGGGCAGGCGACAGGCGCGCCGTCACGACCGCGCCAAGCGCATACGCGAGGGCCCCCACCACGGCCACAGCGCCCAGATATGGAAGCTGCCACGAGATATAGATAAGGGTGGCGCCTAAGAGGGCGATGAGAGGCGCTGGCACCTTCCCGTTGTAGCGGCGGAGCCGCCCGACCCTGAACAGGGCGTCCCCCAGGCGCCAGGAGGCGGCGGCGAAACCGACCACGGCGGCGATCCCCGTGACGACGAGGATCACGCTGAACGTGGCGAGGCCCACCTGGAGCGCGGCGGGGACCCCGACCACTCCGGCGTTGCGAAGGCTCGTAACGGAGCCGAGGAAAACGATCCCAGCGAGCGCTGCCGCAGAGACCCCGACTCCGATGACCGCGAGCCCGCTCAAGAGGACACGGAGTTGCGACCGCCAGCCTCCGAACGACGCGCGATAGGTGCTCACGACCTGGTCGCGGGCAAGGACGAGAGCGCCCGACGTCGCGAGGAGGATGAGGAGATAGCCGGCCGCGTCGCGAGCCGTGTCGGTGAGCCCGCGCTGCACCGGGACGATCGGCTGGAGAGCGCCTGGAAGATCGCGCTGGGTGTCGATCACAGTGCGAGCCGGTGGTGGCGAGTTGCGGGGGTCGAAGAAGATGCGGCGGTTCGGTGAAGCCGACGCCAGCGACGACGCGAGAAGGATCGCGGAGACACCGACCGCGAGCATCACGGCGCCGAGCACGACCAACGCGTCGCGCTGCTTCATCTCGCGGTCCGACGCATCGGCATCGCGATCGCGGCATGCGCCGCGATGAGGCTCGCGATCCCCACGAGCGCGAGCGCCAGCACCGTCGCGCCGTCTACGAAGAAGAAGGCGTCGGCCGAGTCCGCGGTCGCGGCGGCGATCACGTTGTTGAAGGCCGTGGCGAGCTCGTCCCCGTTCGTCGCGTGCTGATACACGAGAAACACGAGCGAGGGGACCGCGAGGGCCGCCGCGGTTATCCACTCCCATGCCATTCGTCTTTCGCCCGCGACCCCGCGCATGACCGCGTCGCGAAAGCCAAGCGGAACCGCGCGCGGAGGGACGCTCGCGAGCAGCTGGTGGGTTCGCCGCTCCGCCGGGTCGAGGTCGCCCGGGGCGAATCCGCTCATGCGCTTCGCCCCCTCAGGCGCGCGGCGAGGCGCACCTTGAGCGCGGCCCTCGCGCGATGCAGGTGCGTCTTCACCGTACCCAGGGGGATCCCGAGGGCATCGGCAACCTCCTGATAGGAGAGCTGCTGCATGTGGCGGAGGGTGAGCGCGGCGCGGTACGCCGGCGGAAGCTCTTCCATCGCCGCCACGACCTCGGCGACCTCTTCACGGCGGACCGCGGTCGCCTCGGGACCCTCCGCGATCTCCTCGGGATCCTCGGGCAGCTCGTCGACCGGTGTTTGGTGGGCGTGCCAGCGTTGCACGTGGTTGAGGCTCGCGTTCGTCGTGATCCGATACAGCCAGGGGCCGAACGGGAGCGCGGGGTCGTACTGATGGAGCGCGCGATAGGCGCGAATGAAAGCCTCCTGTGCGCAGTCCTTCGCCGCGTCGGTGTCGGCGGTGATCCGGAGTGCGATGTTGAACACGCGGCCACCGTAGCGCTCGACCAAAGCCGCGTAGGCGTCCGCATCACCAGCCAGACAAGCCTTGACGACGTCCTGGTCGGTGTCGGTCAGAGAAGCCTCCGCCGCCCCAGCCAGGAGGTCGGGTCGAGTTGGACTACCCGCTCGGCCGGCGCGTTGTTTCGCGTATTCTCGGCCCCGCTCCATGGACCTGACCTGGCTCGGTCACGCTTGTTTTCGCATGCGCGGGCGCGAAGGCGTCGTGCTGGCCGACCCACCTGACCCCAAGTCTGGGCACGCCATAACCAAGACCGAGGCCGCCATCGTCACCATCTCGCACGAGCACCCCGGGCACTCGAGTCTCAAGTCGGTCGGCGGCGAGCCCGTCGTGCTTCGCGGCCCGGGTGAATACGAGGTCCACGAGGTCCTGGTGACCGGTCTCGGCACCTTCCACGATGATTCGAAGGGTTCGGTCCGGGGACGGAACACGGTCTTCGCGATCCGGTTGGACGACCTCGTCATTTGCCACCTCGGGGATCTCGGCCATGAGCTTTCCGCGGGCGACCTCGAACGTCTTGGTGACGTGGACATCGTCCTCGTCCCGATCTCCGGGGGCGACGTGAATCTCACGGCGGCGAAGGCCGCCGAGGTCATCCACCAGCTCGAACCCAAGGTCGTCGTGCCGATGTCCTACGACCCCGACGCGAAGAAGGACACGCACGCTCCCTTCGACCGGCTGCTCCACGAGCTCGGCGTCAAAGATTTGACGCCCGTGCCCAAACTGTCCGTGACGCGCGGTTCGCTGCCTGAAAACGTGCAGGTCGTCGCTCTCGACTCGCGAGCGCGCTGAGGGAGGAATCCGTGGGAACGCTGCGCTACCGCCCGGAGATCGGGTGGCTGCTTCAGATCGCGATGCTGATCTTCGTCGTCACAGTGCTGATCGGGATTGCAAACGGCACGAAAGTGTTCGGGACGCTCGAGCGCAGCGTCCTCCTCACGCACGTTCACGCTGGAACGCTCGGCTGGATCACCCTCGGTGTCGCCGCTGCTTGCCTTTGGATCTTCGGCGGCACCGGTCCTCGCAAAGCGAACGAGGGCCTCGTTCGTGGCCTGGCCATCGCGCTCACGGGAAGCATTCCTCTCTACGTCGCCGGGTTCTGGAGCGGGAGCTTCATCGCTCGCGCGGCCCTCAGCACCCCGGTGTTCGTCGCCATCGTCTTCCTTCTCGGCTGGTCCATCGGAGAGGCGCGACGCATCGGCCTTGGACGTCTCAGCGTGCCTCAGCTCTCGGCGATCGCAGGTCTGGTCTCGTTGGTCATCGGGTCGTCCCTCGGCGTGTACGCGCAGTTCGCGCTCGCGAGGGGCGATCAGTTCGAGCCGATGAACATCATCGGTGGCCACATCACCGCTCAGGTCGTCGGCTTCCTCCTGCTTCTCGGTATGGGACTCATCGAGTACTGGTACAGGCCTACGTCGACGTCCGCGTCGTGGGCCGGCCGTGTCCAGGTGGGCCTTCTCTTCTTGGGTGCCCTCGCGATCGCCGTCGGCTTCGCGCTCGGTCAACCGCAGGCTGCCGGCGGCGCAGTCCTCCTCGAGATCCCCGCGCTCGTGATCTTCCTCATCCGGGTCGGCTGGTCGGCGGTACGATCGAGCTGGACCCACGCCGGCAGCTCGCGTCATGCCGCTGTCGCGGTGCCGTTCCTCGTGCTCAACGTCGGCTCGATCATCTACCTGATCCTCGCCCTGTTCGTACTCAACATCTACAAGGACTTCAGCGAGGTGCCGTCGTCGGTGGCGGTGACCCTCGACCACGCCCTCTTCGTCGGCGTGATGACCAACTTGAATTTCGCGCTACTCATTGCGTTCACCGCCGACCGCACGGCCGTGCTGCCGTGGGCGGACAGCGTGGTCTTCTGGGGCCTGAATGCCGGCGTGGCGGCGTTCATCGTCGTGCTGCTCGCGAACATCACGTTCTTCGAACGCTTCACGGCCCCGGTCATGGGGCTCGCGATCCTTCTGGGCCTTGTCACCTTCACTCTTCGGTTGTGGGCCCGGCCGTCGATGGTGCCAGTCCCCACGGCCGCTTGAGCTAGCCGCGGCCGCCGAGCCGAAGCGAGCGACCGGCGAGGACTGCCGGAGGGTAGTCGTCAGCTATACTTTTATTGCGTCGCGCATGCAGCGCGGCGACTTTTTCTGTTCGGAGAGGTCCAGAGTCCGTGTACGCGGTCGTCCGTAGCGGCGCGCGAAGCGACCAGGTGCTGCTCTTCGCCGACGGCGTACGCGTCCGCGCCGGAACCCCGTTCGTGACCGACGCCATTGTCACCGCCCAGATCGTCGGGCACGGAAGAGGACCGAAGATCCGCGTGTTCAAATACAAGAACAAGACGCGGTCGCGGAAGACCCGCGGTCACCGGCAGGACGAGACGACTCTCCGCATCACGAAGATCGAGGCGTAAGGAAATGGCACACAAGAAAGGCGCGGGTTCCACCCGCAACGGACGAGACAGCGCCGGCCAGCGGCTCGGCGTCAAGGAATACGCGGGCGCTCGCGTCGAAGCCGGCACGATCATCGTCCGGCAGCGCGGCACCAAGGTCCTGCCCGGAAACAATGTCGGCGTGGGCAAGGACCACACGCTCTTCGCCCTCATTGCGGGGACCGTGGAGTTCAAGGCGGCACGCGACGACCGGCGCCGTGTGAACGTCGTCGCGGTATAGAGGTCAGGTCATGAAAGAGAAGATTCACCCCAAATACATGCAGGCGAAGATCATCTGCGCCTGCGGTCGCAGTTACACGACCGGGTCGACGAAGCCGGAGCTCCACGTGGAGGTCTGTGCCGGCTGCCATCCCTTCTACACCGGGACGCAGCACATCCTCGACGTCCAGGGTCGCGTCGAGCGCTTTACGAAGCGGTACGCCAAGAAAGCGGCCGACGCGCCCGCGTCCGCGGAGGCCGCCCCGCACCGTTAGGTGCCGATCACGCCCGGCCACGACCGGGTATGACCGAAAAGCAGCAGCCCACTCTCTATGGCGGGCAGGCGGTCATCGAAGGCGTCATGATCCGCGGTCGTCGCACCATAGCGCTTGCGTGTCGCAAGCCGAACGGTGAGATCTACCGCTACCGCGAGCCGCTCCGTTCCCCGCTCGTCCGCTCGCGCGTTGCGCGCCTACCGTTCGTGCGCGGGGTCGTTGTGCTCTGGGAGTCGCTCAGTTACGGCATCCGCATGCTCATGCGCTCCGCCGAGGTGCAGCTCGACGAGGAGGAGCAGCTCGGGAAGGGCGGGAACACGCTCATCATGGGCGTGGCCCTCGCCGGCGCGCTTCTGCTCTTCATCGGCGTGCCGTATCTCGCCACGAGCGCGGCTCGCGCGCTGATCCCAAGCTCGATCGTCCTCAACGTGACCGAGGGCCTGATCCGGCTTGCGCTGCTCGTCGGCTACCTCGTCGCGATCTCCTTCCTGCCGGACGTGCGGCGCGTCTTCGCGTATCACGGCGCCGAGCACATGACCATCCATGCGTTCGAGCACGGCGATCCACTCGTTCCCGCGCGCATCGAGCAGTATCCGACGGCCCACCCACGCTGCGGCACCGCGTTCCTGCTGCTTGTCGTCGTCATCGCGATCGCGATCTTCGCGTTCCTGCCGCGAGTGAACCTGCTGGTCGACCTTGTGGTTCGGCTCCTGCTGGTCATCCCGGTCGCGTCCATCTCGTACGAGGCGCTCCGTCTCGGCGCGGCGCATGAGCGGTCACCTGTGATGCGGCTGCTCGTCGCGCCCGGGCTCCTCCTGCAGCGCATCACGACGCGCCGACCGGACGCCCGGATGATCGAGGTGGCCGTGGCGTCGCTCGAAGAGGCGATCGCCGGCGACCGCGAAGGCGAGGTGGCGGCATGAGCGACGTGCTCACACCGGGACTGCGCCGCAGGCTCGAAGGCGTCGAGGGCCGCTACGAGGAGCTCGAGCGGAAGGTGTCGGATCCCGAGACGACCTCCGACCGTAACCGCATCCGCGAGGTCGGTCAGGAGCTCTCGTCGCTCGCTCCGATCGTGGAGACGATCCGCTCGCTGCGCGATGCCGAGCGGCGGCTCGCGGAGGCGCAGCAGCTCGTCGAGGGCGACGACGCGGACCTGCGCGACCTCGCCCGCGAGGAGGTTGCGGAGCTCTCCGCAAGGACCGGGGAGCTCACGACGCGGCTGCGCGGCCAGCTGGTGCCTCGCGATCCGCTCGACGAGAAGAACGTCATCGTCGAGATCCGCGCCGGCGAGGGCGGGGAAGAGGCCGCGCTGTTCGCGCTCGACCTCTACACGATGTATCTGCGCTACGCCGAACGGCATCGTTGGAAGGTCGAGGAGCTCTCCGCGAGCCACGCCGAGAAGGGCGGCTTCAAAGAGGTCATCTTCAAAGTCACCGGCCGGGGCGCGTACTCGAAGCTGAAGTTCGAGTCAGGCGTACACCGGGTGCAGCGCGTGCCCAAGACCGAGGCGCAGGGGCGTATCCATACCTCGACCGCGACGGTCGCCGTTCTGCCCGAGGCCGAAGAGAACGATCTCGTGATCAACGAAGACGACCTGAAGATCGACGTCTACCGCGCCGGTGGCCACGGTGGCCAGGGCGTGAACACGACCGACTCCGCGGTGCGGATCACGCACCTCCCGACCGGCGAGGTCGTCACCTGCCAGGACGAGCGGAGCCAGCTCAAGAACAAAACCAAGGCCATGGCTGTGCTGCGCTCGCGGCTTCTCGCGCGCGCCGCGGAGGAGCGTCAGGAGCGCGAATCGTCCGCACGAAACGCGCAGATCGGCCGCGGCGAGCGGTCGGAGAAGATGCGCACGTACAACTTCCCACAGGACCGTCTCACCGACCGGCGCCTCGGCTACAACCTCTCGAACCTGGACCGCCGGCTGGACGGCGACATCGACGATCTCGTCGACGCCCTGGCCGAGCAGGACGAAGCCGACCGCCTCTCGCGACTCGAAGAGGACGGCGACTGAGCCGATGGGAGGAACGCTCCGGGTCCTCACGGTGGTGAACGCGGTGGTGTATTTCGGGGCCGCGGCGTACCACTCCGGCGCGTTGATCCCGGCGGGCGCGCTCGCGCCGGCGAGCATCGCGGAGAGCCTTCTCGGTCTCGTCCTGGCCGCGGCAATCATCGGCCTGGTCCCCGCGCGGATCGCGTACGGCATCGTGCTCGCCGGGACGATCTTCGGGCTCAGCATCGTCGTCGCCCGCGGCCTTCTCGGTGTCGACCTGTGGATCCACGTGGTCATGCTCGCGGGTCTGGCGGTGGGGTTCGTGCTCCTCTTCGCCCGGCGAGGCACGCAATCGATCTAGCGATACGCGGCGGCCTCGTCGTCATCCCAGACGCCGCGCGTCACGCCGACGTCGCGATATCGGGCGAGCGCATCAGCGCGATCGGTGAGGTGGGTTCGGCGCCACGTGATATCGACGCGCGGGGCAAGCTCGTGCTCCCGGGGTGCGTCGATCTCCACACGCATCTCGCCTCGACGCCGACGTTCGCGCCCCTCGACGACTTCGAGCACGGCACGCGTGCCGCGATCGCCGGCGGCGTGACCACCGTCGCGTCGATGGTCTACCAGGAGGACGGTTCGCTCCGGCGTGGCATCGATCGCGGGAGACGCGACGCCGAACGGTCTCTCGCCGACTTCGCTTTTCACATCGTCGTCACGGATCCGAGCGAGGCGGCCCGCGCCGAGATCCCCGCGGTGGTGCGCGACGGACACGCCGGGCTCAAGGTCTTCATGGTCACCCCACGGTTCGGAGAGCGGCGCGACGACTACCGCCTTCTCCTGCGAGCGGCCGCTCGGGCGGGGACGGTGGTCGCCATCCACGCCGAGGACTACGAGATCGTCGCCGCCCGGACCGCCGAGCTGCACGCCGCGAGGCGCACCGCTGTCCGGCACTTTCCCGCGAGTCGCCCGGTCGAGGCCGAGGTGAAAGCGGTGCGCGAGGCCATCGAGCTTGCCGAGGACACCGGCGCCGCGATCTACCTGGTCCACCTCAGCTCGCGGGCGGCCCTGGATGCGCTTCGCGAGGGCAAGCGGCGCGGGGTCCACGTGTTCGGCGAGACGCGACCGCTCTACCTCTATCTCACGCGCGCGCAGTTCGATCGCCCCGACGCGGCGCTCTGGGTCGGGCAGCCACCGCTCCGCGAGCCCGACGATGTCGACGCCGTCTGGGCCGCGCTCGGCGACGGAACTCTCGACACCGTGGGTACCGATCACTTCCCGCACACGCGCGCCGCGAAGCTCGCGCCGGGACAGAGCTTCGATCGCATCCCGCCGGGGGTCTCCAATCTCGAGACACTGCTGCCGATGCTGCATTCGGAAGGGGTGCGCAAGGGTCGTCTCACGCTCGCGCGCATGGTCGAAGTTCTCGCGACCGCGCCCGCGCGCATCGCCGGGATGTACCCGCGCAAGGGAGTGCTCGCGGTCGGCTCGGATGCCGATGTGGTGATCTTCGATCCGAACGCGCGCCGCACGATCCGCGCGACGGAGCTGCATTCGGCCTGCGACTACGACCCGTACGAGGGCTGGGATGTCACTGGGTGGCCTCTGATCGTCATCGCCCGCGGGGAGGTCGTGTTCGAGCGGGGAGAGCTTCGGGCCGAGGCCGGTCGCGGAAAATTCGTGGCGCGCGGCGTCGCCTCACCCGCCTAGGGAGCAAAACAGCAAAGCGACTCGACCACCCAGGGAGAGTCGCTCGCCTCCGCCTTCTCGTTGACGAAGTTCATGGTCAAACGCATGTCGTCCCTCGCGTAGTTGATGAAGCCGAAGCCGCCGTTATCTGCCCGCCAGCCCTGGGCGAGCAGCGCACGATGGAACGCCCCTCGAATCTCCGGCGCGGGGAGGCCCGCGCACACGAACCCCAGCTCGTAGGCGCCGTCGTTGGTGAATCCCACCGGGCCGTCTTTCCAAACGCAGCCGGTCGGGAGCTCGAAGCCTGTCGGCACGCGCAGGTAGGCCGTGAGATTTGGAGGCGATGTGTCAGCGCCCTGCGCGAACGGCCGCGAGTACTGCACCAGCACGATCGGGTCTGAATAAGCCGGACCGTCGAGTCGGTAGGCGAGCTGCATCGAGAGCTTGCCCTTCGCGTAGGTCTGCATGCCGACTCCGATCGGCGGTCCCGCGATGTGGCTCCAACCCTGCCTCACCGCGGCGACGGAAACCGCGAGGTTCGCCCGGACGGATCCGCACTGCACCGTCCAGACGGCGCCACCTCCGTCGGCGTGCCGCCCTTGCGGCGAAATCGCGCAGCCCGGCAGCGCGAGCTCGAGGGGCCGATCCGTCATGGGAAACGGCGGCTCCGGGCTCGCGGCCGTCTTGGACGTGGGAAGCGCTTTTGGTGCCGGCGTCGGGGTCGGCCCGCGCCAGGGTCTGGTGTCGAAGGCGGCCATCTTCCCGCCCGGCCCGACGATGATCAGGTCGGTCCCGATCGCACCGGTCAGAACGACCATGCGGTAGCCGGACGCTTGACGGACCCCGATTTGGGAAATGCCTGGGCTCCCACGGAACGAAACCGGCTCATACCCGACGAGCCAGACCTGCGGCTCGACGGAGGTGCATCCCGCGGCATTTCCACCGATGTACGGGTCGGTCCACATGCCGGTCAGCGCGACGAGGTCGATACGTGCGCTGAGCGCGGAGCCGTCGTAGAGGAGCGCGACGGCTTGGAACTTCGTCCAGGCCTCGGAACCCGGGTCGTCGGCGCGCATCCGGGCGTATCGCGCGTCCGAGGCGAGATGCGCGTTCTGCTCGGAAATGGTCGGCCGCGACCAGTTCTGGGTGCTCCCGCAGACGACGTAGCCCATGCCGCCGTCTTTTCCTTTCCAGGAGACGGGCGCGAATGTGGCGCTCGCTACCGTCGCGAGCGGTCCGGAGGAGGCCGGTCGTCCCGACGCGAGCGCCGAGCCACTGTCCATAGGCCAGAACTTGGGCGCGAGCGCGCCGACCGCCAGCGCGAGGAGGAGCAGCGCAGCGGCGGCGAGCTCACGCACCACGCCAGTGTGTCGGCCTAAAGACCCGACGTCGTCCGCGTCGTGAGCCGCAACTCGTACGTCCGTGATAGAAGAAGGATGTGGAACGCCTCGAGTACGACGAGGACAAGGCGTTTTTGCTCGCCGATGACGCGGCGACGGTCGCCCGGATCGTCCGGACAACTCCGGCGGAGCGCCTCCGGGCGACGACGTTCGATAGGTGGACGGCCCTCGAGATCATCGGTCACGTCACCGACGCGGCCGAGATCTTCGCCGACCGCGTGCGCCGGTGCATCGAGGAGGACCGGCCCGCGGTGGCTTCGTACGACCAGGACGCCTTGGCGGCGGAGAGGCGGAACAACGAGCGCGATCCGATGGAGCTTTCGCGGCGGCTTTCAGCCGCGCACTCGCGCATCATCCAGCTCCTCCAGCGTCCTGGCGCAACGGCGCGCCCGGGCACGCACAGCGACTGGGGCGAAGTCGATGCCGGTCACTTCGCGGCCTACCAGGCGGATCACTCGCACGGCCATACAGGCGAGCTGGCGAAGGCTTTTCCGCCTACCTCCTGAGCCGCCTCAGGAACACAACTGCTAGTCATGGCGTAATACATGCGTGCCGACCTTGCGGGAGCAAGCCCTTGCGCCGCTCTCGCGCGCCGACGCCGAGCGGCTCCTTCCCTTGCTCGCGAGCGGACGTCAGACGCTCGAGCGGCGAGTGCTGCGGGCCCGCTGCCTCAAGTACTTCGAGTCGTTTGACCTGGCCTGGGCCGAGCTGAACGAGGTCCTGCCGCAGGTCAAAGACCCGCTCCTTGAGGCGCGCGTCGCGATCGACCTTCTCCACCTCTCCTACTACCTGGTGCGGCGCGAGGAGACGCCGAAGCTCGCGAAGATCGCCGACAAGCACGCCGCCTCGGATCCGTTGATGCTCGCCGAGCTCTATCTCGGCAACTCGATCGTGCTCACCGCACAGAACGAGATCACCAACGCGTTGCAGAATGCGCGGCGCGCCGAGGACGCGCTGCTGACCGCGCCGAAAGGCCGATCGCGCGACCTGGTCGTCACGCGTGTGCAGCGCCAGCTCGCGCACCTGCTGTCGCACTCGGGTGACTACGTCGACGCGACCGCCGCGGCGGAGGCGACCGTGCGCCACGCCGCGCGCGTGGGCGATCCGTGGGAGGCCGCGTGGGCCACCTACACGACGGGCTTCGTCGACTGGGCCGCAGGACGGATCGATCAGGCGGTCGACCAGTTCACGAAGGCCGAAGTCGGCCTGCGCGCTTACGGGTCCTCGGTCTGGCGGTACACGTGCCTGTGCCTCGCCCGCGCGCGAATGGAGCGCGGCGAGATCGCCGACGGCGACCGTCTCGCGCGACAGAGCGCGACTGGCGCCGCCGAGGACCACGCGCACCTCGCGTTGCTGCGCGGCGAGACCGACGTGGCGGACCGGATTCTGACGCGGGCGCCCACCGGTTTTCCCGAGGACGAGCAATTCCGCAACAACGTTCGCGCGATCGTTCGCGCGGAGAAGGGCGACCCGCGTGGCGGAGTGCGCATGCTGGACGAGGCCGCAAAGGAATTCGAGGCGCGCGGTATGGCGCACTGGGCGCTCGGCGCCGCGGTGCACGCCGCCTATTGGCGCGAGTCGCTCGTGCGCGGGGGCGGCGCGTCGCGCGCGGCCGGCCTCGTGCGTGACATCGGCGCGCGCGGCGGCGAGGGGTTCGCGTACTACCTGCCCGAGGTCGCGTTATGGCTCGGACGCACGGCCGAGCGCGATCCGGCGGCGCGTGAGCTGGCGCGAAAGATCAGCGCACACGCCGACGCCGCGCTGCGCCGGGCGAAGTCCGACAGCGCCGCGCCGGTGGGGTCGTCCGCGCTCGACGAGGCGACGTTCTACCTACGGACAGTCGGGCTGACCTGGCGCGAACTGGGAATCCTTCGCGAGATGGAGCTCCTCTCGCGCGAGGGGAAGCGGCTCGACCGCGCGTCGCTCGCGGATCGGCTCGGCGTGTCACCGAACACGTTGCGCGTTCACCTCACGCGGATCCGCGCCAAGCTCGATGTCGGAGACCGCCGTGGCGACGAAGTACTGCTCTCGGCCGCCCTCACGCAACGGCCGGTGGCCTGAGCCACCACAATCGAAACCCCAGCCAGATCAGGAGCAAACCGTCTGCGACGAGGTGCAGAGTGCTGATGACGAGGACGACGACAAACCGCGGCTGCTCTTCGGGGATGATCCACCGTAGCCCCATCGCGAGAGACCACGGCACATAGGCCGCGATTGCGGTGCCCGAAAGCAGGGCCACAGCGGCGAGGGCCGCGCCCGACCGTATGAGCCGCGGCGACGCGGCAGCGAATCCAAAGTGCGCGGCCAGGGCGAAGAAGAGCAGGGCCAGGCCGAGTCCATAGAGCACATAACCGGATAGCGCATACGGGAGTTGCAGGCCCGGGTCGAAAGTGGCGCCGAATGGCGTCAGCAACACGTCGATCGCTTTCGCGGTGGCCGCGATGAGGATCGCGAAGCCCGCGGCCACGAGGAACCGCATCGTTAGTCCAGCGTCACTCTCTCGCGCCAGGTCGTCGCGCCACCCAGGAAGGAAGGCTGCATCCGCGGCTATTCTGGCCGCTTCCATGTTCGGACCGTTGCTTCGCGGAAAGAAGGTGACGCTCCGCCCCGCGCGCGAAAACGACGCGGAGCATTTCGTACGTTGGTTCGCCGACATGGAGGTCACTCGCTACCTCAATCGGCGCATGGCGGTCACGCTGGAGCAGGAGCGGGACTACCTGAAGAAGATCGGCGAGTCGAAGGACGATGTGTGGTGGATGATCGACGCCGAGGCGAAGCCGATCGGCGCGACGGGGATCCATCGCATCAACTGGCTCGACGCCAACGGCACGACCGGGATCATGATCGGCGACAAGGATTGCTGGGGTAAGGGCTACGCCACCGAGGCGATGCGGCTTCGCACTCGTCACGCCTTCCGCGAGCTCAACCTCCACAAGGTCATGACAGAGATCGATTCCGGCAACGAAGCGAGCCTGAAGGCGCTCGAACGTAACGGATACCGGGCCGTAGGGATACGGCGCGAGCAGACGTTCCGCGAAGGAAAGTGGCACGACCGCTGGCTCGGAGAACTCCTCCGCGCGGACTGGGAGAAAACGCAAGCCTGACACCCGGCTGCGACCGTTCGCGCGAACGTTGCTCTGCTAGCCTCGGCCCTGCGGGAAGGGTCACCTGAAGAAGCTTTTCGTCGTTCTCCTGTTGGTCGTCGCGGGAGTGGGGGCGTTCCTCTATTTCCCCCGCGGCGGAACGTCCACGTCCGCACAGAATGCGGCGACCCTCGCCATCCTGAACACCACGATCGAGGGCGCGCGCGCCGGTGCCGCGTTCGCTCCGGCGCTCGACGGCGAGGTCTACGCGACGGGCGACCTCGTCCGCGCGAATGTCGATGGCCGTGCGGTCCTCACTTTCTTCGACGGATCGTCGCTCTCGGTAGACCCGGGATCGCAGGTAAAGGTCCTCGCGCTGAATCGCGTCTCGACCGACGGGATCCAGGTCACCATCGAGCAATCGCTCGGACGATCCTGGTCATCCGTGCAGAAGCTGAAAACTCCTGACTCGCGCTACGAGGTGCGGACGCCGAGCACGACCGCGGTGGTCCGCGGCACCGGGTTCCTCACGTTCGTCCAGCAGCTCGCGGCGGGCGGGACCCAGACCACCTATCAGGTCGATGAAGGCACGCTGCAGGTGGCCGCCACGGCGGGCGGCACCGTAACCGTGCCGGCCGGGAGCCAGGTCACGATCGCGGAAGGCGCACCGGCGCCCGCGAGCGCCACGCCCATGGCGCCGACACCCCGCATCGAGATCACCGGCTCGCCCGGGCTCGGCTTCCTCGTCGTGGCCCCGACCGGTCAGTCCTGCGGAACCGCCGGGGGGAAGGCCGAGATCTTCGGCTGCGTGCTGAGCACCGACAAGATCACCATCCGCGATGCCACGCCCGGTCGCTGGGGTGTCTTCCTGACATCGCCGAAAGCCATCGGGGTCTCCGCATTCGTCGTTGAGGTTTTCGTCGGAACCACATCCAGCGCCAGACGGATCATGGAAGGACCGCTGGCCGCCGGCCAGATGTTCCGAGGTGGCATCACGGTGACGCCAGGCCCGCCGCTGGGACTATCGGCCTTCGAGCCATCGACTGTCGTGACGAGCGTCTGCGCAGCGACCGCTCCGGGGCTCGTCTTCGCGTCGGGCGCAGTCGACGGCCGCGGCGATTCGATCAAGACCTTCGCGCGCGATAACAAGTCGAGTCCCGTGTCGCTGGTGTTCACCGAGGCGGAGTTGAACCAGGCAGTGAACCAGAACGGCAAGTCCACGCAGGGCGTGACCCTGAGCGACGCGAAGATCACCATCGACGGCGGAGGAATTCACGGGAGCGCGAAGGCCGCGACGCAACTCATCACCGTCACCGCGACCGCCGACGTGGTGGGTGGGTCGGTTGGCAACAAGTTCACGCTGAAGGTTTCGCACCTCGCTGCGGACCCGATCCCGCCAGCCCTCCTCGACGCGGTGAAGGGCCTGGTCGACTCGACCACGGCGGACATTTCCGGAACGGTCCCGTTCGTCGTGAAGCAGGTCGCGTTCCGTAACGGTTGCTTCTGGGTCAGCGGGGTGACGCCGAACTAAGGGCCGCGCACAATTCGCGCGTGCGGCCTGAGCTCGAGAAGCTGGTGCGGGAAGGGATGTCCCGTTACCACGTCCCCGGGATCGCGATCGGAATTCTCCACGACGGCGACGAGGACATCGCCGCGTACGGGGTCACTAACCTCGAGCACCCGCTCCCGGTGGATGCCGACACGCTTTTTCAGATCGCGTCGATCACCAAGACGATGACCGCGACGGTCGTCATGCGCCTCGTAGAGCGCCGCGCGCTCGACCTCGATGCGCCGATCCGTCGCTATCTCCCGGAGTTCAAGCTGCGCGACGAGGCTACGGCCGAGCGCGCGACGCTTCGCCATCTCGTCACCCATACCGGCGGCTGGCTTGGTGACTGCTTTGCCGATTTCGGCAAGGGCGACGACGCGCTCGCCCGCTACGTGGCTGCGATGGCCGAGCTGGAGCAGTTGACGCCGCTCGGCGAGATCTGGCATTACTCGAACTCGAGCTTCGAGGTGCTCGGCCGGCTCATCGAGGTCGTCACCGGAAAGACGTACGAGGCCGCGGTGCGGGAGCTCCTCTTCGTACCGCTCGGGATGGCCCGGAGCTGTTTCAACGCCGACGAGGCGATCACCCACCGCGTTGCCGCCGGGCATTCGATCGTCGACGAGCAGCCGCGCGTCGTACGTCCCTACGCGTTCCCGCGCGCCACCACGCCAGTGATCGGTGTGATCTCGAGCGTGCGTGACCTCCTGGCGTACGCGCGATTCCACCTCGGGGACGGGCGCGCGCCGGACGGCGGCCGCCTCCTGTCTGTCGGGTCGCTCGAGCTCATGCGGACACGGCTCGCGCCCGCCGACAACGACCGCGCCGTCGGTGTCGCCTGGTTCCTGCGGGAGGTGGGTGGCGTGACGCTCCAGTACCACGGCGGATCCGCCATCGGGCAGCAGGGCGTTCTCATGCTCGCGCCGGAGCGTGGCTTCGCCATCGCGGTGCAGACCAACTCAACGCGCGGCGCGCTTCTGCATCAGGCGATCACCAAATGGGCCCTTAAGACCTTCGTCGGGGTGGACGACCCGGCACCGCAGCATGTCCGGATGACGAGGACGCGACGCGACGAGCTGGTCGCCCGCTACACGGCGGTAGGCTCCGACATCGAACTCCGCGCGGGGGGCGATGGCGTGCTGTTGTACCGCTCCATCTACCACAACCTGCTTGGCATCACCCCCGCGCCCACCGATCCTCCACCTTCTCCCGTGGCGTTCATCGGCCAGGATCAGTTCGTATGCCTTGAAGGCCCGCTCAAGGACGTCCGCGGCGAAGTAATCCGCGACGAGGCCGGTGCGGTCCGCTGGCTGCGCAGCGGCGGCCGTGTGCACCGGCGCGTCGACGCCTAGCCGTGCGCCAATACCTCGACATCCTGCGTAAGGCGCTCGAAGAGGGTGACGAGCGTGCCGACCGCACGGGGGTCGGCACCCGCGCGGTGTTCGGCGAGATGATGCGCTTCGACCTCTCTCGTGGATTCCCCGCTGTTACGACGAAGCGGCTCGCCTTCCGGTCGGTGGTGGCCGAGCTTCTGTGGTTTCTCGCGGGAAGCTCGGACGTGAACGACCTCCACGCGCTGGGCGTCCACATCTGGGACGGCAACGCGTTCGCCGACTACTGGCAGGGCCGCGCGCGTTTTCCCGGTGACGCAGGCCGGAATTACGGACAACAGTGGCGCGACTGGGCGGCACCCGACGGTCGACGCATCGACCAGCTGCGCGAGGCGATCCGCCTTATCCGCGAGCAGCCCGCCAGCCGGCGGATGCTCGTCAGTGCGTGGAACCCCGGCGAGCTCGACCAGACCTCGCTTCCGGCCTGCCATGCGTTCTTCCAGTTTTTCGTGGCCGGCGGAAAGCTCTCGCTGATGATGTATCAGCGCTCGTGCGACCTCGTGCTCGGGGTCCCCTTCAACATGGCCGAATACGCGCTTCTGCTGCACCTGGTCGCCCGCGAGGTCGACCTCGAACCGCACGAGTTCGTCCACGTTCTCGCGGACGCGCACGTGTATCGCGATCACATGGACGCGGCTCGCGAGCAGCTGCAGCGCGAGCCCTATGCCGCCCCGTCGCTGTGGCTGGACCCGGAGCTGCGTGGCGTCGACGACGCGGTGGCGCGCTACCGCGAGATCGTCGCGCGCGCGAAGCGCGGCGAGGCCTCCGGTCCGCTCCTCGACGGCTTCGCGAAGCTCCTGAACTACCAGCACCACCCGCCGATCAAGGCGAAGATGGCGGTGTGAGCCGCATCGCATTCGTCGTTGCCCGCGACCGCCACGGGGTTATCGGCAAGGACGGACGGCTTCCGTGGCGGCTCCCCGACGACATGAGGCACGTACGCCAGCTCACCGTGGGGAAGCCGCTCATCATGGGTCGACGGACGTTCGACTCGATCGGCAGGCCGCTCCCGGACCGCGTGAGCATCGTCCTTACACGCGATCCGGCTTTCCGGTGCGAAGGGTGTCTCATCGCGCGCACGCCCGACGAGGCGCTCGCGCTCGCCGGTGACGTGCCGGAGGTCATCGTGTTCGGCGGCGCCGGAGTCTTCAGGGATTTCCTGCCCCGCGCCGATCGCATCTATCTCACCGAGGTGGAGACCGAAGCGGTGGGCGACACGTATTTCCCGCCGCTCGATCCGGACGAGTGGCGCGAGGTCGACCGGAAGCCGCATCCGGCGGACGCGCGGCACCCGTTCGCGTTTTCGTTCGTGACGCTCGAGCGGGCACGATGAGCGGCGCCGCCGGGTTCGTCTGGGATCCGCGCCTCGCGTCGCACGTGTACCGATCGGATCATCCGCTCAAGCCGTGGCGGCTTCAGGGGGTGCACGACACGCTCGAGCGCCTCGGCGCCTTCGCGCTCCCGAACGCGCGGGTGCTGATGCCGAGACTCGCAACACGCGCCGAGCTCGAGCGCATCCACGATCACGAGTACGTGGACGCGATCGCGGAGGCCTCGGCCGAACCCGACCTTGACTACTCCGCGTGGGGCCTTTCGGCGTGGGGCGATACCCCGCCGTTCGCCGGCATGCACGACGCCTCGCTGCTCACGACGGGGGCCTCGCTCGTCGCGATGGAGGACGTTATCGCCGGTCGGTCGCGCGTCGCGTTCAACGGCTCAGGTGGCCTCCATCACGCGATGCGCCGCCGGGCCTCGGGCTTCTGCATCTACAACGACCCTGCGATCGTGTGCGGCCTGCTTTCGGACCGCGGGATGAAGGTCGCGTATGTGGACATCGACGCCCACCACGGCGACGGCGTGCAGGCCGCGTTCTACGACACCGACCGCGTCCTCACCATCTCCCTGCACGAGTTCGGTCTGATCCCTCGGCTGGGCCGGCCGTTCTTCCCCGGGACCGGTACCGCCGCCGAGCGGGGCACCGGCAAGGGCGCGGGATACAGCGTCAACGTGGCGCTCCCGCCGTATACCGACGACCTCGCATACATGCGCGCGTTCGATGCGGTCGTGCCTCCGCTCCTCGAGCGGTTCCGCCCGGATGTCCTCGTGACGCAGCAGGGCATCGATCCCCACTTCACCGACCCGCTGACCGACCTTCAGCTCTCAACGCACTCGCGTGAGCACGTGGTGAGCTGGTTCGCGGCGAGCGCCTATCCCTGGGTCGCGATGGGCGGGGGCGGCTACGACCTCGACGCGGTACGGCGGACCTGGTCGATGGAGTACCTCATCATGCTCGGCGCTCCAGTGCCGGAAGCGCTCCACGATGAAGATCCGCCGGTGCTCGGCGGCCGCGCGCGCACCGCGGTGGACGCCGCGACCGACCAGGCTATGCACGAAGCTCTCGCCGCAGCGTTCAAGTGATCGCGACGGTCGCCCATCGCTGGCGACCGAGACCGTTCGCGGCCTCGGCGCTCCACGCGAGCACGTTCTGGGGTCTCGCCTGCGTCCCGATCGCGATGGCGTTCTCGACCCTCAGCGCGTACCACCTCTCGCAGACCGTTCACGTCGATGACATCGTGTTCGGCCCGACGCGAAGCGCGATCGTCGACGCGCTCCTCCTGGCGATCGGCGTCGAGCGCACCGCGGTGCTCGTCTACGTGCTGCAGCGATCGTTCGACGCGCTCGTCGTCGCGGCGGCGCTCACGCCGATCTTTCTCTGGCTCCTCGGCTCGAGCGCGATCCACGCCGCCGCTCGCTTTCGCGGGGTTCGGGGCCGTCCCTACTTGCCACTGCTCGTCCTCTTCGGCTACGCCGAGCTCGTGTACCAGGCGCCGACGTCGCTCGCCGGGATCGCGTTCGCCGGTGGACCGTTCGCCGTGATCGCGGACGTCGTGAGCGGAGTGATGCTGGTCTGGTTCGCCCTCGTCGTTCATCGCGCGATCGAGCAGCACTACGGGGTACCCGGTGATCAGGCTCTCGCGATCCTCCTCCTCGGCGGGCTCGCGTTCTACCTGCTCCCGCTGCTCCTCATCGCGGTCCTGCTCGTCGCGATCGTGGTGGCGGCGGCCATCCTGCGGTACTTCTAGGCGTGCGTCGGGTCTGGGCGATCTGCCGCGGCCGTTGCCCGAGGTGCCTGCAGGGCCGTGTCTGGCGCGGGATGTTCGCGATGAACGAGCCGTGTCCGGTGTGCGGGCTCCGGTTCGAGCGCGAGACCGGCTACTGGACCGGCGCCATGGTCGCGAGCTATGCGCTCGGCATCCCCGTGCTTGCGCTCCTTGTGCTCGCGGTCTGGCTCGCGACCGGCTGGGACATCGTCGTCGCACTTGTCGTGGCCGACGTCCTCTTTCTCGCCCTGGTCCCGTTCGTCTGGCGGTACTCGCGCGTGGTATGGCTCCATCTCGACTGGCTGATCGATCCGGTTCCGGCGTCGCGATAACGCTACCGTGACGAGCGTGGCGGCAGCGTGGACGCCGAGCTCCGCGTACCTCGAGCGCAGCCGTCTGCGCGCGTTCGCGCTGAAGAATGGCCACACCGACTACGCGTCGCTGTTGCGCTGGTCGACCGAAGACCTCGAGGGTTTCTGGGCCGCGACTGAGCGCGATCTCCGGATCTCCTGGCGCACGCCATACAGGCATGTGCTCGACACGTCGCGCGGCATCCCGTGGACGACGTGGTGGACCGGTGGCCGCATGAACTATGTGGCGACCGCGCTGCGACACGATGGCGACCGCGTGGCGATCGTTTCCGAGGGCGAGGAGGGCACCGTCCGAAAGCTCACCTACCGCGAGCTCGCCGATCAGGTCGCGAGCCTGGCGTCCGGCCTGCGCTCGCTCGGAGTGAAACACGGTGACCGCGTCGCGGTTTTTCTGCCGCTGACCGTCGAATCCGCCGTCGCGGTGCTCGCGATCGGCGCGATCGGCGCCGTCTTCATCCCCATCTTCTCCGGATACGGCGCGGAGGCGATCGCCGGCCGCTTACGCGACGCCGAGGCGAAGGTGCTCATCTGCGCGGACGGTTTCTATCGGCGGGGTCAGGTCGTCGCGATGAAAGAGACCGCCGACAGCGCCGCGGACGGAGCGCCCTCCGTCGACGCCGTCATCGTCGTCGACCGCGTCGGGCGTGCGTATCCCAAGCGCGGCCGCGACGTTCCCTGGTCCGGCGTCACCCCCGCCGGTGCGGTGCTGGACATCGCCGACACGTCCGCCGAGGACCTGTTCATGGTGATCTACACCTCGGGCACGACCGGCAAGCCGAAAGGCGCGCAGCACGTGCACGGTGGGTTCCCGATCAAGGCGGCGCAGGACCTCGCGCACTGCTTCGATCTTCAAGAGCGCGACGTGATCCTGTGGTCGACCGACATCGGCTGGATGATGGGACCCTGGCTCATCGCGGGCGGGCTCATGCTTGGCGCGACCATCGTCCTGTACGACGGCACACCGGACTTCCCCGACGCCTCCCGGATGTGGTCCCTCGTCGAGCGTCATCGCGTCACGCATCTTGGGATCTCGCCGACCGCGATCCGCGGCCTCATGCGATCCGGTGAGGATCCGGTCCGTACGAAGGACCGCTCCTCGCTCTTCGTGCTCGGCTCGACCGGCGAGCCCTGGAACCCGGATCCGTGGTGGTGGTACTTCCGCAATGTCGGCGATTCGCGCTGCCCGATCATCAATTACTCCGGCGGTACCGAGGTCTCCGGCGGGATCGTCGGCTGCACGACCTGGACGCCGATCCAGCCGAGCTCGTTCACCGGTCCGTGTCCAGGGATGGCTGCGGACGTCGTGGACGAGAAGGGCCGACCGGTGCGCGGCATTGTCGGGGAGCTCGTCATTCGCAAACCCTGGCCGGGCATGACGCGCGGTTTCTGGCGCGACCCGGCGACTCCCGACGGCCGCTATTTCCAGACCTACTGGTCTCGCTTTCCCAACACCTGGGTCCACGGCGACTGGGCGCGAATCGACGACGAGGGCTACTGGTACATCGAGGGACGAAGCGACGACACTCTGAAGATCGCCGGCAAGCGCGTGGGGCCCGCGGAGGTCGAGTCGGCGGCGGTCGCGCATCCGGCGGTGTCCGAGGCGGCCGCGATCGGGGTGCCGCACGCGATCAAAGGCGAGGCGATCGTCGTCTTCGTCGTGCCGCGCCCGCTGCACCATCCGACCGACGAGCTTGCGCGGTCGGTGCAGGACAAGATCGCGGAGATACTCGGCAAGCCGCTGCGGCCCGAGGCCGTGCGCTTCGTGACGCAGCTGCCGAAAACCCGGAACGCCAAGATTCTCCGCAGGGTCATCCGCGGCGCGTATCTCGGGAAACAGGATCTCGGCGATCTGAGCTCGCTGGACAATCCCGCGGCGGTCGAGGAGGTCCGCGCCCTCGCGAAGCGTTAGACAAGCGTCATCGCCGCGCCGGGCTCGGGCGGCACGCCGCGGCGGGGGCGCGTGCCCCCGCCGTTCCACCTATCGCGCTATGGGTTCAGGGTTCCCCGGTTCGCCGTGATCGCGCGCACGAGCGCGACGACCAGCGCAGCGATGAGGAAGAAGAACGCGACCGCGAGAAGCGCGGCGAGGTCGAGCGCCGGCGGGCCCGCCGGCTCCGGGAAAATGCCCTGGAACGGACGCACCAGTGGCTCGGTAATCCCGTACAGGCCGGACACGAGCGGCTGGTTCGCGTTCGCGCCAAGGAGCTTCAGGACGAAGCGGAGCAGCAGTAGGACCTCGAGAACGGTGAAGAGCAGGGTGACGACGCGCGTGACCGTCCACACCGGATCGTTGCGAGCGACGGTCGCGGTCGTCGGCCCGACGTTCACGTTCGCGCTTGCCGGTGGTGTGTGCGCGGGACGCTCGACGATGCGTTCGCGCTCGTAGCGATCGACGCGTTCGGTCGTGTCGTGGTCGCGTGGTGCTGATGTAGCCATGCCGGACGGGGCAGCAGGTGGCATGCCAAATCGTTAACCTGCCAAGCGGCCGTGGATTTTCCCTTCGCACACCGCCAGCGGGTGCGCTTTGGCGAGACGGACCTGCAAGGGGTCGTTTACTACGCGAACTACCTGGTATTCGCGGAGGTCGGTCGGGTCGCGTACTTGCGCGACCTTGGCATCGTGTACACCCGCGACCTGCTGGATCGGGGCCTCGACTTCACGATCGGCGAGGCGCGGGTGCGCTATCACGCGCCACTCCGTTTCGACGACGAGTACGACATCAAGGTCCGCGTCGGCGAGATGCGCCACTCATCGTGGACCTTCGAATACGCGATCGACCGGGCCGATGGAGCGCATTGCGTTGATGCCTCGACGATCCAGGTGATGCTCGACCGCAAGACCGGGCGCCCCACCCGCATCCCCGATGCTCTCCGTCAGCTCCTTGAGCGCGCGAAGCCCGCCTGATGGAACCCGTCCTTCCTGAGGAGCTCGTCATGCTCCAGCGCTCCGTCCGGGAGTTCGTCGAGACCCAGCTCGTGCCGCTCGAGCGCGAGATCGAAGAGAAGGACGAGATCCCGCGAGCCGTCATCGACGCGATGGCCGGCATGGGCCTCTTCGGACTCGGCTTTCGCGAAGAGCTCGGCGGTCAGGGGTTCGGCAAGCTCGGCTACTGCGTCGCGGTCGAGCAGCTTGCGCGCGCGAACGCGTCGCTCTGGAACGTCATCGGCGGGTCGGCGGGGTTGTGCGGTACCGCGATCGACATCGGCGGACCCGACGCGCTCCGTTCCCGCTACCTGCCGGATCTGCTATCGGCACGAAAGATCGGCGCATACGGTCTTTCCGAACCGGGAGCCGGTAGCGACGCGGGCGGACTCAAGACGATCGCGCGCCGCGACGGCGACACGTACGTGATCGATGGGGCGAAGACTTTCATCACCAATGCGCCGATCGCAGACGTGTTCGTCATCTTCACGACGCTCGACCCCACTCTTGGCTCGAAAGCGATCACCGCGTTCGTCGTCGACCGCCGCACCGCGGGCCTCGAGGTCGGCCGGAACGATGCGAAGATGGGATTGCATGGCTCGACGACCGCGCAGCTCTACTTCCGCGACATGCGTGTGCCCGCTGCGCAGCGCGTTGGCGATGAAGGCAAGGGGTTCGCGATCGCCCTCGCCACGCTCGACTACGGTCGCATGGGACTCGCCGCGCACGCGGTCGGCGCCGCGCAGCGCCTGCTCGAGGCCAGCGTCGCGCACGCCAAAACGCGCACGCAGTTCGGACGACCGATCGGGACGAATCAGGCGATCCAATGGCTCCTCGCGGACGCCGCCATCGATGTCCACGCCGCTCGGCTCATGGTCTACGACGCGGCCTCGCGGGCCGACCGCGGCGAGCGGGTTACCGACCGAGCCGCGAAGGCGAAGCTGTTCGCCACGGAGGCCCTTGGTCGGATCGCCGACGCCGCAGTGCAGATCCACGGCGGAATGGGTTACATGCGGGAGCTCTGGATCGAGCGGGCCTACCGCGACGCGCGTATCTACCGGATTTACGAAGGGACCAGCGAGATCCAGCGGCTCGTTATTGCGCAGGGGCTTCTTGCGGACACCTAGCACCATTTCTGGAGTCAGATGTGGATAACCCCATAAATACGGTGGATAAACGGCCTCCGGGGGCCGTTTCTGTGGACAACCGGCCGTAACGAAAGCGTCCGTCGCCGACGTCTGGCGCGTTCCGCTCGCGGTTTGGCGGGCCCGGCGAGCCCTGGACGCCGGCGAATTGGAGGCCGCCCGGACCCTTGTCGCCCCTGTCCTGGGGCGCTTCGGCACGGTCACTCTGGTGCGCAAGATCGCGGCGGAGATCCTCTACGCGTCGGGGGATCCGCTCTCCGCGGCATCGCTCTTCGAGCAGGCCGCCAGGAGGCTCCCGACTGACCGGGCGGTCGCTGTCGGGCTCGTCGCGTCGTACGCCGCGCTCAATCGCGCCGGCGATGCCCGCCGCTCTGCCGCGGTCCTTCCCGAGCACGTCGACGTCCGCCTCGCGCTCGCTTGGTCGGAGCTCGTAGCGCTCGGCGGCGACCGCGATCGAGGCTCGGGGCTCGTCGCCGACATCGCGAAGGATTCGGATCTCGCGCGATCGGCGGAACGCGTCGCGATGCATCACGCGCTGGAGGCAATCGTGGCCGCGCAGACACACGATCGCGACGGCGTTCGCGCGAAGCTCCGGACGGCGGAGGCCAGCGCGACGAAGCTCCGTGCCGGCGACCGCGCGTTCCTCGGCTATCTCGGCGGCGTGGCGCTCCGCGAGGCGGGTCTCATTGACGACGCGCGCGCCACGTTCGCTCTGGCGATGGATGCGTCGCCCGAGTCGATCGGCGCCGCGCTCGCCCGACGCGAGCGCGCGAATCTGGGCTGACCACGCCGTCTCGGCACGCCTAGTGACCCGGGCGCCTGCGCTGCAGAAGCTCCAGAAAGTCCGCCACCGGGCCCATCGGTATCCCGGCGTCGGTGCGCCGGATAGCGACGATCGGACGGCGGATGGGCGGAGCGCCGATTACGCGGACCGGACGCAGCGCGCGGGCGCGAAGCTCGGCGAGGAGCGCCATGCGCGGAAGCAGCGCCACGCCAAGGCCCTCGATCACCATCTTCTTCGCGGCCTCGACGTTGTCGACCTCGATGACGCTCTCCGGGACGACGCCGGCCTGCCGGATGAGCGAACTCGTTAGCTCGTAGTAGCTGGACGCGCGATCGAACAGGATGAGCCGATCGTCCGCGAGCTCCTGCAAGCGGATACGGTCGCGCTGCGCGAATGAGTGATGCCGGCTCACGACAAGGACGAGCTCGTCGTCGAAGACCGGGATGAGCTCGGCATCCGGATGGCGGATCGGCCGCCCAACGCCGAGATGGACCTCGCGTCGCAACACCATGTCGAGCACCTCCTCCGTGTGCCCGGTGCGCACGCCCATCCGGACGCGCGGATGGGACGTCTGGAACGACTTCAACACGGCCGGCAGGACATACGTGCTCACGGCCGGTGCGGCGGCGATGAATAACTCGCCCGTCTTTCCTGAGCGCAGGTCCTCGATGGCCTTCTGTCCCTCGACCACTTGCGCGATCGCGCGGTGCGCGTAGGGGAGGAGCGCGCGCCCGGCGTCGGTCAGCGCCATCCCGCGCGACGCTCGGACGAAGAGCTCGACCCCGAGCTCGCGCTCGAGCCCTTGTAAACGCGCGGTAAGCGCCGGCTGGGTCACGCTCAGGGAGTCGGCCGCCCGGCTCACGTTGCCGAGGCGCGCCACCTCGCTGAAGGCCTCGAGCTGAGCCAGGAGCATCGCGCCATCATAAGCGTTATTGATCGGACATATCCAAACAAACGATTTGTTTTATGGGCGATCCGGCACGCAGCATGCCCTCTCATGACCGCCATGAGCAGCTTCGACCGCACCGAGCGGACCCCGGCTGAGTACGTGCCGATCCTTCGCGCTTCCGTGACCGAGCGGGCGAGCGAGTCGCAGCAATCGGAGTGCTGCTGCCCTGAGCTCTGCCAGCTGGACCACGACAACTAGATAACTGGACACGGAGGGGACCTGATGGCCACGACCGTTCGTGCGCACGCCGCTCTTGCCGAGACGGCGCTCCTGCCGCCGGGCTTCACCGTGCCGGCTTCGCGATGGACCGATCCGGCGACACGCCTCCGCCAGTTACTGCAGAGCGAGCCGTACGTGTTCGCGCCCGGTATCTACGACCCGCACGGCGCCGAGATCGCGATGTACCACCGGGCGACGGCGATTTATTTCTCGGGGTACTCGTTCGCGATCGGACACCTCGGCACGACCGACATGGACCTCTACTCGGGACCTGAGATCGCCGACGGCGCGCGCCGCACGGTCTCGGCGCTACGCAAGTTCCAGCTCACGATGGCCACCGGCGACCCTGAGAAGGGCGTCGCCCCGACCCATCTCGAGATCCCGCCCGTCGTCGTCGACATGGACGGCGGTTACGGAAATCTCTTCAACGTGCAGCGCGTCGCCGAGCTGTACGTGAACGCCGGTGTCGCGGGCGCCCACATCGAGGATCAGGTCCTCCCCAAACGCTGCGGTCACATCGCCGGCAAGGCCTTGATCTCGGCCGATGAGATGATCGGCAAGCTGCGCATGGCGCGAGCCGTCGCCGAGGACCTGGGGCGTGACGATTTCGTCGTGATCGCACGCACCGACGCGGTCTCAGCCGTGGACGCGCCGGAGAGGACGCGCGGACTCGACCTCGCGATCGAACGCGCGCTCCGGTATCTCGACAGCGGCGCGCCCGACCTGGTCTGGTGCGAGTTCCCGAACTCCGACCGCGAGCCAACCGAACGGTTCGCCGACCAGGTGCGACGCCGCTTCCCCGACGCGAAGCTCGCGTTCAACTGGTCGAGCTCTTTCAAGTGGTTCAACGACCCGAACCCGATCTCCTTCGCCGAGCTCGGGGAGCTCGGGTACAAGTTCCTATTCATCACCCTGGCGGCCCAGCACGCCATGGGCTACGCCTTCAGCAAGCTGCTCCAGGGTCTCTCGGAGGAGCAGGAGCGCGCCTACATCGCGCTGCAACGCAAAGAATGGGCGCCCGACGACGACATCCCGACGAAGAGCCACCACCTCTTCACCGGCGTGCCGTACCACCAGCTGCTCGGCGAGATGATGGGAGCGTCCCGTCTCGGGAGATTCGACGGCGAAGCCGGCGAGAAGGCGGTCTGACGATGGACAACGACGACGTCACCACGACCAACGACGACCTGTATTCCGGGGCTGACGATCCCGGCGAGAGCTGGCTTGCGGAGCAGGCTCGGCTCGTTCTCCTCGAGGATGGCGGCTAGGACGCGACCGGCACCGAGCGCAGCAGCGGCGAGCTGATCATCAGATCCGCGGAGCGCCGGTTGCACGCTATCGCCACGTCGTGCAGCACCGCGAGCCGGATGAGCGAGCGGACGTCGGTTTCGTGTGGCTGGGTCGCGAGCGGATCCCAGAAGAACGCGACGACATCGATCTCCCGGCGAGCGATCATCGCGGAAATCTGCGCGTCTCCGCCCTGGGGGCCACTCAGGAGAAGCTCGATGTGCAGCCCGGTGTCCGAGCCGATGAGCTCGCCGGTGTGCTTGGTCGCGTAGAGCTTCGCGCGGGAGAGAAGATCACGGTTCCAGCGCGCCCACTCGAGCATGTCGTTCTTCGTCGCGTCATGCGCGATCAGTGCAACGCGAAGTGGTGCTCCCATGCATTGAATACTGCGGTCTCAGCGGTCGCGCTAGGGAGCCGCAAGGTGCCGGTACGGTGATGATTCAGTGAAATAGCGCTAAGTACCGACGACCACGCCGCCGTCGACCGAGAGCACAACGCCGTTTATAAAAGATGCTTCGTCCGAGGCGAGGAAGAGATACGCGTATGCAACGTCCTTCGGCTCGCCGAGACGCCGGATCGGCGTGCGCTCGACCATCGTCGCGAGGATCTTCTCGGGCATCTGCCGAACCATCTCGGTACCGATAAACCCGGGTGCGACGGCATTCACGGTGATCCCTTTGGGACCGAGCTCGCGGGCCCAGACCTTCGTCATCCCAATGACGCCGGCTTTCGTCGCGACGTAGTTCGTCTGGCCGAAGTTTCCATAGAGGCCGACCACGGAAGACGCGTTGAGGATCCGCCCCGAGTGGTGCCGGATCATCGTCGGTGCGACCGCCTGCGTGCAGGCGAAGACGCCACGAAGGTTGACCGAGATCACCGCGTCGAAGTCCGCTTCGCTCATCATGCCGCTGATCTCATCGCCCTTCGCCTTCACGAGCTGCGCATCGCGGAGGATGCCGGCGTTGTTCACGAGGACGTCGATGCGCCCGTGCTCCTTCGCCACCCCGGCGGCGGCCTTCGCTACGGCCGGGACGTCGGTGACGTCCACGCGCGCGTCAGCGTCCCCGGCCACGTCCCACGTCACGACGGTGGCGCCGGCCTCGCGGAACACACGTGCCGTCTCGGCGCCGATCCCGCGTGCACCGCCGGTCACGATCGCGATCTTGCCGTCGAGCCGGAACATCACATGCCGGAGTCTTCCGGCTCTTCCTCCCACCCCTCGTCGGATTGCAGCTCGTTCTCGTAGATCTCCGGTTCGAGTCCGAGCTGTTCGATGACCGCGACCAGGCCGTTGCGCTGGTCGGGCGGCGTGGTGCGGATCCAGCCGCGGATGACGTCGTCGACGCTCACGCTCGCGGCAGCGCGATCGCTCGCGACGGACTCCGCCTCGTTGCGTGCGGCGGCCTTTGCGAGCTCCCGGATCGTGTCGGGGACCATTCGGCAAAGGGTCTCGAGGACGCCCTCCGCGGGCTCATCCCATTCCATCAGGCGATCGCGTCGATGCCGGTCGCGAAGCGACCGATGATGAGCTTCTGTATCTGGGTCGTGCCCTCGTACAGCCGATTCACCCGCGCGTCGCGCCAGTAGCGCTCGACCGGGAACTCGTCGGAGAAGCCGTAGCCGCCGTGGATCTGTATCGCGTTGTCGGCGGCGCGCTGCGCCGCTTCGGACGCATAGAGCTTCGCGATGCTCGTCTCGCGGGTGTTCGGCTTGCCCTTGTCCTTCAGGTCGCCGGCACGCCACACGAGGAGCCGTGCGGCCTCGGTCTCGACGACCATGTCCGCGATCAGCTCCTGCACGAGCTGATGTCCCGCGATGGGTTTTCCGAACGCTTTGCGCGTGGTCGCGTATTGGACCGACGCGTCGATGCAGGCCTGGGCCACTCCGACGGCCCCCGCCGCGACCGAGTAGCGGCCCGAGTCGAGCGCGCTCATCGCGACCTTGAAGCCGTCGCCGACCTCGCCGAGACGATTGGCATCCGGGACGCGGACGTCGTCGAGGATGAGCTCGCTCGAATCCGATGAGCGCAGCCCCAGTTTCCCGTGCAGGGCCTGGCTGCCATAGGGCTGGCGGTCGCGCTCGAGCACAAAGGCGGTGATGCCTTTGGACTCCTTTGCGGGATCGCCCTGCGCGAAGACGAGGGCGAGCTTCGATACCGAGCCATTCGAGATCCACATCTTTCGTCCGCGGAGGACCCACAAGTCGCCGTCGCGCTTGGCGCTCGTGCGGATCTTGGTGGCGTCGCTGCCGACCTCGGGCTCGGTGAGGCCGAAGCAGCCGATGACGTCGCCCTTGCACAGCGAGGGCAACCAGCGCTGCTTTTGTTCCTCCGTGCCGAACTTCAGGATCGTCATCTCCACAAGCGAGATCTGCACCGAGAGCGTGGTGCGCACCGATGAATCCGCGCGCCCGACCTCCTCGGTCACGAGGGCGTGCGATACGTAGTCGAGTCCGATCCCACCGTACTTCTCCGGCACGGGCCCGCCGAGAAGGCCGAGTGGCGCCATCTTCAGGAGCACATCCTTCGGGAAGATCTCGCCACGATCGCGATCCCGCGCGCCCGGCGCGATCTCCTTGTCCGCGAAGTCCTTCGCGAGCTTGCGGATGGATTGCTGCTCGGCGGTGAGGTCGAAGTCCACGCGGCTCCTACGCCGACGCGCGCTGCGCGGAACGCTCGCGTATCGCGAGGAGCGCGTCGATCTCGCCGATGTGCGCGAAGCAGCCCTGGAGGATGCCGGTCGCGCGGCGTACCGCCTTCGCGGCGGACTCGTCGTCGGGGAGGGCGCGGAAGCGCTGCGCCAGAGGCGCGCTGACCGAGTCGACGTACTCGAGGAGCTGTGTCGCCGTTAGACGAGGGATCGCGAGGACCTCCTCGAACGTGTACCCGCTCAGCGCGCCAAGTCCGTCGTCGCCGAGACCCCGCGGGTCATAGCCGGTCCGGTCGGCCCAGCCGTCGGTGAACCACCGTTCAGTCGAAGCCTGCGTGCCGCCGAGGATGCGCGTGAGCACGTCGATCCACCGCGCCATGTGCCAAACGGTCTCGCGGATGTTGTTGCCGCGATCGTCAGCGCGCCACTCGAGCGCGTCCTCGTCGAGAGCTTTGACTCGACGGCGGAGTCCCGCGGCGATGTCCTCGAACCATTTCGCCATCAGCTCGGTGTCGCGCATCGCCCGAGTCTATGGGGACGAGCGGTACGGCCGCCGGATCGCCATCCAGCGCGCGGGCTCCGCGAGCGGAACGAATCCGTACCGCGCGTAGAGACCGTGCGCGTCGCGCGTCGCGAGAAGGATGTTGCGCAGACCCTGCAGGTCGGGGTGCGCCATTACCGCGTCCATGAGCTGCTTGCCGACGCCCTTGCCGCGATGCTCCGCGAGGACGAAGACGTCGCAGAGCCACGCGAACGTCGCCCGATCCGTCACCACCCGCGCGAAGGCCACCTGCCGGCCGTCGCGATCAGGGTCGCCCTCGAACGCTGAAAAGCAGATCGATCCGTCGATGGCGCGGTCGACGACGTCGCGCGGCACACCCTGCGACCAGTACGCCTCGTCGTGAAGGAAACGCCAGACGAGCTTGCGGTCCACGTGTCGCGCATCGCTCGTGACGACGTACTGCCCCACGCCCGCCCGAGTCTAGACTCGGGCGGGCGTGCTCCTCCTGCTGATACAGACCGGGCTTTTCATTCTGGTCGTGGGACTCCTGGTCGGAGCACTTCTCGTCGACCGCTCCGGGGTACACGGCCGCGACTACCTCGTGTTCGAGTCGCGAGCCGTGCAGTCGCAACAGCTCACGGTTGCCGCTTTCGTCCTTGTGATCGTCGAGTTCCTCGTCGGGACACCGCTTCTCGGTGCGGTCCTCGCGATCCTCGCGGTCCTCTGGACACTGTGGTGGCTCCCTGCGGAGCACCGGCGTTTCGACGTCGCCGTGCAGTCGGTCTTCGACGCAGCGCCCGAGGCGGTCGCCGCGGTGATGTTCGACATCTCCGAGCAGCCGCGATGGATGGACTCGATCGTCCGCACCGTGCTCGAGACGCCCGGG
>VBEY01000173.1:16912-20232 GCA_005889295.1 Chloroflexota bacterium | reverse complement strand
GGCGCTGCCGCAGCCGAACCCCGCCGCGGTCGACTCGATCTCCAAGGCAACCGGGTTTGCGGTCTATCCGGTGTTCAGCAACGCCGCGGACCTTGAAGCGACGCGCCGCCGGCTCACCACCAACGGCGCGAAGTGATCAGCGGGGACGCGCCTCCTCGCGAGTGACGCCGCCCTCGGCGCCGCGGAAGAGGTAGCCAACTCCGGGCACGGTCTGGATCACGTCGCGCGGCTTGCCGTCGGCCCCGAGCTTTCGGCGGAGACGGCTCACGTTCAGCTTCACAAGATCGCCGCCCACGTCCGCGTCGTAGCCCCACACGCCTTCGAGGATCTCCTCCTGGGTGAGGACCCGGCCGGGGTTCGCCATGAAGTGCCGCAGGAGCTTGAACTCGGTCGGCGAGAGATGGACCGGCACTCCGTCGGCGCGCACCTGGTGGGTCGCCTCGTCGAGGATGAGGTCGCCCGTCTTGTAGATGGCCGGCGCGGGACGGCCGCGCGTCCGGACGGACCGGCGCAGGATCGCCTTCACGCGGGCGACGAGCTCCTTCGGCCGGAACGGTTTGGTGATGTAGTCATCCGCCCCGAGCTGGAGACCGCGGAGGATGTCGCTCTCGTCCTGGCGGGCCGAGAGCAGGAGCACGGCGACGTGCTCGTCGACGTGGCGGATGCGCTCCAGCACGACGAAACCGGCGAGTTTGGGCAGGTTGATATCGAGGATCACGAGGTCGGGCTTTTCGCGCCCGACGGCTTCGACCGCGCTCTCTCCGTCGTAGGCACGTGAGACGTCGTACCCCTCACGACGAAGCGCGTACTCGAGGAGCTCCACGAGGTCGCGGTCGTCGTCAACGACTAGAAGCTTTATTAGTCCTCTGCCTCCTCAGCCAAGTGCCGAGCCTTCGGGAGTGTGAAGTGTACTGATGTTCCGCGCCCGGGTGTGCTGTCAATGGTGATCTCGCCACCCTGCGCGTGAATGATGGCGCGGCAGATCGAGAGGCCGAGGCCGAGCCCGCCCGCCTGCTCGCGCACCATGCGGGAGCGAAAGAAGCGCTGGAACAGGCGGTTCTGCTCGTCGAGAGGGATGCCCGGCCCCTGGTCCGCGACCGTAATCCTGATGAATCCGTCGGCGCTCCTGGCGCTCACCGTGACGCGGGTGCCCTCCGGAGCGTACTTGCTCGCGTTGGAGATGAGGTTCGCGAAAACCTGCGTGGTCCTCCGCTCGTCCGCGAGGACCCGGTCGGCACCGGGCTCGAGGTCCTTCACGAGCTCCTGGCCCTTTGACTCGAGCATGGGCGACACGAAGGCCATCGCTTCCGTCAGCGAGTGCCTGAGGCTCGCGGTCTGCGCGCGGACCTGGAATGTGCCGGCCTCGATGCTGCCGGCGTCCATGAGATTCTCGACGAGGTGCTCAAGGCGAAGTGCGCTCCGCCGCAGCGCACCTGCAAGCAGCGCCAGCTCGTTGCGGGGCATGTTGAGCGCATCGTCCACAACGAGGTCGAGCGAGGCGATCAGCCCCGAGATCGGTGTCCGGAGCTCGTGGGCGACCTCCATGAGGAATTCTTCTTTGAGCCGGAGGAGTTCCGCCTGCGCGGTGACATCGCGCACCGTGTGAAGAGCGCGCCCGCCGGGGAGCGGCGTCGACATCATCTCGAGGACGCCCATCCGTTCCTCGCGCGGGAACCACGCGCGGCGAACTATGTGTCCTTCGGTCTCCTGGATGCGCGTCGCGCCGGAGACCAGGAGCAGCTCCTCGAACACGTTGCCGATGAGCGTCTCCTCGCCGAGGATCCGGAACGCGGCCGGATTGGCGCTCACCACATGGCCGTCTTGATCGGTCAGGATGATGCCGTCGGTCAACGCGACGAACGCCTCGGCGAAGGTCGCCTGATCGAGAGCGGCATCCTCTCGCCGTCGCCCGGTGACCCGGCGCCGCTCGGCAGCCGACTCATGCTCGGTCATGAAAACGGGATCCTCAAGCGCACGCGCGTTCCCTGACCGGGACTCGAGTCGAGCGACAGCTGGGCACCGATGAGGCGCGCGGACTCGCGCATCTGCAGGAGGCCGAGGCTGCCGCGCGCGGCATAACTCTGGAGCGTGCTCGCCACGTCGAACCCCTTCCCGTTGTCCTCGACCAGCGCCACGACCGCACCGTCGTCCTCGTAGATGTCGATCGAGACCACGGCCGCGCGGCCGGTCTTGACCGCATTGTTGGCGGCCTCGCGGATGACAGTAAACGCGCCCGCCTCGACCTCGGGGGCGAGTCGCCGATCGACATCGACCCGCCGCGCGACCACGCGCGACCCATTTTGCCCGTTGATCCGCTCGGCGAGCGCTCGCGCGGCGGCGCCGAGGCCGCCATCCTCGAGGACGACCGGCCGCAGGGCAAACAGGATGTCGCGCAGGCCTTTCTGTGATTCGAGCAGCCGACCGCGCAGCTGCTCCAGATCGGTCATGGCCCCAGGCACATCCTGCTTCGCGCGCCGCTGTGCGAGCTCGATGCCGAGCGCCGCATTGGCGAGCGTTTGTGCGACGCCGTCGTGGAGGTCGCGGGCCAGGCGATGGCGTTCCTCTTCACCCACTTTCACGACACGGAGGCGCTCCGCCGCGAGGTCGGCGGAGAGCTGCACATACTCGAGGGCGATGCCGGCGGAGGCCGCGAGCGATACCGCGTACCGCTCGTCGTCCGCCCGAAACGGGCCGTCCGCGTGGTTCACGGCTTGGAGCACGCCGAGGCGCCGGCGGTCGCGTGAGTCGATCGGCACCACGAGGATCGAGCGCGTGCGGTAGCCGGTGCGCGCGTCCACGCTGGGGTCGAACCGTGGATCCCCATACGGCTCGTCTATACGAAGCAGCGCACCCGTTCGGGCCACTTCGGCGGCGAGGCTCCGCCCGTCGAGCGGAAGGCGAATCTCGTTGAGAGCGAGGACGCTCTTGCCACGCTCCCCGCCCTCGGTGAGCGCCCGTGACCACAGCTCATTTCGCGCCGAGTCGACCACGTAGAGCGTCGCGCGGTCCGCGTCGAGCATGAACGTCGCCGCGAGGGTGATGTGCAGGAGAACCTTCTCGATATTGGCCTCGAGCGCGAGGTCGCGCTGGAGCTGGAGCAGCGTCTCGAGCTGCTTGGCCTCGCTCGGCGGTGCCACCGCCGCGGATTCTTGCTCAATTGCCCGCCTGCGGCGAGGGGTACCGCGGCCCGAGGGCAGTTGGTCGAGACGCTTACCTGTTTACGCGAACCACGCGAGTCCCGAAGAGTCGGTCGTGAATTGGAGCACCGTCACGGTCGAGCAGGACGCTCAATGGAACGATGCCGACGCCCATCCCAAAGA
>VBEY01000173.1:0-16655 GCA_005889295.1 Chloroflexota bacterium | reverse complement strand
GATCTGCCGCACGGTCTCCAAGGTATCGATCTCGCTCACCGGCTTGTCCGGGCGTAGTCGCGCGATCCGGGGGAACCGCATCGCATATCCCGATTCGTGGCGATCGCTCGGCTGGATCTGGTCGAAGGCGACCTCGATCACGGTGTCGGGCACGACGGTCCGCACGCGTCCGTAGTCCTGGACGGTGTGCTCGAGAAAATACTTCGTCATCTCCGCGATCTCCTTGTCGGTCAGACCCGAGTAGGCCTTGCCGATATTGAGAAGCCGCTCGCCGTCGCGGATCGCGAAGGTGTAATCGGAGAGCACGCCGCGGCGCTTTCCGTGGCCCCACTCGACGGCGGTCACGACCACGTCGAGGGTTCGCAGCGGCCGCTTCACCTTGAGCCACTCCATACCGCGACGACCCGGGCGATACGGCGAGCGCGGATCCTTGACCATGAGCCCCTCGTTCCCGCGCGCGCGCGCCGCGGCGAACTCGCGCTCGAGAATGCTGGTCAACGCCTCGCCGGATGACTCGACACGCTGACGCTCCGTGAAGATCACCGGCGGGGCGATCGGCATCGCCCGCAAGATCTCCTGCCGTTCGTCGAGGGGCACATCGAGCAACGCGCGGCCGTCGCGCTCCAGGATGTCGAAGGCGACGAGAGTGGACGGCATCTTCGTGCGGAGCTCGTCGGCCACGTTCTTGCGGCCGAGCCGCGTTTGGAAGTCGGTGAAGGGAACGGCCCGGCCCTCGGCAAAGGCGAGCACCTCACCGTCGATGACGTAGCTTCCGGGGATCCCGAGGAGCGGCGGCACGAGCTCGGGATAGCGATTGGTGATGCGGTCGAACGTTCGGGAGTAGAGCTCGACGCGATCTCCGGCTTTGTGCACCTGAGCGCGGATGCCGTCGTACTTGTCCTCGACGACGTAGGGCGGCGGGAATCGTTTTCCGACTTCCTCGAGCTGCAGGACCGGCGTGGCGAGCATCATCCCGATCGGCAGGAAGTGCGCGAGCGTCGGCTCGGTGAGCGTCCCGTGCTTCGCGCGCAGCGCGGTCTCGCCGACGTCGCCGGTGAGCATGTTCGCGCGCCCCACCGCTTCGCGATCGCGCCCGAACGCGCGCGCGATCGCCTCCTCGAGCAATCCCTCCCGCAGTCCGATTCTGGTCTCGCCGCTCACGATCTTCACGAGGTAGCGCGCCTCGCCAGCGGAGGCGCGCGCGAGGGTAGCGCGCAAGAGGTCGCGCTTCGGGGCGACGCCGCGCGCGGCCGCGATGGCGTCGAACGTCTGCGCGACGTCGGCGAGGGTGAGTGGGTCTCCCGCCGCGGGCCGTTCGCTGATGAGGTCGGCCGCGACGTCGCCGAGATCGGCGTGCCGCTGGTACGACTCCGCCATGTCAGTGCCGCTCCTTCCGGACCGCTCGAGCAGCGCGTCGGAGAGCGCGCTCCAACCCACGGAGAGAACGCGCTCGTCTCGGCGGGGGAACGGCGCTCCGGCGAAAAGGCGCGCCGCGATCTGCAGATCGGCGTCATCGAGCGCACCCAGATACCGCGCGAGGGCGGCGTGCTTTTCGAGCTTCTTGGGGGTCGACCGAACGGCATCGGCCGTCGCCACCCAGTCCCCGAATAGTGCTTTCATACCGGCATGCTCGAACTCATCATCGTCGTCCTGCTCATCCTGTGGCTCCTGGGCTACTTCGGCCCGGCCCGCATTCCGAGCATTCCGCGATCGGGCAACCTGATCCATCTCCTGCTCATCATCGCGCTCGTTCTGCTCGTCCTTCGGCTGCTTTAGTGCGCAACGCCCCACCGGGTGGCGCGCCGTATTACCGCGTTCCCTACGGCCAGGAGGAGCTTGAATTCATGCTGCAGCCGTGGTTCGACCTCGACATCGTCGAGTCGGGAACGGCGACACCGATCACCGACCTGTCCGCGGCGGTCCAGGCGGCGCTGGGCGGTCCCCTCCGGCCACGCGGCGCGGCCCGTTGGCTGAAGCGCGTCGTGGTACTAGCCGAGATGGCCGACGATGTCGCGGCGGTCGCGAAAGGACGGGGACGCGAGGCGCGGGCGGTCATAGCGGTCACCGATCTCACGCGCGCTTCCCCCGATGCCGTCCTCGTGCCGGCGCTTCTGGATGAACTCAACGTCGGTATCCCTGACGAGCGCATCACCGTGGTCGTCGGCGTAGGCCTGCATCGGCCGACGACGGATGACGAGAAGCGCGAGAAGCTCGGCTCGGTCGTGGATCGCGTGCGCGTCGTCGACTCAAACGGGCGCGACCCGGCGATGTGGGCAGATCTGGGGACGATCCCGCCCTACGGCGTCCCCGGCTTCACGCAGAAGCTCGTGAAGGAGGCCGACCTCGTTGTGGCCACGGGAATCGTCGAGCCACACCAGTACGCGGGGTACTCGGGCGGCAGAAAGACGGTCGCGATCGGGTGCGCCGGTGAGCCTACGATCACGGCCACGCACGGCATGCGGTTCCTTGAGGATCCGGGCGTGCGGCTCGCCAAGATCGAAGGCAATCCATTCCACGAGACCGTTCGCGAGATCGCGCGGCGAGCCGGACTGGATTTCTGTCTCAACGTGGTGACCGATGATCAAGAGCGCGTCGTCGCCGTCGCGGCGGGCGATCCCGACGCCGTCCTCGCGGAACTCGTCGCGAAGGCCGCGGCGCTCTACACCCGGCCGATCGCGAAGCAGTACGACATCGTGATCGCCGGCGTGGGACATCCGAAGGACACCAATCTCTATCAGGCCTCGCGCGCCGCCACATATCTGAGATTCGCACCCACGCCGGTGGTGCGCGAGGGCGGCGCGATCGTGATCCCGGCGCGCCTCGAAGAGGGCGCGGGCGAAGGCCCAGGTGAACAGCGGTTCCTCGCGGCCCTCGAACGCGCGGAGTCGCCGGCCGCGGTGATCGAGGAGGCGCGACGCCACTTTGCTGGCGGAGAGCAGCGTGCGGTGATGGTCGCGCTGACGCTTCAGTGGTGCCAGATCATCGTCGCTGCGTCGGAGGCGCCGGAGACAGTGCGCCTCGCGAAGCTGCGGGCGGCGGTCGACGTCGAGGAGGCGCTCGACATCGCGTACGAGCACATCGGCCGCCCGCCCAGAGCGAGCGTGCTCCTCGTCCCGCGTGCGCTGCACACGCTGCCGGTGGTCGGATCCGGAGTGGCTGGCTCGCCGCTGGCCTGACTCCCGCGCCTACCATGAGCATCGGACCGAGCTCGCGGGCTGGACGGGGAGGGTCCCGAGGGCGATCGGGCGATGAATTGGGGCCGCCGGTTCCGCCTAAGCGCTTGGCGACTAAACGGGTGGCCAATCGTGAAAGGAGTTATCCAGATGGCAAGCATCACGACGGACGTCGCGACACACGAAGGAAAGGTGGCGGTGCGGAACATCGTCCCCAGCTTGTCCTTCAAGGACCGGGCCGAGGAAGCGGTGAACTTCTACGTCTCGGTATTCAAGAACTCACGGATCGTGAGCATCGATCGCTGGCCCGCAAACGCTCCCATCCCCGAGGGTAAGGTCTTGAATGCGACATTCGAGCTGAACGGTCGTGAGTACCGTGCCTTCGATGGCGGTGAGCACTTCACCTTCACCGACGCGTTCTCCCTCGTCGCGATCTGCGAGACGCAGCGCGAGCTGGACGAGGTCTGGGACAAGCTCGCCTCGGGAGGCGGGCAGGAAGGTCCGTGCGGCTGGGTGACGGACCGCTTCGGCGTGTCCTGGCAGGTCGTCCCCGCCGCGCTCGAGGAGATGATGGCGAATCCGAAGGGCGGCAACACGAAGGCCGTCATGGACGCCCTGCTCCAGATGGGCAAACTCGACCTGAAGACGCTCGAGGCTGCCTACAAGAAGCGCTGACGTTACGGTGGCAGCCCGCGTCAGGCATGGCACTCGCTAGAGTCCGGACGTGGGCTGCTGCCTCGTGGGCTGTGTACGCCTTCTGGTGTTCGCGCTCTGGCGCGCGATCTTCGCCGCGCTCATCGCGATCATCCTCGCGCGGATCGACGCCTACATCGAAGGCCGCCATGGTGAATCGCTCCCGGGCCGGGCGTGGCGCGCGTACCGCGGTCAGGGCAAGACGGGCGTGCGCCGCGGGACACCGCCGGACGCGAGCGGCGCTATTGACACGAGCGGCCGCCCGCGACCCTAGCCCCTCTCGCGGAGACCCGAGCGACGTTCAGCCACGCCTAAACTCCGGCGCGTGACCCCGACCCGGGTCGATGTCTTTCGCATCCCCACGCGCATCAGTTTTGGCAGAGGCGTGGCACTCACCGTTGCGACTCCGCTTCAGCAGGTCGGCGCGAAACGCGTGCTCGTGGTGACCGACAGAGGCGTGCGCGAGGCCGGCCTGGTCGCTCCGATCGAGGACCGGTTGCGCGATGCCGGGTTCGCGTTCGAGGTTTACGACGAGGTCGTGCCCGACCCGGGCGTCGGTGAGGTGCAGCGCTGCCTGGAGCGTGCGCGAGAGATGGAAGCGGATGCCTTCGTCGCTGTGGGCGGCGGCTCTTCGATCGACACGGCGAAGATGGCGGCCACGCTCCTGGCGAACGGAGGCAACGTCCTCGATTACGTCGGCATCGATAAGGTCCCCAAGCCCGCGGTACCGGTCGTGGCAATTCCGACCACGGCGGGCACGGGTGCCGAGATCACGATCAACAGCGTCATCGCTGACCCGGCGCAGAACAAGAAGCTCGTGATCATCAGCCCGAACGCCACCGCCCTCTACGCCCTCGAGGACCCGGAAATGACGCGCACGTGCCCGCCTTTCGTGACCGCGATCACCGGGATGGACACGCTTGTTCACGCGATCGAGTCGTTCGTGTGCAAGAACGCGTATCCGCTGACGCAGGGCCTCTGCCTTGAAGCGATCCGGGACGTCGGGCGGTCGCTCGCAGCGGCGGTCAAGGACGGCTCCGATTTGGACGCGCGCGAACGGATGATGCGGGCTGTCGTCTCCGCGAGCCTCGCGTTCTCCAACACCCGGCTTGGCAACGTGCACGCTATGGCGCTCCCGCTTGGCGGCTGGTGCCACATCGCGCACGGCACGGCCGTCGCTGTGCTCTTGCCGCACGTGATGGACTTCAACCGCACCGCCGCGCCGGAGGCCTACGCGGCGATCGGCGAAGCGCTCGGCGCGAAGAAAGACGCGCAGGCGGCCACCAAGCGGGTGATCGCGCTCAACGAGGAGATCGGCGTCAAGCCGAAGCTCTCCGAGTACGGCGCGACCGAGGACGCGATTCCGAGCATGTCCAAGGACGCGATGCAATCGGGGAACATTCTGGTAAATCCCCGCGAGACGAAGCTCGAGGACATCGACGCGCTCTATCGAGCCGCGCTCTAGCCCACGGCCCGCGCCGCGCGAGCGTCCGCGAGCGAATAACCTCTCGCGGAATGCCGATCGCGATCTTCGATATGGACGGCGTGCTGTATCGCGGTGCGCACGTCATGCCGTACGCCCGTGACGCTCTCGAGCGCCTACGGCGCGCGAGGTGGGAAGTCTTCTTTGCGACGAACAATTCGACGGCGACGAGGCTCGATTACCTCCGCCGTCTTGAGACGCTCGGTCTGGGCGGCGACCTCGACCACATCGTCACGAGCGGCTACGCGACCGCCCACTACTTAGAGCGTCGCCGTCCGAAGCCGAAGGACGTTCTGGTGATCGGGGCGGACGGCCTGCGGCAGGAGATACGCGCCGTCGGCATCGCCGTCCGCGACGCCGACACCCTTCCGGGTCATGACCCTCCGCCCGACGCCGCTGCCGACGGGGTCGACCCGGGCGCGATGCGGCGCTACCTCGTGTCGCTGGATTTGCCGCCTGCGCCCGACACGGTCGTCGTCGGTCTCGACCTGCACCTCACCTACGCCAAGATCGCGGAAGCCCAGCGGGCCATCCTCGCGGGCGCGGACTTCGTCTGCTCCAACCGTGACCGGGCCTACCCGGTCGAAGGACGGCTCCTGCCGGGTGCGGGAACGATCGTCGCGGCGGTCGAGGTCGCGACCGGCGCGAAGGCCCTGTGCATCGGCAAGCCCGAACCATTCCTCTTTCAGGAGGCGATCCGAAGGGCCGGGAAGCGGGACGGCGGCGACCGCATCGTGGTGGTGGGGGACTCGACCGACTACGACATGGTGGCCGCGCACCGCGTCGGTGCGACGGGCGTGCTCATCACGACGGGCTTGACAGAGAAGGGTGCGCTGGCAGAGGCATCTGGCGATGCGGTCCCCGACCGCGTGGTCCATTCCCTCGAAGAGCTGTTCGCGCTCCCGGAGTTCGCCGGTAGCTAGAAAGACGAAGGCAGGGTCACTCCCAGCTGATTCCGCTTATGGTGAATGCCGGCACCGGCGCCACCGGATCTGTCTCATCCGTCCACGCCGTACCCCGTTGGAGCCCGTCGCTCCTCGCCCAGGCGGTGCCGGCAGTCGCGAAGAGCGACGCCGCCACCATGAACGCGAACAGGATCGTCTTCAGCTTGCGCATCTCTCGCTCCCGTCTAGCTCGCGACCTTTACGGCCTCGAGCGCCTGCTGGTACATGTGCTCGTGCTGGTGCGGCTGAACCACCGTCTTGCCGCGCGCCGCGCGACGGCGCTCCTCGATGCAGACCTGGATGAACGCTTCAACGACGACGGGGTTGAACTGGGTTCCGGCGTTCGCGCGGAGCTCGCGGAGCGCGTGCTTCGGTCGGAGCGCCACGCGGTACGGCCGTTCGCTGGTCATCGCGTCGTACGCGTCGGCGACCGAGATGATCTGCGCGGCGAGCGGGATCTCGCTGCCCTTGAGCCCGTGCGGGTAGCCGGTGCCGTCGAAGTTCTCGTGGTGCGCGAGGACGAGCGGGCGGATCCGCTCGAGCATCGGCACGTTTCCGAGGAGGCTCGCGCCGATCGTGGGGTGGGCACGCATCTCGACCCACTCTTCATCGGTGAGCTCGGCGGGCTTCGATAGCAGTGACTCGGGAACGCCGATCTTGCCGACGTCGTGGAAGAGCGCGCCCAGCTTGATTCCCGCGATCTCCTCAGGGCCGAGGCCGAGCTTGCGCGCGACCTCGACCGAGTAGTGCATGGTCGTCGCGGCGTGACCGGAGAGGTGCGACTCCTTCGCCTCGAGAGCGCCGATGAGCGCGCCGATCACGGAGACGTGCGACTGCTCGAGACGGTCGTTCGTCTGGCGCAGAAGCTCGTTGACCGTGCTCAGCTCCTCGTTGCGCTGGCGCACCTCAGTCGACTTCGCCATGTAGAGGCGGAAGGAGAACCACGCCACACCGAGCGGCACGGTGAAGACGAAGACCCCGAAGAGCCCGAGCGCCTGGTACGCCAGGGCGAGCGCGGCACCCTGCACGGCTGTGGCGCCGAAGTTCACCGGCATCCAGCTGTAGTTGGTACGCCACACCGCGGCCACGTTCTGACCCTCCGACATCGCGATCGCGACGGAGGTGAGCGAGGTGTTCACCAGGAAGTACGCGGCGGCCGAGAGACCGACCGACACCAGTGTCGGCGCGATCGCGCTCGGCGGGGTCATACCGCCGGTGAGGCGATAGAGCTCGCCGGCGGCGAACGCCGAGAGCGCGAACGAGCCGAAGTTGAACGCGGCTTTGCGGAGCGGCTTGCGGCGCGGCGTCACCGAGTTCACGAGCGCCTGGGCGAGGCTAACCCAGACCGCCGCGCCGGTGCCGTAGAGCACGTAGGCGGCGATGACGGCGGCAAAGGAGACTGAGATCGCGCTCGATCGGAAGAGGAAGACGGGCACGCGCTGCGCGAGACACGCGAGGCCGACGAGCACCACCAGCATGATCGGATCGAGCAAGTCCGTCCTCTGTCTGCTCGATGCGGCCACGAGCGCGATGAAGCCGGCAAAAGTTATGGAGCCGACGTAGAGATCGATCCGCCCCTTCATCAGCGAAGCTCCCAGGTCACGCTGTCCCAGGTCACGCCATCCCACGTCACGCCCTCCCATGACACGGCCTCCCATGCCACGCCCTCCCAACTCACGGCCTCCCACGAGATGCCCTCCCAGGAGATCCCGTCCCACGCGATGCCAGGACCGAACACATTTCCGCTCGCCGCGAGAAGCTTCATCAGCACGCGCGACGGCAGGAGACCCGCGTTCACGCGCGCGGGCTGAACGGTCAGCGAATCGTCGACGTCCAGGCCCGGCCTCCGCGTGCCGACGATGTGGCGTCCGCCCGCGACGAGCGCGCCCTTGACCTGTGTCGCGCTGTATGTCCGGTGCGCCTCGAGGATGACCGCTGCCGCGCCCGCCACCATCGCGGTCGACGCGGAGGTGCCGGTCAAGCGCGCGTACGCTCCGGCGGGAGCGCCCTTCCCCTCCTCACGGTCCAGGGCCATACCTGGAACACGCAGCGAGACGACGTGCTCACCGGGTGCGAGAACGTCGGGCTTGGCGAACCCGTCGCGCGTCGGGCCGCGGCCGCTGAAGAGCGACTCACGGTCGTCGTTCGTCGCGACGGTCCCCTGATCGGCGAACGAGCCGACGGTGATGACGAACGGATCCGCGCCCGGCATCGCGACCGTGCCCGCCGCCGGCCCATCGTTGCCGGCCGCGGCGACGACGGTCACGCCTGCGAACCACAGCGACTCGACGACGGCGGCAAGCAACGAGCGGTGGTAGCTCGATTTCTGCGGCGCTCCAAATGAGAGGTTCAGCACTTTGATGTGCATCGTCGCTCGGTTCTGAAGAAGCCAATCGCACGCCGCGAGCACCGCGTGCATGGTGCCGTTGCCCTTCTGATCGAGCACCCGGAGAGAGATCAGCTTCGCGTCCGGCGCGACGCCCTTGAAGGTGCGGCCGTGCGCAGCGATGAGTCCAGCGATGAACGTCCCGTGTCCCGAGGGATCCTGGAGAGTCGTCCCGTCGTTCACGAAGTCCAACCGGCCAATCACAGAACCATCGAGATCGGGATGCGGCGCGATGCCTGTATCCATCAGGGCGACGGTGACGCCCCGGCCGGTCGCGTTGCGCCACGCCTGATCCGCGTCGACGACCGGGATGCCCGGGCTCGGCCTTCCGTTCGGCCTCTCGTAGTGGTCTTCGCTGCCTGCGGCGGTCACGACGGCGTCGCTCGCCAGCGCAGCAACCCGCGAGTCGTGCTGGAGCGCTCGGATGGCGTCGCTCGAGACGCGCGCCGTGACCATGTCGATGGTGTCGAGAGCCGCGACATCGGTCGCTCCGGCGTCTTTCGCCCTGGCTGCGACGGCGGCAGCCGTCCCGTGCGCTACTTGCACCAACGCGTAATCGCCGTCGACGAGATCGGAATCGGTGGGGGCTGTCCAGCTCGTGCCCGGGAGGGCGGTGAAGAGGAGCGCGAACGCAAGGAAGGCCGCCTGTAGGCGCCTCGCGGTGTCACCCATCTGCCCCGTCATTTCCCCCGTTACTCCCAGCCCGAGTACTACCGCTCACCCCGGCGGTGGTCATCCCCTGTGCGGGTGATGTTCGTTGCAGCAAGCGACCGCGCAATGGTTTGGGGGGCATCCGAACGACGGTCGACACGCATGCGAAACGTCCGGTCGCGGCTTCTCCGCCAGATGCATGAAGTCGCGACCGCCGCGCGCGAAGGGGCTTAGTCCAGGTTGATTAGCCGGCGCGCCGGATGCGCTGGTAGAGCTCTCGCGTGGCCGGCTCGGGCTCGGCGCCGAGGTCTCGGTGCAGCATCGCCTCGAGCGCCTGGTAGTGACGGACGGCGAGCGCCTGATCGCCGGACTCGTGATGCGCGCGCATCAACAGTCGGTGCGCCTCCTCGTCGTACGGCTCGAGCTCGAGGAGCTTTTCGAGCGGGCGAACGGCCGCTTTCGGCTCCTTCCACTCGAGCTCGAGGGTCGCGAGCTCCTTCGCGGCCGCGACAAGTTGGCGATCCGTCTCCTCGCGCTGCCGGTCGATCCACGGCGCGTTCAGATCCGCGAGAAATTGTCCGCGATGAACGGCGACCGCCGCGCGCAGGTATTGGATCGCCTCGCGCGATCGCCCCGCGTCCTGCGCTTCGCGGCCCCGGCGGAGCGATCTCTGGAAGACCTCGAGGTCCACGTGGATCGAGATCGGAAGCGCGAGCCGATACCCGATATCGGTGCGGACGACACTCGTGGCCTCGGACGCTCCTGCCGACGCGAGTGCCTTGCGGAGCGCGTGCAGCGTGAAGTGAAAGTTCGAAAGAGCCGATGCCGCATCGGTCTCCGGCCATAGCTGCGCGACGAGCTCCTCACGCGACACCGCCCGCTGCCGATCGAGCAGCAACAAGGCGAAGAGCTCCTTGGCCTTGCTTGTGCGCCATCCCCGGTCGCTGATGCGCGCGCCGCCTGCCCGGAGCTCGAACGGACCGAGGACGAAAGCTTGAATGCTCTCGGCGACCGAGGAGGAGATCGCGTGCGCGGGTGTCGGGGCCGCGGGCTGCAAGAGCGTCACGAGGATGCGCATGTCGTCGGGGTTGAGCTCGAGGTCGCCGAGCCGTAGCCGCAGAGCGTCGGTGAGCGTCGGCCGCAGGAGAAGGAAGTCCCGGTAGCGCTCCGCGGCCACGGCGCGAAGCGCGCCTCTCGTCGCCGCCGGGTCGTCGTCGATCGGCACGGCAAGCAACGTCGCCTTCGCTTCGAGGTAGCGCGCGTGGATCGCGTGCGCGGAGACGCGCGCCTCCCGATAGGCGCGAAGGGCACCGTCGCGATCGCCTTCGGCTTCCGCGACCGCCCCGCGCGCGATCGCGGCGCGGATCCCCGGGACAGGGCCCGCCGCTGATCCCGCCAGCGCGTCCGCCGCCCGCAGCGCGTCGTGCGCCGACTCGGCGTCGCCGCGGAGCGCGCGGAGCTCGGCAGCGGTCGCATGAAGCTCGGCCACGACGTGGTCGTCACCCTGCTCGCGACAGAGCTCCACTCCCGCGCGGTAGACCTCCTCGACCGCACCGCGCTCGCCGGTGAGCGCGTGGACCGTCATGAGTGTCGAGCACATCGCGGCCTGCGCGAGGCGGAGATCGTTCGCGCTCGCGATCTCGAGCGTCTGGCGAAGCGTGTCGAGGGCCTCCGCGGTATCGCCGCGGCGCGTCCGTACGTCCACCAGTCCACCCTCCGCCCAGCAGAGCGCGACGACGTCTGCGCTCTTCTGCTGAAGCGCGAGGGCTCTTAAATAAGTGCGCTGCGCCGCATCGAGCTCGCCAAGGAGGTGGTGTAGCTGCGCGAGCGCGAGCGCTTCGGCGAGCTCACCGGCGCGATCGGTGAGGAGCGCGAACATCGACTCAGCCTTGAGGTGCGCGCGCGCGGCCTCTTCGATCTCCCCGAGATCCGCGTGCGACCCGCCGATGACGTGCCAGAGCCAGGCGCCTTGCGACGATGCGCCTTCCCCAAGAAGGCCGAGCGCCTCGTGCGCCTGCGCCAACGCTTCGCGCGGGCGGCGGAGATAGCGGAGGGCTTGGGCCGACCAGGTGAGTGCGCGCGCGAGCCCCTCGGTGTCGCGTCCGCGGCGAAGCTCTTCGGCCGCGTCGCGGTAGTTCGCGAGGGCGCGCTCGTAGTCGCCGCGGACGCGATGCAGAACGCCGCGCAGCAGGATGACCCACGGCAGCCGCCGCTCCGCGCCGGGCGGGAACCCGTCGAGCCAGCGCTGCAACGTGGCGACCTCGCTGCCGTGAAGGGCGCGCTCGCCGTTCTCGCGCACCAGCTGCGCCGCGCGCCGATGATCTCCGGCCTGCTGGAAGTGATGGATCGCGCGGTCCACGTCGCCGCGTGCCGCGGCGCGCTCGGCGTGGCCGCGGTGCAGATCGACGATCTCGGCCGCAGGGAGAAGCTCTCGCGCACGCGAGCGCAGGAACTCCGCGAAGAGCGGCTGGAAGCGATGGCTTCCCTCCGCGCCGTCGCGCACCACCAGGCCCGCCTGCTCCAGTCCGGCGAGGAGCTCGCGGGACGCACCGCCCGCGCTCACCTCCTCGTCGTCTTCGATGCGCTCGAGCAGCGACCATCTCAAAACTGTGTTCTGATCGCGGCGGGACGCGCGCCTCAAGACCTCGGTATTGAAGTAGGCGTAGAGCTCCGCTCCGCCCCCCTGGAACTCGCCGAGCTGCTTCCACCCGCGCTCGCTCACGAACGCGGCGGCGAGGCGCAGCCCGGCGGGCCAGCCGCCAGTGCGTGAGTACATCGCGTCGATCGCATGCTCGGGCAGATCGAGAGCGAACTCGCCCCGCAGGAGGTCGACCGCTTCGGACCGCGTGAATGCGAGCTCGGCCGCCGAGATGTCGAGGACCGATCCCGCCATCCGCCACCGCGGGAGGCCGGCGAGCTGCGGCGTCCGTCGCGTGGCGAGGACGAGGTGGGTGTTGTCGGGGAGCACTTCGGCGAGCTCGTTGCCGAATGAGGCGAGCGGGGCGCCACGGACGCTCGGATGATCGTCGAGAAAGAAGATGAGCTCGCCGAGAGGCGCGAGCTCTTCCGCCAGCGCTTGCGCGAGCTGGGAAAGGCGTCGCTCGAGGCGGCGGCCCCGATCGAGGAACGACGTGAGCTGCCCGCCGAACTCGGCGGTGTCGCGCCGCAGGGCGCCGACGAGATTCGAAAAGAGGACGAGCGGATCCTCGTCGCCGCGCTGGAGGGTGAGCCATGCGGTGTGCCGGCCCGACGCGCGCAGGAGGTCGGCATATTGCGCGATGACCGTCGTCTTGCCGTAGCCCGCGGCTGCCTGGACGAGGGTCAAGCGGTGCCGCTCCGCGCCGGCCAACCGGTCGAGCAGGCGCTGCCGCCGGAGAAGCGGAAGCGGTAGCGACGGAGGCGAATAGCGCGTGCGGTCAGGCCCGCGCTGCGTGACGGTCAAAGCGACGCTAAGGATGCACTCCGACCGCGCGTAAGAGGGTGGCGGTCCCGTAGCCAAGAACCAAACAGCCGGGGATCGTAAGGACCCAGGCCGTGACGATCCGCCCGGCGATACCCCACCGCACCGCAGAAAGCCGCCGCGTCGCCCCAACTCCGAGGATGGCGCCCGAGATCGCGTGCGTCGTGGAGATCGGAATGCCAAGCCGCGTGGCGATCTCGATGACCGTCGCCGCCGCGGTCTCGGCCGCGAACCCGTTGACTGGCTTCAACGCCGTGATGCGCATGCCCATGGTCCGGATGATCCGCCAGCCACCCGTCGCGGTGCCAAAGCCGATCGCGATTGCGCAGACGATCTTGACCCACGTGTCGATTTCGAACGTCCCGCTATTCCCATGGAAGGCGTAAATCGCGAGCGCGATGATGCCCATCGTCTTCTGGCCGTCGTTCCCGCCGTGGCTGAACGCCATGTAGGCGCTCGAGAGGATCTGTGCCCGGCCGAAGAAGCGGTTCACGAAGCGATAGCTGACGTTCCGCAGGAGCCAGTAGATCCCGAGCATCAGCAAGTAACCACCGATGAACGCGAGTGTCGGGGAATACACGATGCCGAGCGAGGTCTTCTGAAGGCCACCGACAATGATGACCTCGGGGCCGTGAGCCGAGAGCGCCGCGCCGATAACCCCGAAGATCAGCGCGTGGCTCGATGATGTCGGGAGCGCGGCCACGAACGTGATCAAATCCCAAACGATCGCGGCTACGAGGGCGGCGATGACGATGTCCTGCGTGACGACTTTCGAGTCAACGATCCCGGCGCCGACAGTCCTCGCGACCGCTTCACCGGTGAGTGCGCCGACGAAGTTGAGCACCCCGGCCATGAGGATCGCCTGAAGTGGAGAGAGCACGCGAGTGGCGATCACCGTGGCGACCGCATTCGCGGCGTCGTGGAATCCATTCACGAACTCGAAGGCGATCCCGAGAAGGACCACGACGACAAGGAGAGCGGTCGCGTAGTCCAACTAGCTGTGCTTCACCCGAATGGTCTCGACAATATTGGCGACGTCCTCGCACCGGTCGATGGCAATCTCGACCAGGGAGTAGATGTCCTTCCATTTGACGATCTCGATAGCGTCGTCAGTTCCCGCGAAGAGCTCCGCGACCGCCTCGCGCCAGATCTGGTCTCCCTCGTTCTCGAGCGTATGGATCTTGATCCAATGCGGCTCCAGGTTCTTGAGGCCCTCCAGGTTCTTGAGCATCAGGAGCACCTCGCTCGCGGCCGTCACGAGCACCTTCACCTGACGCACAGCCGGGGGTCGAATGCTCTTCACCTTGAAGAGCTGCACGAGCTCTGAGACGTCATAGCAAACGTCGGTGATGTCGTCGACCTTGCTTGCGAGCCCGACGATGTCCTCGCGATCGAGCGGCGTGACGAAGGTCTCGTTGAGATGGCGGACGATCTCGTGATTGAGCTTGTCCCCGTAGTGCTCGATCGCGTGGATGTCGCGCACCTTGTTCTCGACCTCGGTGAAGTCGCCAAAGAGCTTGGCGAGCGCCTCCGCCGCCTCGACGGCGTTCTGGGCATGCTGCTCGAAGAGGACGAAGAACTCGCTCTTCCTGGGGAGGAGCGAAAACCGCATGGGCGTTCTCCTTTGGCGCCATATCCTGCGGCAGCGCCGCCGCCGGTGATCGGAGGCGGCGTCGGCACAGGAGGCCACGCGCTTTTCCGGCACCGAGCTCCCCCCGCGCTGGCACCGTCGCGACGGGCAAGAAGGGGCCTCTGCGGGAATGTGAACAGTCGGTAACGAGTTCCTGTATAAGTCGCTGGGGGACTCCGCGACTCTCGAAGCGACAAGTCTTGGGGCGAGTCGACGGACGGTAAAAGGTGGGGGGTGGGTTCCGCGCTCGGCGCGGCTCTTTAGCGTCGGTGTCCCGCGCTCCGGTGATCTGCCGCGACGCGTGGCGCAACTCCAAACACGGAAGGTTGCCTGCGGACATGCGATACGGCTCGCGCGGGTGGTGATGTGGCGTCGGCGGGGAAGCGAGCGCCGTGGCACGAGGTTTGCTCAAGCGCCGCCAGACGGGTCGCCCAAAGGCGAACGAAAAGAAAGAGGAAACACGGTGGTGCTCTTCGCGATCGGTCTCATGGCGGGTATTGCGCTCGGGATGATCATCGTCGGCTTCCTCGCGATCGGCGCGTACGAGCGGGGCTACAGCGAGGCCCTCGAGCGCCGCAAGGCGTGGCGGACCGAGCTCGTGGCACGGACCCTCGTTGGAACGCGGGCGCTCGTCTCGGCTCGCAAAGCGAGCTAACCCGCCCAAATTTGGTCGAAAGGGGCCGCCGAAGGGCGGCCCTTTCGTCTATTTAGGGCCCGAAGAACTTCCGCTTCAGGTCTTCGATGGCGCGCTGCAGCGAGTCGATGACACCCGGGATCCCGGTAGGCACGATCTCGACGCTGCCGTCGCGCGCGATGCGGAGCTCGTCCCCGGGCCGTACGGCCGCCTTCACCGCCGAGCGATCCGCCGTGATGGTGAAGATAACGCGGTTCTGCTCCTCGACGATCGTGCCGACGCGAAGCTTTCCCTCAGGCATCGCCTTGATCACCGTCTTGAGCTGTTCGTCGGTGCGTATGTCCGCCTGGGCTTGCGGGGCGATCCGGTTGACCGTCCTCCCGAGCTCGTCGAAAAACGCCGTCGGCCCCCTCATCACCGGACCCAGCAGCGCCACGGCGACGCCAATTGCGATGAGGACAACGAATAGCCCGATCACAAATTGGAAAGCCCACAGGGGGACGAATCTCTTGATCGGTTGCCTCATCGGTTGCCCTCCGGTCGAGTGGCGTGCGACGGCGCGACCGATGGCCCCAGGGGTAGGGGCCCCTGGGCGCGTAGCGACGCGACGGGGAGCCGGCCCCGGCGCGAAGAGAGGGTTTCGGCCGCGCCGTCGGAGCCGCGATCGAACACGGGAACAGTGTGTGCAGCACTCCTCTTAAAGAAAAGAGAAGGAGGCCCCCTGTGGCTCAACTCGACACCGAAGACCGGGAGAAGATGGACAAGCGGAAGTTCGCCTACGTCGACAAGGAGGGAGAAGGACATCTCCCCATCAATGACGACGCGCATGTCCGGAACGCCATGGCCAGGTTCAACCAGACCGACTTCGAGTCCGGCGCGAAGAAGGAGACCGCCCGCAAGAAGATCGTGAAGGCGGCGAAACGCCAGGGTATCAAGGTCGCGAAGGGGGACAACGTCGCGAAGAGCCGGAAGACCGGAACGCGACGGACGTCGTCCCGCAAGAAGGCCAGCCGGTAGGCCGTTTCTGCGACCATTCAGCCCGTGACGGGACTGAAGGTCGTCTGCGTCGGTGGCGGGCTCGGAGCTCCAACGGTCATGGCGGGGCTCCGCCGTTACACCGAGGACATCACCGGCCTGATCGCGGTAACGGACTCCGGGCGATCGACCGGCAAGGTTCGTATCGCCCTGGACGTGCCGGCCCCCGGGGACATCCGTAGCGCGCTGACCGTCCTCGCGGAGGGGGACCCCGCCCTGGTGCGCCTCTTCTCGCATCGTTTCGAGACCGACAAGAGCGAGGAGCTGAACGGCATGGCCTTCGGCAACCTCTTCCTCGCCGCGCTGACGCAGCAGGAGGGATCCTTCCTACGCGCGGTGGAGGAGGCGTCGCGCCTTCTCCGGATCCGCGGCCGCGTCCTCCCGGTGACCCTCTACAACACCCATCTCTGTGCCAAGCTCGCGGACGGCAGCGTCGTCGAAGAAGAGGTCAACGTCCGCGCCGTCGGGAAGGCAGCGATCGAGCGCATCTACCTGAAGGACGACGACGTCCGCGCGACCGACGGTAGCGTGGAGGCCATCGCCGCCGCTGATCTCATAACCCTGGG
>VBEY01000172.1 GCA_005889295.1 Chloroflexota bacterium | reverse complement strand
TCAGGTTTAGGTCTGCCTCCAAGCCGTGGCCCACCGACTCGTGGATGAGCGTCCCACCGGCCTCGCTCGAGAGCACAACCGTGTAGGTGCCGGCGGGCGCGGGCTCGGCTCCGACATTCAGCACCGCGCGGCGCGCGGCATCGGTTGCAGCTTGCTCGACCGCTTGGTCGGTCAGCATCTCAAACCCGGCCGTACCGCGGATCGCCTCGAATCCCGACTCGAGGACGTCTTCTTGCTTGGCGACCACATGGACAGCCAAGTTCACACGCACGCGGGTGTCAGTGCGGAAAAGGCCCTCGCTATCGGCGACGAGCACTTCCTGAATGCTCTCGCCGTAGGTGGCGGTCACCTGGTGGACCCGCGGATCGAGAGCTCGTGCGACCTTGTTCGCACGGCGGAGAAGGCCGACTTTTTGTTCGACCGCCACCGACCGGGGGTCGATCGCCACCGTGGAGTGTCTCGGAAGCTCGTCTGGCTCGGGCTCGTCGGCTTCATGGAGCTCGCCGCCCTCGGCGACGCTTCGCGCCGCGCGTCCGGCGAGGGCCATTAGGTCATCGACATCGGCGACGTTGCCATTCGCGTACGTTGTGCGCTCGCCGCTTGTGATTCGGATCCCCGCGCCCTGATCGACGCCGGAGATCGCGTCCTCGATGCGGTTGTCGTCGAGGATCAGCTGAAGCGTCTCGTGACGCTCCCAGAAGAGCTCCGCCCAATCGCCGCCTCGCGAAAGAGCGGTGCGAAGCGCCTGAGCCGCTTCGCGCGCGCCGACCGACGGCCTGCTCGTTATTGCTGTAGCGATGACCGACCTCCGCTCCCCTGAAGGAGAGCGATGGTACGACGTTCAGTCGCCGATGACAGTTATGGTCGCGGTCCGTTCGCGCGGTCCATCGAGCTCCGCGAAGTAGAGACCTTGCCACGCGCCCAGCTCGATCGCGCCGTCGCGAATCGTGAGCGTCACGCTGTTGCCGACAAGGACCGCTTTGATGTGAGCCGGGCCGTTTCCCTCGGCGTGTGCGTACTTCGCGTCACGCGGAACCATGCGCTCGAGCGCGGTGAGAAGGTCTTTCTGCACATCGGGATCCGCGTTCTCGTTTACAAAGACCGCAGCGGTCGTATGCGCCACGCTCACCGCGACGATCCCGTCCCGCACCTTCGCGCGCGTCACCGCCGCTTTCACGCGCGGGGTGATGTCGATCGTCTCCTCGCGCCGCCTCGTCTCGACCGTGATCGTTTCGTGCCTGACGGTCACCCGCGTGCGCCCGCGACCTCGCGACGCGTCGCGATGCGGGCGATGAGCGCGGCCGTTGCGTTGCCCCCGCTCACCACGAGGACCGTGCGCTGTCCCCGCGGGTCGATCTTCCCGGCACGCACCGCAGCGAGCGGCGCCGCGCCGGATGGTTCGACCAAGAGCGACAGGGACTCGAGGTATTCGTACGACGCCTGTTCGAGATCCTGATCGCCGACGGTGACGAACTCGTCGACATATCGGGTCGCAAGCTGGACGTTGAGCGCCTCGGTGCTCTTCGCGACAAGCTTGTCCGCGACGCTGTGGGGATGATCAAGGATGATCGGATGACCGACGCGTACCGATCGGCCGACCGCGTCGGCACCTTCAGGCTCGACGCCAACGATCCGGATCGTCGATCGCGCCGCACGAAGGGCGAGGGCGATCCCGCTGATCAGGCCGCCGCCACCGACCGCGACGATGACGAGCTCCACGTCCGGTAGGTCGTCGAGTATCTCGAGGCCGATCGTGCCCTGGCCCGCGACGATGAGCGGGTCAGCGTACGGATGGATGAGCGTTTTGCCCTGTTCACGTTCGATGCGATGGGCCAGCGCGAGCGTGTCGTCGTAGACCTCGCCTTCGAGCAGGACCTCCGCCCCATATGCCCGACACACGCGGACAATCGTCTCCGACACGCCGCGCGGCATGACCACGGTCGCCTGCGCACCCAGCGCTGACGCCGCGAACGCCACGCCCTGGGCGTGACTCCCGGCCGAGGCCGCGACTACCCCGCGCCGCCGTGCCGCCTCGTCGAGCGAGGCGATCTTGTTGAGAGCGCCCCGCACCTTGAAGGTGCGGGTCGGCTTGAAAGTCTCGATCTTGAGATAGACGTCGGCCCCAAGGTCGGCCGACAGGAGCGGCGATCGCTCGAGCGGGGCGCGGGGTAGGTACCGGTCAACGACGCGGCGCGCACCGATCACATCAGCGACGGTCGGCTCCCGCTGCATGGCGCGACGATACTTCGCTCCGACGATGCGGACTTGGGGCGAAGAGCGCGATGCGGCGGTCGCCGTGCTTCGCGCGGCGGGAGTACCGACGGCGGCGCTCGATGCCGACGTGCTGCTCGCGCACGTGCTCGGCGTCACGAAGGAGGTGCTCTACGCGCACCCCGACAGCGAGATCTCGCACGGGGCGCAGCGTCGGTACGGCGAGCTCATCGAGCGGCGCGCTCGTGGCGAGCCGGTCGCGTATCTCCGTGGGTTCAAAGAGTTCTACGGGCTTCGGTTCACCGTCGATTCGCGAGTGCTCATTCCGCGTCCGGAGACGGAGACGCTCGTTGATGCGGCGCGCGAGCTCATCGCCGGGCGCGCGGTCACGGTCGCCGATGTGGGAACCGGATCTGGCGCGGTCGCCGTCGCGATCGCCGCGCACGAACCTGCCGTGCACGTGATCGCGACCGATATCAGCGTCGATGCGCTCGTCGTCGCGCGGGAGAACACTCTCCGTAACGGCGTCGCCGACCGGGTCGAGCTCCGCGAAGGCGATCTCCTCGCGCCGATCGCGGACCCGGTCGACATGGTCGTCGCGAATCTTCCATATCTGCGAGACGACTTCCTCGAGCATCTCGTCGGCGAGCGGACCTCGCTCGCGTTCGAGCCACGTCTCGCCGTGATGGCGGGGAAGGACGGGCTCGAGCTGATCTGGCGCGCCGCATCGGACCTTCCACGCGTTCTCGCGCCGCAGGGGACCGCGTTCTTCGAGATCGACCCGCCGTTCGCCGAGCAGGTCGCGCACCTTCTCCAGTACTCGCTCGGCGGAGAGACGCGCGTGATCAACGACCTCGCCGGCGACGCGCGCGTCGTCGGGGTTACCCGGCGCTGATGGCGACCTCGGTCAGGGCGATCGCGTTCGATGCGGCTACCTGGCGCGAGCTTGGTCCGCGCCTGCTGGAGCTTGAGCGCGAGGAGTGGGGTCCGCGCGCGTTCTCGGAGCGCGAGATGCGGTGGCAGGCCACAAACCGCGATGCCGTAGTCATGACGACATGGGACGGCCCGGCGCTGGTCGGCTTCGCGGTCGCAGGACCGGCGTGGACCTCACGTCGCGCGAGCCTCCTGAACGTGCTGATCGATCCCGCGTATCGCGGACGCGGCCTTGTGTGGCCGCTCATCGGGTCGGTCGAGCGCGAGCTCGCAGCGCGCGGGATCGGCGAGCTCGACATCGACGCGCGCGTGGAGAATGGGTTCGCAGACGCGGTCGAGCGGCGCTATGGAAGTCGGGCGGCGGTCATCGAACGGGACCATCCGAGTCCGTACGGCCCACAGCGGACGATCCGGATCGCGCTGCGGCCTGCAAGCGGTCGGCGAGCTCAGGCAGCGAAGCGATCACCTCGTGCGACGAAGCCGACCCGGCCGGTGCGAGGAGAAACGTCCGCGCGAACCCGGCGCGCTTCGCCCAGTGGAGGCAGCGCTCCTGGTCGTCAACGGTCACCGCGTCACTCGGGGCGACCCCGGAGTGCTCGAGGATCCTCCGGTAGAAGCCAGCGTTCGTCTTCCAGCGGTCGATGATGTCGCTGCCGTAGATCCCTTCGAAGAGATCGCGTCCGCCGAGTGCGCGCAGATGACCGTCGATGTCCACGGAGTTCGCCGCCGCTGATGTGTACAGCCGATACCCGCGGCTCTTCAGCACGCGGATGGCCTCCATGGCGCCTGCCGCGGGCGCCGCGATCCGGCTCGTGACCCACGCGACCGTGTCGTCGGCGAGCGTGCCGGCGGTCTTTGGAGCCGGTACGCCGACTCTCTCGCACATTTCCCGGAGCCAAAGCCTGCGGAGACGCGGATGCGTCTCGCGTGGCGTCCCTTGGGGATCGCGATACCGCGCGAACATCCGCTCCGCCGCGTACTCGTTCGCGGGTCCCCACGCGGCCGGCTCACCGCCGAGACGAGGCGCCAGAAACTCGCCGACGAGCCGCTGCCATTGGGCCGGTATGCCCGTCGGGTCCAACAGGACGCCCCACATGTCGAAGAAGATCGCCGAGCTCACGCCAATGCACGATCGACTTCATCGAATGCGCGGATCACAGCCTGCTCGAAGGGTTCGCCCGGGCCGCGCCGGACGAGGACTCCGCGTAGTCCGCACTCGCGGGCCCACCCGATGGCGCGTTCGGAGTCATCGATCACGATCGCGCTCGCGGGATCAACGCCGGTGTCGGCGAGAATCGCGCGGTAATAGTCCGCGCTCGACTTCCACACGTTGATGAGATCGGAACCGTAGACGCGGTCGAAGAGATCCCGCGCGCCGATCGTCGTCAGGTACTCCTGCAAATCGTCGTGCGCATCGCCCGACGCGACGTGTAGGGTCAAGCCACGGTCCCGGAAGGCGCGAAGCCGGTCGACGATCCCGGGGACTTGAATGCCCACGCGCTCGCGAACGTAGCGAAGCGTGTCGTTCGCGATGCGCACGGCGTCCTTCTCCGGTGGCCTTGGAACTCGAACCATTTCGCACATGTCGTACAACCATTTCGCCGCGTCGGCGTCGAACCATTCGCGGATGGTCATCGTGGCCGGCGATCGTGCGGCCGCTTCCCACCGTGCCCACTGACGATCAAAGGCCCACACGTTCGCGTCGGCCCAACCGGTGGGCTCGCCGCCGAGGATCCGCGGAAGGTACTCGGCGATGAGCCGCTGGTATTGCGCGCCGAGCTCGTCGTTGTTGACGAGAACGCCGCCCTTGTCGACGAACAATGTCGTGATTTTGGCCATATGCGGACGGCTATCATCCACGACGTGAAAACGCGCCTCCTCGCGGCGGATTCGCCGGGGGCGGTGGAGGAGGCCGCGGCCGCGCTCGCCCGTGGCGAGCTCGTCGCTTTCCCCACCGACACGGTGTACGGACTATCGGCTGGTCATGAGCACGTGCGAAAGCTCTACGGCGCCAAAGACCGGCCCAAGGAGAAGCGGATTCCGGTGCTGCTGTCCGATATCGGGAACCTCGACGCGAGCGCAATCGTCACCCCCGTGGCGCGAGCTCTCGCGCAGCGCTTCTGGCCGGGTCCACTCACGATCGTCCTGGTCGCGCCGCGCCGCGGCACGCTCGCGTTCCGCGTGCCCGATCATCCGCTGGCGCGGCGGCTCATTGCCGCGAGCGGCGGCGGTCTTCCGGTAACGAGCGCGAACCGTTCCGGGGAACCCGACCCGTGCACCGCCGAAGAGGTCATCGCCCAGCTCGATGGTCGGATCGCGCTCGTGCTCGACGGGGGCCGGACGCCCGGTGGCGTCTCGTCGACGGTGGTCGATTGCACGACGGACCAGGTCAAGATCCTACGACAGGGCGCGATCAGCGAGGCCGAGATCGACGAGGTCCTGGCGACCGTCGCGTGAAGATCGGGATCGCCGCCGACCACGCCGGCCAGCATCTCAAAGGCGTTGTCGTCGAGCATCTCAAGGCGTCGGGTCACACGATCGTCCCCTTTGGACCGGAGACCACGCCTGACGACGACTATCCGCTTATCGTTCGGCCACTCGCGGACGCGGTCGCACGAGGCGACGTTGAGCGCGGGATCTTCTTCTGTGGCTCAGGGATCGGTCCGGCGGCCGCCGCGAACAAGATAGCCGGGGTCCGCGCTGCGGTGGTCGAGAATGAATGGTCAGCGCGCGACGGCGTCGAACACGTCGACGTGAACCTGCTCACACTCGGCGAGCGCGTGATCGGCGAGTCCCTCGCGATGAGCATCGTCGATGCATTTTTGGGAGCGGAGGTGCAAGGCGGCCGCCATGAGAGGCGTCGTAATCAAATCCGCGAATTGGAGTCATCTCCGCGCCCCGACCACCGGGAACCAAAACTCATTGAAGGGCGGCGAACGAAGTGAGCAGCTTTATCGAGAGGGTGGATCCCGAGATCTATAACGCCATCGAGAACGAGCGGCGCCGGCAGGTCGAGAAGATCGAGCTCATCGCCTCCGAGAACTACACGAGCGCCGCCGTCATGGAGGCGACGGGCAGTGTCCTCACGAACAAGTACGCGGAGGGCTATCCCGGCCGTCGCTACTACGGCGGGTGCGAGTGGGTCGACGTCGCCGAGTCGCTCGCGATCGAGCGCGCGAAGGCGCTCTTCGGTGCGGCGCACGCGAACGTGCAGCCGCACGCGGGGGCGCAGGCGAACATGGCCGCGTACGCGGCGGTCCTCAAGCCCGGAGACACGGTGCTCGGCCTCGCTCTCGACCAGGGCGGTCACCTGACGCACGGATCGCCGGTGAACTTCTCGGGCAAGCTCTACCACTTCGCCGCATATGGAGTCCGCAAGGACAACGAGCTGTTGGACTACGACGAGCTCGAGCGCCTCGCGAAAGAGAACCGCCCAAAGATGATCGTCGCCGGAGCGACGGCGTATCCGCGCATCTTCGACTTCCCGCGTCTCCGGCAGATCGCCGACGCGGTCGAAGCCCTTCTTCTCGTGGACATGGCGCATTTCGCCGGTCTCGTCGCTGCGGGAGAGCACCCCACGCCGGTCGGCTACGCGCAGATCGTGACGACGACCACGCACAAGACGCTCCGCGGTCCGCGCGGCGGAATGATCCTGTGCGACGCCGAATACGCGAAGGCCATCGACAGCGCCGTCTTCCCGAATGTCCAGGGGGGCCCACTCATGCACGTCATCGCCGGGAAGGCGGTCATGCTCAAGGAGGCCGCGACCCCCGAATTCAAGACGTACGCGAAGCAGATCCGGGTGAACGCACGCACCCTCGCCTCGTCCCTCGCGAAGGCTGGGCTCCGCATCGTCTCGGGCGGCACCGACAACCATCTCATGCTCGTCGACGTACGACCACTGAACCTCACCGGGAAGCAGGCCGAAAAGGCGCTCGACGCGGTCGGGATCACGGTGAACAAGAACACGATCCCTTACGACCCGCAGAAGCCCGGCATCGCGTCCGGGATCCGCATCGGAACGCCCGCGATCACGACGCGCGGGATGAAGGAGGCCGAGATGGAGCGCATCGGCGCGCTCATCGGACGCATCCTCCAGGCGAAGGGCGACGAGACCGTCGCGAAGGACGTCGCTGCGGAGGTCCTCGATCTCACGCGGCGGTATCCGGTCCCGGGGATCACACCGGAGCGCGTCGCGAGCTGAGCCTCGCGTCTGCCCATCGCGCGTCGCGGCGAACGCGGGTTGTCCCACGATTTTCGCGAGTCTCGCGACGTGGCTGTTCCTGCTCTTGGCCGGCTCGTCTTCCCTCGCCATCCTGTACGTGGCCGCGCACGCGAATCCCATGTCGAGAACGTTCGTGCAGGCCGCGAGTGGCGTGATCGTCGGGCTGTTCCTTCAACCGTCGACCTCGGGGATCGTTGCGCTGGTGACCGGTGCCCTTTCTCTGAGCGCGCTTCCGCGTCGGTCGTTCATCGGCGGTGTGGCCTTGTTCGCGCTCGGAGCGGCCGCAGGAGTCGCCGCGATGATCCTGACGAGCATGACTCTCGCTCGGTGTTAGTGACAGACTTCACGACCGTGTCCGGGGTCGACCAGCTTCACGTGTCGACACATCCTCTCGTGCGAGAGAAGGTCACGCGTCTTCGCGACGAGACGACGCCGCCGAAGATCTTCCGCGAGCTCATCGCCGAGATCGCGACGCTACTTCTCTATGAGGCGACGGCGGATCTACCGACCGACGAGCGCGAGATCAGGACTCCACTCGCCCCCTACACGGGGGCGCGTCTCAAAGACAAGGTGGGTCTCATCCCGGTGCTTCGCGCTGGGATTGGCATGGTCGAGGCCGCGCTCGAGCTCATGCCCGAGGCGCAGGTCTGGCACATCGGTCTCTTCCGCGACGAGCGCACGCTGCGGCCGATCTCCTACTACAACAAGCTTCCGTCGTCGGCGACCGTGCAAGTGTGTCTGGTGCTCGACCCGATGCTCGCGACCGGCGGGTCAGCAACCGAGACCGTCGACATCCTGAAGAAGTGGGGCGCGAAGCGGATCAAGTACGTCGGCATCATCGCGGCGCCTGAAGGGGTGCGCGCCCTCTCGAGCGCGCACCCCGACGTTCCGATCCATGTCGCGGCGCTCGACGAGCGCCTCAACGAGAAGGGTTACATCGTGCCCGGCCTCGGCGACGCCGGCGACCGGCAGTTCGGTACGGGCTAGTCATTGTCGTCGGTCTCGTCGTCCCCGCAGGTGCCGCGCGGATTGAAGTCCTTGAAGATCCCGGCGGGGTTGTGCTGCCAGATCCAAGCGTGGATTTCGTAGAAGGGCGGCAATCCGTAGCGGTTCCCCATCGGGATGAGCTTGAGTGGCTGGCCAAAGAGGGTCGGTCCCGACGTGTTTCCCGCCTGCAACCACGCGCCCTGAAACACGATGTACTCCAGAGCGACGAGGCGGAGCTTCCCGTTCGGGCGCGGCTGGTATACGAGAGCTTCGGGCTTAGCCGGATCAAGTACGGCGTCACCGAGGGCCGATCCATTCACGTAGTGAATTCCCATCACACCAAGGCCAGGACTGGCGATGCAGGTGATGCCGGCCAAATCGCGGACGAGGATGGTGTAGCCAGCCGCGTTCGCCGCTTCGAGCCGGTGGAATCGAGCCGTGGCCGCGCGCGCCGTGCTGAGGTCCCCCGCCCCCGCGTTTGCGGAAGATGGCGTTGCCAGCAGGACGAGTGTGACCGCGACGACTGTGATGAGGGTCTTCGTGCTCTTCGGGAACATCTCTACATCCCCTCTGTCACCGGGTAGATCTCGTCGGCCACGAGGCCGTGCGCCTCGCGGTGCACGCGGTTGGCGGCTTCCGTGTTGGGCGCGTCCACCAGGCAGAAGATCTTCCCGTTCTTCTCGTCGAACCAGTAGCGCAGGTACTGGACCCCGTACTTCCCTTGTGTCTTCACGTCCGCCATGTGGGCGTCGGCAACGTCCTTGGCCTTCGTGCCCTCGGGGGCCTTGCGATGTACGTCCATGAACAGTGGCATTTGTCTCGCTCTCCTCTTCCCTTTTTCCGCGTCGTTCGCCGGCGCCGTGAGTTCTAAGAGGCGGCCGTGTGGTGCCCCGTGTGCGGCGGCGTGTGGCGCAGCGTGTGGGAGGAGGCAAAGTGCCGTAGACGCTCTGCCAGGTCGGGCATCGGCCCCGCGAGCGCGATGCGCATGCCCCGTTCGAAGTGCTCCTTGTCGCGCCCGCCCTCGACCTCGACGAGGTCGCTGAGGATCGCTGCGACGATCCACCTCTGGCCTTGGCCCTGGTCTTCGCGTCCGAGAGCCTCGCGGAGCAAGGAGAGGGCCCGATCCTCGTCGTTCTTGGCGCGGGCGATCAGCCCGAGACCCCGAAGCGCGAGGGCCTGCCAGCTCGGGCTCTTCGTTTCCTGGGCGATCGTGAGCGCGCGCGTGAACCGCTCGGTCGCGCCGTCGAGATCGTCCTCGGCGAGGCGGGCGTCACCGGCCTGGAGGAGCGCCCATGGCAGAACCGGGAGCAGACCCTCACGCTCGGCTCTCGCGACCGCCGCGTCGGCGAACGCCATGCCTTCCTCGGCGTTGCCGAGGCGGATGAGGACACGCGCGAGCGCGCCCATCGCGTAGGGGGCCCAGCCGATGGCCGGCAGCGCCTCGCGGAGCTCTCCCTCGGCGGCGGCGTACTCGCAGCGGTCCGTATGGCAGACGGCGAGCATCGCTTTCGCCCAGCCTGCCTCCTTGGTGTCGCCGATGTCCTCGGCAAGGCGCCGCGCCCTTCGAAACGACGCTTCGGCCGCACCGTAGCGGCCCTCGATCGCGGCGATTCTGCCTCGCTCGCCCTCGATCTGCGCCGCGGTCGCGCGGTCGCCGAGCTCGTTCGCAAGGTGCAGGGCTCGCTGGAGAAGGCTCGTCCACTCGCGCGCCGTGCCTAGGCCACCCGAGGTGTATGTGCTCGATCCCAGGATTAACGCTCGCGCTTCAAGGGCGCGGTCGCCACTTTCGGCTGCCTGGCGCGCGGCGCGCAGCGCAATGTCGCGCGCGCTGTCGAAGTCGCCCGCCGAGAAGCGGACTCTCGCGATGTCGAGCAGCGCGCGCGCTTGCACGTCGAGGCGGAGCAGCGGCTCGGCCGCCGAACGCGCCGGCCGCTCGAGCGGCCGCGAGATCGAAGCCGGCGGTTCCATTGCAAGCTCTTCGCGGTACCGACGCGCCAGGCTCGCGACGTATGTACGGGCGCGGTCGCGATCGCCGCGGGCCGTGTGGATCTCGACGACGAGCTCGTGGAGCCCGTCGTCGAACGGCTCGCTTCGGAGCGCACGCTCGGCCAGGGCGAGCGCGCGGTCCGGTTCGCGGTGAGAGAGGAGCGTCGCGGCCCAGCGGAGGGCGTCCGCGGCGGCCGTCGCCACTCGTGCCCGCTGGACCTGAAGCCACGTGTCGAATGAAGGGGCCTCGCCGAAGCTCATCCCCTCGAGGAGCTCTCCGCGGACGAGGTCATCGATCGAGCTTTCGTCCCACTCGCCGCGGAGGAGCTCGCCCGCGTCGACCACGAGCACCTCGGCGTCGATCTTGATCCGGCCATCCCGTTCGCCGATCTCGGCCGGCGGGTTGATCGCTTTCCGCACCTGGCTCAGCGACCAGCGCACCGCCCCGAGCGGGTCGTCCGTCTCAGACCAGAGGAGGTCCGCCAGCTCCCGCCGGCTCGGGGCGCGTGGCTCGAGCAGCAAATAGGTAAGGAGCGCCCAGGGTTTGTGGCCTTCGAGCCGGCGTGACGCGCCGTCATGCTCGAGCCCCGGCCGCCCAAGGAGCCGCACCCGAAGGGTCATTCCGTGCCGAGTCTAAGAAGTCGGTGAGGTCTGGAATGCCGAATGCGTGGGAGTCGTTATCGTGCCCGCGGTGTCCACCACGTCCATTCTCCTTGTCGGTTCGACCCTGCTCGCGTTCGCGCTGGCCGCGATCGCGACGCCTCTCGTCGGGATCCTCGCGCGGAGACTGGGCATGCTCGACATGCCTGGCGGGCGTCGGCGCCACCCGCGTCCGATCCCGCGGCCGGGAGGCTTTGCGATCGCGATTGCCTTCGGAACGGCGATTTTCGTCTTCTGGCTCATCGACCGTTTCGCTGGTCATCCCTTCCTCATTCCTGAGGAGGTCCGCTCTTCGCGATTCACGCTGACCGCGATCGCCGCGCTGCTGGGCATGGTGATCGGTCTCGTCGACGACTTGCTCGAGCTGCGCGCGCGTTGGCAGTTCCTCGGGCAGGTCGTCGTCGCGGCGGTGATCGTGCTGGCCGGCATCCGCATCGACTTCGTGAATGACCCGTTATCCGACCGCCTGATCCAGCTCTCGTTTCCCGTGGCCGTCGCGTTGACGATGCTGTGGATCGTCGGGATGAATAACGCGCTCAACTTCATCGACGGTCTGGATGGCCTTGCCGCCGGAGTCGCTGCGATCGCGGCGCTCACCCTTGGAGGACTCGCGCTTCTGCCGCAGGTCTCCGAGCCGTTCGTCGCCTGGATGGCCTTCTCGCTCGCCGGCGCCATCGCCGGGTTCCTGCTCTTCAACTTCCATCCGGCGCGGCTCTTTCTTGGCACGACCGGCGTCGTGTTCGTCGGCACGATGCTGGCGGTGCTTTCGATTTTCGGTACGGCGAAGGTCGCGGCCGCGCTCCTCGTGCTCGGCGTCCCGATCATCGACACGTTCTATGTGCTTGTTCGTCGGGTCCTCTCGGGCCAGCCGCCATTCGCGCCAGACCGCGGTCACTTCCACCACCGGCTGCTGGACGTGGGGCTCACGCACCAGCAGGCCGTCCTCCTGATCTACCTGATGACCGCGCTGCTCGGGACGCTCGCATTCATGACGAGCGGGCGGGGGCAGATCGCGGGCTTCGTCGGTCTGGGGGTGCTGCTCGGGATTCTCGTGATGGTGCTGGCGCAGCGAAGCTCGAAGGCCGAGGAGCTCGACCCCGGTCTTTACCGAGAGGAAGCCGATCGCTTCTAGAAGAAAACTTCTCGTCGGCACGTGTTCCTGGACCGATCCGACGCTCATCGAGTCCGGCTGGTACCCCGAGCGGATCAAGGACGACGCCGAGAAGCGGCTGCGCTACTACGCGGAGCATTTCTCGATCGTGGAGAACGACGCGGCTTTCTACGCGCTTCCGGCGCAGAAGCAGACGTTGCTCTGGGCGGAGCGCACGCCGGACGAGTTCGTGATGAACTTCAAAGCCTTCGCGACGCTTACCACGCACCACACCGATCCAAAGCGGCTGCCGAAGGACATCCGCGAAGCGCTGTCGAAGGAGGCGGCTGCGAAGAGGCGGATCTATCCGAAGGACTTTCCAAAGGACGCGCGCGAGGAGCTGTTCGCGCGGTACTGGGTCGGTCTCGAGCCGCTGCGCAAGGCCGGAAAGCTCGGGGCGATCCTGCTGCAGTACCCGGAATGGTTCGCGATCTCGAGAGCGAACAAGGACGAGATCCTCCACGCGCGGGAGCTCCTGCCGGACGACCGCCTCGCGGTGGAATTCCGCAACGCGACGTGGATGAGCGAGCGCAACCGGGCCGAGACCCTCTCGTTCCTCGAGGAGCACGGCCTCACGTACGTCGCGGTCGATGAACCGCAGGGGTTTCCGTCGAGCATCCCGCCGGTCGCCGCGGTGACGAGCGACGCGCTCGCGATCGTGCGTTTCCACGGCCGCAATGCCGAGAACTGGAAGAAGCCGGGGCTAACCGCGGCGGAGCGCTTCGATTACTCCTACAAGAAGAAGGAGCTCGAGGAGTGGCTCCCGAAGATCCGGGAGATGGCCGAGCGCGCGAAGGAGATCCACCTCCTGATGAACAACTGTTACGGCGACAAGGCGGTGAACAATGCCGCAGAGCTCGCCGCCCTCCTGGAGTAACCTGACAAGTAGACCTGACATAATGTCGCTAACGTGCGACAGTCTCTCCGCACGAGGAAACGCATTCGGAGGACGTTCATGAGTCAGCAATCCGCCGCCCGGGCCTACACGCGCGAGTTCGGGGTCGCCATGGCGTGGTACGTCATCGTGGTCCTGGCGTCGATCAGCCTTGTTGGGGGTGTCGGCCAACCGATCAAGACGCTCGTCGCTCTGGCGCCGCTTATTCCGGCGACATTCGCGCTGTTCGCTTACCTGAGGTTCGTGTCACGCATGGACGAGCTCGGACGGCGGATCCAGCTCGAAGCACTCGCCTTCGGGTTCGGCGCGGCGGGGATGCTCACCTTCGCCTACGGCTTTCTCGAGAACGCGGGCTTTCCACAGCTCAGCTACATCTGGGTGTTCCCGTTGATGATCGCCCTATGGGGGATCGGGGGCGCGATCGCATTGCGCCGTTTCCGATGAAGAATCGCCTCCGTGTTCTGCGCGCCGAGCGCGATTGGTCACAGGGTGAGCTCGCCGACCGGCTCGATGTCTCGCGTCAGACGGTGAATGCTCTGGAGAACGAGAAGTACGACCCGAGCTTGCCTCTCGCGTTCCGCATCGCTTCGCTCTTCGGTCTGCGGATCGAGGAGGTCTTCCAGCCGGAATAGCACGCGGGTCCGTTCCGGACGAGTCCGACTAGCATCGCCCTGGTCATGGCGCGCCGCCCCCTCTCAGACTTCCATCCGCGCGAGCGGCTGGCCGGCGTTCCGCACACGACGCGTCGCTTCGCCTGTCGCTCGGCCCTGGCTCTTTCGCCGGATGGCGAGACGCTCGCGGTCGTCTCCGATCAGGGCGCCGGCACCTACGAAGCCTGGACGCTGCCGGCTACCGGGGGGAAGCCGCAACGTGCGATCACGGTCGAGGGTCACGCGGTGCGAAGCCTCTGCTGGAGTGCGAGCGGCGAGCTCGTGGCGGCCGCGGACCGCGGCGGGACCGAGCTGCACCAGCTCTATGTGCGTCATCCCGATGGACCGACCGCACCACTCTCGGTCGACCCAGCGGGAAGGGTGCAGCGCCTGCTCTCGTGGAACGCGGCGTCGCCGGACGGCGCGCTTGTCGCGTTCTCGAGCAATGCACGGGCGTCGACCGACATGGACGTGGTGCTCGTTGATCTCGCGACGAAAACGGAGCGGCCCCTCCTCACGGGTGCGTTCTGGCACGTCGTCGGAGGATGGTCGCCGGATGGCGCGCGGCTCCTGGTGATGCGGGTCTACGACAACACGACGCAGGACTTGCTCGTCCTCAATCCGCGGACCGGAGATGCCCGCGAGGTCACGAGACACGCGGAGGACGTGTCACACATTCCGGCGGGCTGGCTCGCCGACGGGCGTGCCCTCGTGATCACCGACGAAGGGAGCGATCACCTATGGCTCAGCGCGCTCGACAGCGCGACCGGAA
>VBEY01000306.1 GCA_005889295.1 Chloroflexota bacterium | reverse complement strand
ACCGCTGATAGTGCAGTAGGAAATCGCGAACGCCGGTGAAACCGCGCTGCTGGAACAGCACCTCGTCCTTGTGAGCCGCGCGCTCCTGCAGCCATTGCAGGGCCGGGACCAGCGACTCCGCTGCGGACGACGGACCGTTCGCGCCGAGGAACAGCACGTTGATCATCGCCGGCGGCAGCTGGCCCAGCTTGTCGCACACCGTATGGACGAGCGGGGCCGGATCGGCTGGCGCCCGGGGCGTCGGCGCGAGGCGGCGCAGCCGTCGCACCTCCACGTTGAAGTGCAGGGTCCTGCGGAAGGTCACGCGGAAGTCAGGTGCGCGCTGGCCCACTCCATACGGTTCGTATTCGAGGACGAAGCGGCGCTCGTCGAGCAGACGCCGCGCGATCGCCAGCTCGAACCCCAGGTCGCGCTGGCTCTCGTCGTCGCGCAGCCCGCGGGCCTTCTTGCGGATCTTGTCGCGATAGATCTCGGCGAACGCCCGAAAGCGCGGCGACGCGAACAGCCAAGGGCCGACCTCGGCGGCAAGCGAGGAACGATCGGCGCCGAAGAGGTAGACGATCAGCCCGTCGACCGGGATGGTCGGACGGAGCGAATGAGCCTCTGTCCTCACCTAGCAATTTGTATCAAGCCGCGCACGGCTCGAGGACCGTTTAGGGGACGCGCTCCAGGACGACGACGGGGATGACGCGCTTCGTCTTCTTCGGATAGTCGCGGAATGCCCCGAAATTGGCACCGTGCGCCTCGTATAAACGATCGCGCTCCGGTCCCTTCGCGATCGGCGTCGCGCGCACCTTGAACTTTTCGGTGCCGACCTCGACCTCAGCTTCGCGGTGCTTCACCAGGTTGTGGTACCAGCTGGGATGGGTGGGCGCTCCGCCCTTCGAGGCGGCGATCACGTATCGGTCGCCGTCCCGGTGGTAGACGACCGGCGAAGTCAGGGTACGTCCGCTTCTTGCGCCCCGCGTCGTGAGGAGCAGCAGCTTGTCGCCGAAGTGACCGATGCCCTTGCCGCCCCGGGCACGGAACTCGTCGATAGTGTTCTTGTTCCAGTCGGCCACGTCCAACAAACAATGCCCACCCTCGGCGCTATTCCGGGTTCGCGCATCGCCAGGACGAAGAAGCTACAGTCGCAAAACGACGCAGGGGAGAATCGAACGATGGAAGGGCCGCCGCCGCAGTACACCGCCAAGAGCATCGACGACTACCTCGAGCACCTCAGCAAAGGTGTATTCCAGGCAGGGATCAGCTGGCGCGTCGTTGATGCGAAGTGGCCGTCGATCACCAAGGCATTCCATGGATTCAAGGTGGAACGTGTCGCGCGCATGAATGATCGCGACATCGACGCGTTGGTGAAGGACGAACGCGTGATCCGCAGCCGGCCGAAGCTCGCCGCAGTCGTGCACAACGCCAACGAGATGCTCGCGCTCGAGCGAGCGAGCGGCTTCAAGAAACACCTCCGATCGTTCCCGGAGTACGAAGCGCTCGCGAAGGACCTGAAGAAGCGCTTCAAGTTCGTCGGAGACAGTGGCGTCTATCACTTCCTCTGGACGGTGAAGGAGCCTGTTCCGGATTGGCACGAGTGGTCGCGCGCGCACGGCATGGACTGGGAAGCGAAGGTGAAGGCGTCCAACGCCAGCGCCGGGCGACGCGGAGCGCGACCGAAGAGCCATCCGCGTGCGAAGCGTCGCTCGCCGGCTCGCGTGGCGCGCTGACCATCGTCTCGCGGTAAGGGCGAAGGAGTCCTAGCGATGCCTGGCCGAGAGATCACCGTCTCCGAGCACCTGAAGAAGATTCCGCCGGCGGTACGCCCGACCGTGCAGGCGGCGCGGCGGACGGTGAAAGGAATCGCTCCGAAGGCCCAGGAACTCGCTTACCAGAGCCGGCCCCCGCGCTCGAGTCGGGCGATGTACAAGATCATCCGCTACGCGTTCAACGGCGAGTACGTGGCCGCGATCGGCACGTTCCCGACCTACGCGACCCTGTTCTTCCCGCGCGGCCGCGAGCTCGACGACGGGAGTGGATTACTCGAAGGCGGCGGGAAGGAATTTCGTTTCGTTAGGCTGGCCTCGCCAGCGGATGCCGAGCGACCCGCGCTGAAGCGCATCGTGCGGAAGGCGTTCGCCTTCGCAAACTAGACCGCGCGGCACGGTGTAGAGGCCCAACCGGGGCTAGCTGTCTTTGGCGTATGAGACGGAGACGAAGCGATAGCCGGCGCCGGGGACGGTCTCGATGTACCGAGGCTTGTGCCAGTCGTTCTGGAGCTTCGCCCGAAGCGCCCGCACGTGGCGGTCAACGACGTTGCT
>VBEY01000230.1 GCA_005889295.1 Chloroflexota bacterium | reverse complement strand
ACCGTTGCAGGCTCGCCCTGGTCGAATGCGACATCGCCGAGACCGAAGACCGGTCCTTCGCGGCAGACGCGCGCGTTGCCCTGTGCGGTCACGATCACGCAGGCGCGGCACACACCCATCGCGCACCCCATGTGCTGCTCTACGGCGATCTGCGTCTCGAGCAGTGCGGCGCGGCCCGGATATGTTGCCGCGGCTCGCTCGGCCTCCTCGCGAAGTCGCCCGAGCGCGGCAAGCATCGGCCAAGGACCACACGCACATACCTGATCGGCCCACTCCAGCAGCGGACGGATCGCATCCGTGACCCGACCCTTGATCCCGAAGGAGCCGTCCTCGGTGGTCGTGACGTATTCGACCGTCGGGGGAAGACGATCGCTGGGCCAGAGGTGCGCGACCGATCGTCCGCCCATGAGGAGCGTGACGTTACGCCGACCGGACTCGTGCTCTGCCAGCACCCGCATCGGTGCGATGCCGGTTCCCCCGGCGACGAGCAACAGATTTCGCGTCGACCGGTGGATGACAAACGACGAACCGAGCGGCCCGAGTAGATCGAGCCGGTCGTCCTCGCGCCGCGAGGCGATCCACTCACCACCCGCGCCGAGCGCTTTCACGATCAGCTCGATTTCGCCGTCCGCGCGGTCGATCCGATTGAACGAGTAGGGCCGGCGTAGCAACGGCTCGAAGGAGAAACCCGGGCGGACGTGCACGAACTGTCCGGGGCGTGCTTGACCCGCGATCCCGGGGGCGACGATCCGCAAAACCGTGCCGAGCTGTCCGATCTCGGCCCTCGCGATGACGCGTCCGTCCTCGAGGATCAAAGGGGGACTCCGACGGCGAACGTATAGCCATCCGGATCCTCGAGTACGCAGTCGCGCCAACCGTGCGGCCAGTCGCGCACCGAGACCGCGACGGTGAATCCTCCGTCGCGAGCGCGCTTCTCTGCCGCGTCGGGGTCGATGCCCAGAATGCGGATCTCCGCCCCGAGCCCACGCCTCGAGTCCTCGCGCAGGCGCGAAGCCCACGGCATGTGCGCGTAGGTGTGGTCGGCGTGCAGCTGAAGCCGCACGCCGTCGCGCTCGAAGGCGGCGAAGTCTTCGTCTGAATAGAGAAGACGCAGGTCAAGCACGGCGGTATAGAAAGGCACGCTACGAGCGACGTCGCGAACGATGAGGTTCACGCTGAGGCCGGAGAGGGCGCGGCCGTAATCGGCGGCGCTCATCCATGGCTCGGTCTTCCGCTTTTTCACTTCGTCGCGCCGCCCCTCATGTCAATCCGCCGTCGTCGTTGCCACCGCCTGGGGCGCGCGGTACTCCGCGAGCGGGGCGACGGTGGTCGTCACGGCACTCGCGCGAAGGGCCGTGACCACGGCGAGCGCCGTGTCCAGCGACGTCAGGCACGGTACGCGGGCTTCGACTGCGGCACGTCGAATGAGGAAGCCGTCGCGGTCGACGGTCCTCCCGAGCGTTGGCGTGTTGATCACGGCAGCGCACTCGCCCGAGCGGATCAGGGTCAAGATGTCCTGGCTTCCCTCGGCGAGCTTCCGCACCTCGGTCACGTCGACGCCGAGGGAGCGGACGAGCGCGGCCGTGCCGGATGTCGCGACCAGGTCGTACCCCAGCCAGTGGAAGCCCTCGATGATCGGAACGACCTCGGACTTGTCCTTGTCCGCGACGGTGACGAGGATCTTCCCGCTTCGCGCGGGCGCGAGACCCGCGGCGACAAGCGACTTCCAGAGCGCGGGCGCGAACGAGCGGTCGATCCCCATGACCTCCCCCGTGCTCTTCATCTCAGGCCCCAGATACGTGTCGACGTCCAGCAGCTTGGCCATCGAGAACACCGGCGCTTTGAGCGCGACGAGCGCTCCGGTCGGCCAGATTCCATCGGCGCGGGTGTAACCCTCGGCGGAAAGTGACGATCCAAGCGCGATCGCGACCGCGAGCTTCACCAGCGGGACCCCCGTGACCTTGGTGAGGAACGGCACGGTCCGACTGGCGCGTGGATTCACCTCGAGCATCCAGACCCGGCCGCTCTCGACGATGAACTGGATGTTGAGGAGTCCCTTCACCGGGAGCCCTTCCGCGATCCGGCGGGTAAGCGCGACGATCTCGTCGCGCTCCGCCGGGAGCAGGTTCTGCGCCGGATAGACCGCGTAGCTGTCGCCCGAGTGGACGCCGGCACGCTCGATGTGCTCCATGATCCCCGCGACGAGCGTCTCACGGCCGTCGGAGACCGCGTCGACCTCGACCTCCTTGCCGCGCAGGTACTTGTCGACGAGCACGCGGCCCGTGCCCGCTTCGAGCGCCGAACGGAAGTACCGCTCGAGATCCTCCGGACCGTAGGCGATCTCCATACCGCGACCGCCGAGCACGTAGCTCGGGCGGACGAGCACCGGGTACCCGATCTCGGCCGCGACGGCGAGGGCCTCGGTCGGCGACGATGCGGTGCCGCCCGGCGGCTGCGGGATGCCGAGCGCGTCGGCGAAGTCGTGGAAGCGGCGACGGTCCTCGGCGAGGGCGATGGCGTCCGCTGAGGTCCCCGCGATCTCCCCGCCCATCGCGGCGAGCTGATCCGCGAGGTTGAGCGCGGTCTGCCCGCCGAACTGCGCGAGAACGGGTATGGGCGCGCCCTCATTCTCCAGCACCGCGGCGATGGACTCCTCGTCCAACGGATCGAAGTAGAGGCGTGCGGACGCGTCGAAGTCGGTGGAGACCGTCTCGGGGTTGCTGTTGACCATGATCGGCGCGACGCCGTTCTCGCGGAGCGCGCCCGCAGACTGCACGCAGCAGCAGTCGAACTCGATGCCCTGCCCGATGCGGATCGGGCCGCTGCCAAGAATCACCGCCTTGGGACCGGTGAGCGGAATGGCTTCGTTCTCCTGCTCGTAGGTCGAATAGAAATACGGGGTGACGGCTTCGAACTCGGCCGCGCATGTGTCGACCATCTTGTAAACGGGACGGATCCCCCATTGCGTGCGCAGGCGCCGCACGTCGGCGGGCAGCATTCCGGTAAGCGTCGCGATGTCCGAGTCCGCGAAGCCCATGCGCTTCGCGGCGCGAAGGAGCGCCGGTGTCGGCGTCCGTCCCTGAAGATCGTCCTCCGCGAAGCGGACGATTCGCGCGATCTTGCGCAGGAACCAACGGTCGATGCGCGTGCGGTCATGAATGAGCTCGATCTGGGCGCCGCGCCGCAGCGCCGCGAAGAGTCTCCAGAGGCGATCGTCGGTCGGCTGACCGGATAGGAACCGGTCGACGTATGCGGTGGGTTCGGTGACATCCACCCATGCCGGCGCCTCCCACAGCAGCCCCTGCCCCTTGACCTCGAGAGAGCGCAACGCTTTCTGCAAGGCCGCTTCGAACGACCGGTCGATGGCCATGACCTCGCCGGTTGCTTTCATCTGCGTGCCGAGCGTCCTGTCCGCGGCGGCGAACTTGTCGAAGGGCCATCTGGGGATCTTCACGACGACGTAGTCCAGCGCTGGCTCGAAGGCGGCGGTCGTCTTCTTCGTCACCGCGTTCGGTATCTCGTGAAGCCGCTTGCCGATCGCGATCTTGGCGGCGACGCGCGCGATCGGGTACCCGGTCGCCTTGGAGGCGAGCGCGGAGCTTCGCGAGACCCGCGGGTTCACCTCGATAACGAAGTACGGCACCTGAGCCTCGGGGTCACTGGTCGGCGAGCGGTCGGGGTCGAGCGCGAACTGCACATTGCAGCCGCCCTCGATCCCGAGGGCGCGGATGATCCGCAGCGCCGCCGAGCGGAGCATCTGGTACTCCTTGTCGGTGAGCGTCTGCGACGGTGCGACGACGATCGAGTCCCCGGTGTGCACGCCCATGGGATCGAGGTTCTCCATATTGCAGACCGTGATGCACGTGTCGGCGCCATCGCGCATCACCTCGTACTCGATCTCCTTCCAGCCGAGGAGTGATCGCTCGACGAGCACCTGGCCGATGGGCGAGGCCGCGACCCCAGTCGTCACCCGAGCGGTGAGCTCCGCCGCGTCGTTCGCGACGCCACCGCCGGTCCCGCCGAGCGTGAACGCAGGACGGACCACGAGCGGGTAGCCGACGCGCGCCGCGAACGCGAGCGCGTCGTCGACCGACTGCGCGGTGACCGATTCGGGCACGGGCTCGCCGATCGATAGAAGGAGCTGCTTGAACGCCTCGCGATCCTCGGCCTGCTGGATCGCCGAAAGGGGCGTGCCCAAAAGGCGGACGCCGTAACGCTCGAGAACCCCGGTTTCCGCGAGCTCCACCGCGAGGTTGAGCCCGGTCTGTCCACCGAGCGTCGCGAGAAGACCGCTCGGACGCTCCTTCTCGATGATCCGCTCCAGAACGTCGACGGTGAGCGGCTCGAGGTAGGTCACGTCCGCGACACCCGGGTCGGTCATGATCGTCGCGGGGTTCGAGTTGACGAGGACGGTCTCGATGCCTTCCTCGCGTAGCGCGCGGCAGGCCTGCGTCCCGGCGTAGTCGAACTCGGCGGCCTGGCCGATGAGGATCGGCCCGGAGCCGATGATGAGGACTTTCAAATATCGAGCCACCCGCCGCCCATTGGCACGCAGCGGCCGCCGACTCGAACACCCGTGATCGCCGCACCGCCCCGATCGACCTCGATGTCGAGGATGCTCGGGCGGCCGATTTCGAAGCCTTGCTCGACACGGATCCGCGTTGTGGACGCCACCTGCACCAGATCGTGGACCACCAGGTACGCGCCGAGTGGGCCCTGGGCGGCTCCGGTCGCGGGGTCCTCGTCGATGCCCACGCCGTGGGCGAACATGCGTCCGTGCACGTGGGATCCGGATCGCTCGGCGCTCACGGCGAAGACGTAGACGTGCGCGTCGAGCGCGCCCAGGCGGCGAGCTCGACGGACAGCCTTCAGATTGGCGAGCGGGACGAACAGGAACGGCAGGCCCGATGATCCGACCTGGATTGGTACATCGCTGCGCACTTCCTCGACCGCAAGGCCGAGAGCCTCGGCGGCGACCTTCCGGGTGACCGTCGTCCCCGTGAACGTCGGAAGGGGCTGGTCCATCTGGACGAAGCCCTCGCGCAGGGTCACGCGGATGACTCCGACACCCTCCTCCAGCCGGGTCGCCCCGTCTTTTCCGTCGGCCAGAACGTATGCCGTGCCGAGGGTGGGATGCCCGGCGAACGGAAGCTCTGTGTCCGGCGTGAAGATGCGTACGCGATGGTCGGCGGCAGCGGAGCTCGGTTTGACTACGAAGGTGGTCTCCGAGAGGTGGAGCTCCTTCGCGATCGCCTGCATCGTCTTGTCGTCGAGCCCGGCCGGCTCGCGAAAAACCGCGAGGGGGTTGCCTCCGAACGCGCGGTCCGTGAAGACGTCAACAAGCCGGTAGTCGTAGCGGGTCATTTGCGCGCCACCGACGAACGAACGTCGTTCATGAAGGCGTCGAAGACCGGCTCGTTGTCTTTCGGGCCAGGCGCGCCCTCGGGGTGGTACTGGTAGGTGCGGATCGGGAGTCGCTCGTGCGCGAGGCCTTCGACGGAACCGTCGTTCAAGTTCCGTGATGACACGGCGAAACCCGAGTCCGAGGGGATGGAGGGCTCATCGACCTGGAACTCGTGGTTCTGGCTCGTGATCGCGACTCGTCCGGTGCGGAGGTCCTGCACCGGATGGTTCGCGCCGTGGTGACCGAACGGTAGGCGTGACGTCGTCGCCCCGATCGCCCGGCCGACGAGCTGGTGGCCGAGGCAGATACCCAGGATCGGAAGAGCGCGGTTCAGCCCACGCGAGGACGCGGCATCGAGCAGCGTCCGTGTCGCGGCCACGATCTGCGGGATCGCGGCGGGGTCACCGGGTCCGTTCGAGATGACGATGCCGTCCGGCGACCACGACAGGATCTCGCGTGCCATCGCGGTCGCGGGAAATACCCTCACCGTCGCGCCTTTCTGCACGAGGCAGCGAACCTGGTTCTCCTTCACGCCTGTGTCCAGAAGCGCGACCTTCGGCCCGCTGCCGACCTGCCGCTCCAGCCCGGTGGATTCGACGACAAGCGGCTTCGCGGCGAGCGGCTGGATCGACCGTGCGGTGGCCACCGCTTCGCGGGCGATGTCCTCGCTTTGCGAGCGGTGCGGCGGGACCTGGAGGATCGCGCCGCGGAGGGTGCCCTTGGCGCGGAGGCGACGGACGAGGGCGCGCGTATCGATGCCGGCGAGTCCGGGGACGCCGTACACGCGCAGGTACGCCTCGAGATCGATCGTCCCTTCGCGGCACGTGCCGACGAGCTCGCGGACGATGAGACCTTCGACCCATGGGCGCCGGCTCTCGGCGGCGCGCTCGAAGGTCCCGTAGTTGCCGATGAGCGGGTAGGTCAGGACGACGATCTGTCCGTTGTACGAAGCGTCCGACGCGATCTCCTGATAGCCGGTCATCGCCGTGTTGAACACGACCTCGCCCGACGCCGGCGATCCCTCACCGAACGCCTCTCCCCACCACGTGGAGCCGTCCTCCAGCCCGAGGACCGCCGCTCTGGCCATCGGTGCATAACTATACGTTTCCGGTGCATAAAGATGCAATTGTCCTTCGAGCTCAGCGACGGCTGATCGCTTCGGCGGCACGTTGTCCTCCTCCGCGTTTCGTTAAACCGAGGCCGGCGATATCGACCCTTCCGATCAAAGATCGCCCCATCAAGGGGGTGTTCTTCCCGAGCGAAAAGAACGACTCGGGCGTGACGACCCACTCCGCTTGCGTGTCGATCGTGAGGTGGTCGCCCTCTGGCAGCTCAACCCCAAGTACTCGCGCTGGTCCGGTGGTCAGCGCAGCGATGACCGTCGTGAGCGGAGCCCAGCCGGCGCGTACGCCGCCAAGGATGAGCGGAACAGCCGTCTCGAGGCCGGAGATACCGAACGCCGCTTGATCGAACTCAACGTCTTTCCTTGTCGACGCGTGCGGGGCGTGGTCGGTCGCGATCGCGTCGACAGTCCCATCCGCGAGTCCCGCCCAGAGCGCGCGAACGTCGCCTAGTGTGCGAAGCGGCGGATTGACCTTGGTCGACGAGTCGTACGGCACACCGCGCAGCCCCTCGTCCTCGACCTCCCACGCGAACGCGCGTGAACCCGCGACCCACTCGTCGGTCAGCGCTAGGTGATGAGGCGTGATGTCGCACGTGACCGGAACGCCGTCGGCTTTGGCACGGCGCACCAGCTCGATCGATCCGGCTGTGGAGACATGGGTCAGATGCAAACGCGCTCCGGTCATCCGCGCGAGCGTGATATCGCGGGCAACGGCGGTCTCCTCGGCGGCCGCAGGCATGCCAGGAAGTCCGAGGCGCGCGGAGACCGCACCTTCGTGCATCACGCCCTTCGCCGAGAGCGCCGTATCCTGCGGATGCTCGATGACGACGCGTCCGGCCGAGCGGGCGTATTCGAGTGCGCTTCGGAAGAGACGAGGGTCGTCCACGGGGCTGCCGTCGTCGGAGAAGGCGACGGCGCCGGCTTCGGCGAGCTCCACAAGATCCGCGAGCTCCTTGCCTTTGCGGCCCCGCGTGATCGAGGCGATCGGCCAAACGCGTCCGCCCTCGGCCCAGCCCGGCGCTCGAGCGTAGATCTCTTTCACGAGCGCGGGTGTATCGATCGCGGGATCCGTGTTGGGCATTGCACAGACGGTCGTGAATCCGCCGTGCAGCGCGGCGTGCGCCCCGGTTGCAAGCGTTTCCGATTCCTCAAAGCCCGGCTCGCGCAGGTGCGCATGGAGATCCATGAACCCTGGTGTCTCGATGTATCGACCCTCGAGCTTCATACCCTCTCCTCGACCGCTGCCGCGGTGCCAACTCCCACGAGCAGGTAGAGCAGCGCCATTCGCACAGCGACGCCGTTCGTCACCTGGGTCTCGATGAGCGAGCTACTTCCATGGGCGACGGCCGCGTCGATCTCGATGCCTTCATTCATCGGCCCGGGATGCATCACCGGCGCGTGAGGCCGCATGCGCGCGACCCGATCGGCCGTGAGTCCCCAGACGCGCGAATACTCACGAAGCGATGGCAGAAGTCCCGATTCCTGTCGTTCCCGCTGAAGCCGGAGCGCGATCACTGCGTCGGCGCCCTCGATCGCGCGGTCCAGCTCGGGCTCGTAGGTCACACCGGGCGGGAGCTGTCCGCATCGCCACGCCGTCGGGATGAGCGTCGGCGGCCCAGAGAGGGTGATGCGAGCGCCGAGCGGGACGAGCGTGTTGATGTCCGAGCGGGCCACGCGGCTGTGCAGGACGTCGCCGACGATGACCACGCGCTTCCCATCGAGATCGCCCAGCGCGTCACGGAGGGTGTACGCGTCGAGAAGCCCCTGCGTCGGGTGGGCGTGCCAGCCATCGCCGGCATTGATGACGGCCGCGTCGGTCCGCTGCGCGACGAAGTAGGGCGCGCCCGACGACGCGTGCCGCATCACGACGACGTCGCCGCCGAGCGCTTGGAGCGTGCGCACCGTGTCGTACAGCGATTCGCCCTTCTCGACGGACGATCCGCTCGCGGTGATGTTGGTCACGTCCGCGGACAACGCTTTCGCCGCGAGCTCGAACGAGACGCGAGTGCGGGTCGATGCCTCCGCGAAAAAGAGGATCACTGTGCGTCCGCGAAGCGGAGGCGCGCGGCGGATGGGTCGCTGAAGGATTTCGATCATGGCCCGCGTCTGATCGAGAACCGCCTCGATCTCGTCTCGGGACCAGTCATCCGTATCGAGCACGTGACGCCGGTTCCACTTCATGCCGGCACCCTCGTGACGATCTCGACCTCGTCGCGGCCGTCAACCTCGGCGAGATGCACTCGGATGTCGTCGGCCGGCGCGGTCGGGACGTTCTTGCCGACAAAGTCGGCGCGGATCGGGAGCTCGCGGTGCCCCCGGTCGACAAGGACCGCCAGGCGGATGGCGCGGGGACGGCCGTAGTCGACAAGCGCGTCCATCGCGGCGCGGACGGTCCGGCCCGTGAAGAGGACATCGTCGACCAGGACGACCACACGTCCGTCGACGGAGAACGGGATCTCCGATTCGCGGACGACCGGCGCGTATCCGATTCGAGTGAGGTCGTCGCGGTAGAGCGTGATGTCTATCGCGCCGAGGGGAACGTCCACGCCCTCGTTCGCACGGATGGCCGCCTGGATACGGGCCGCCAGCGCGTCACCCCGCGCGCGAATACCGATGATGGCGAGAACGGAGAGGTCACGGTCGCGCTCGACGATCTCGTGCGCGATCCGCGTGATGGCCCGGCGGACATCGTCCGCCGCGAGTAGCGTGGTCGTTCGGCGCTCCTTCCCGGCCTCACAGGACCGGTCCTTAAAGGGTGGTGGCGCTATTCCGGATTATAGGAAGGATTGATGAGACTGCATTGCGCGCGGGCTGGCACGCTTCGAGCGGTAGCGTAGGCCGCCGTGCGGATCATCCTCGCGATCCTCTGCGTGGTCCTCTTGGGTGTGGTCGCCGTCACCGCGTCGGGTTCGTCGCCCGAGAGCGCGAGCCCAGTGGCGGCCCCCCGGTATACGCCGATGCCGGCCGTCGCAACGACCCCGCCCGATGTGGGCGCCCGCGCGGCACGGACGTATATGCGGCTTTGGGCGCGGTTCTCGCCGCCGATCGAGGGCACCGAGATCCCGAGCGACCCCGATCTCCTGCCCGGGGCGCCGCGCGACTACCGGGGCGGGATCCACGAGGGGATCGACTTCCCCGCTCCGACGGGAACGCCGGTGCTCGCCGCCGCGAGCGGGATCGTGGCGCGCGTCGATTCGAGTTTCCTCGATTGGAACCGTGAGCAGCAGGAGATCGCGCTCTACGAGGCGCTCTCCCTCGGATACACACCCGCAGCAACACTCGACCGCATCCGCGGACGGCAGGTCTGGATCGACCATGGCAAGGGCCTGATCACGCGCTATGCGCATCTTTCCGCGGTCGAGCCGCTCGTCGTGGGCCAGACGATCGAAGCGGGCACGCTGATCGGCGAGGTGGGGAGCTCAGGCTACCCGCAGGGAGGACCGCATCTCCACTTCGAGGTACGCGTAGGTGACGATTTTTACGGCGATGGCTTGGACGGCAACGTGCTGGTCCGCGCCGTGTCCCGACTCTTCCGCTAGGACGCCGCGGCTGCTCCGTCGAGGTAGCAGCTCGCGCAGACCCGCTCATCCCCGATTTCGCTCAGGTACCCGATCCCGCTGCAGCGGTCGCAGCGTCCCTCGACCGGCTTCCGCCCGGTCACGCGGTCACCCAGGCGGAGCCACGTGTTTACGGCGCGCTCGCATTCTTTGTCGATCACGGAATTGCGGTTCGCCGCAATTGGAGTGCCACGGCGGCTTCCTAACGGAGGCCGCGGGCCGTCGTTACCGAGCCGTTGCTTAGCGGAGGCCGGTTCTGCGGGCGCGGAGCGCCGCCTCGAGGACGACTTCGACCGACTCCGATGCCAGAGGGGCCGGCAGTCCTCGGAAGATGCCGATCTCGGCGACCTTGTCCTTTTCTGGCGAGTCGTACCACCACGAGAGGTGGCTCACCTCGCACATGTAGACGTAAGCCGTGGTGCTCTTCGGTGTCTGGTAACGGATCGCGCCCAGGAGGTCCAGACGGGGCGGAACGATTCGCGCCGAGTCCCAGAGCTCGCGCTTGGCGACCTCCAAGATCGTCTCGCCGGCTTTCCGTCCGCTCGTGGGAAAGTGCCAGCCGGCGGCGTCGGGCTTGCGAATCCAGACGGTGAGCTCGCCGTAGAAGGCGATGATCATCGCGAGCTGCGCGGACGCGGGTGGGTACTCGCGGAAGGTGTTGTCTCGCCGAGAAACGAATGAGTGTTCGGCCACTTTGCCGCACACTATGCAAGGGAAGAAGCGAGCGTCAATAGCGCGGCGGAGTCGAATCGCCGTCTAGCCGCGTAGCAAGTCGGCTACCCGGAAGGGGTCGGCGGCGACCACGCTGGCTGCGTACAGCTCCATCCCACCGATGTCGCTCGTCTTGTTCGCGGGGTCGCCGCGGTCGACCAGGCGTGCGTGTGGCGGAAAGCGGCGCCAGTCGTTGCCGTCCGCAGACAGTGGTGGAAGCAGCAGCGCGAGGTTGTACGCGCAGACGCCCTGCTCGCGATATTTCCCGATGACATGCGCGATCGCGCCCGCGAGCGCACTTTCGTCCTCCCCCGGACGACCCAGAATGATTACCTCGCTCTCCTTAATTGGCGTGAGAGAGGCGAACACTCGCGATCCCTCGTGCCACAGCCCAAGCCCGAGCGCCTCGTGGACGAGCCAGAGGTCGTCGAAGTAGTCGCGTCCCTGCTGTTCGTCGTAGGACAGCGAACGCCTGCGGAGCATTTCGACGCGCGGGTAATGCATGCCGCGCGTGACCGTCATCTGCATGTGGCCATGGACGATCGATCCGCCGGCGCGCCAGAGGCAGTTCCAGATGAGGAAGTAGTACTTCGCGCTCGGATCTTCTTCGTTTGCCGCGAGCGCCCAGCGGCGTGCCGTTAGCAGGCGATCGCGGATGACTTTCGCGTCCATCGGGGCGAGTGGATCGTGCTCGTCGAAGATGAGGACACCGTGATACGCGTCGTATTTGGCGATATTCGACGCGGTGATCCCGTGGTCGCCCCTGATTCGCCCAAAGGTGTCGGCGGGTGTGCCGGTGTCGGGATGGCAGAAGGGATCCCCGCGCGAGCGCTCGATTGTTTCGCGCACCTCATCCGCACCTTTGACCTCGATGGGGCGGCGCGCGCGAAGATCGTTGAACAGCGCGCCGTCGAGCAGCACACGATTCGTGACGCGGACGATCTGCTGGGTCGTGACCGAGTCCACCGACCCGAACTGCTTGGTGATCCAGTCGTGCATCTCTGGCGGCGGGACGAGGTGGCTGGCGGTCGTCGACACGGCGAAGATGCGCTCGGCCGCGGCGCGCTCGTCCGGCGGCAGCGCGGCGATGCGCTCCTCGAGCTCCGCGATCGATGGCCGCGTGTCCGTCTTCATGCCGCCCGCCGCGCCTTCTTCGTGGCGGCGGTGTACATCTCGACGTACTTCTTCGCAGACGCCGTCCAGGAGTGATCTTCGCGCATCGCCCGCGTCCGCAGCTGCCGCCATGGCTCTCCGTCCGCTTTGTACCGGTGCAGCGCCCGGGCGATCGCGTCGGAGAATGCCGCTGGCTCGTACTTGACGAACGAGAAGCCGTTTCCCCGCGGATCGGCGTCGACGTCGCGGACGGTGGTCGCGAGACCGCCGACCGCGCGGACCACGGGGATCGTCCCGTAGCGAAGCGATATGAGTTGGCCGAGGCCGCACGGCTCGAACCGCGAGGGCATCAGGAACAAATCGGACCCGGCGTAGATCCGCTGAGCCAGCGCCGCGTCGAAACCGAGCGTGAGCGCGAGGCGACCCTTGTTCTTGGCGGCGAGGTCGCGCCACTTCTGCTCGTAGACGGGGTCGCCGGTTCCGAGGACGACGAGCTGCCCACCTTGTTCGAGGAGCCACGGCGCGACCGCGGTGAGAAGATCGACGCCCTTCTGCTCGACGAGGCGGCCGACGACGCCGAAGACCGGGGCGGCGGCGCCGACCGTCAGCCCCGTTTCCTTTTGCAGCGCGGCTTTATCGATCGCCTTGCCGCTCTGGTCGTCAGCGTCGTAGTGGGCCGGGATGTAGGGATCGTGCGCCGGGTCGAAGAACTTCGTGTCGATGCCGTTCGTGATGCCCCAGAGATCCGCGCGGCGCTCACGCAGGAGGCCCTCGAGGCGCTCCCCGAACAGAGGGGTGAGGATCTCCTCGGCGTACCGCTCGCTGACGGTCGAGACGATGTCCGCCGCTTTTATGGCGCGCGCCATCAGATTCGCTTCACCCTTGTCTTCGATCGGTAGACGGGCGCGCGGCAGGCCGACGAGCTTGAGCACGTCGGCGCTGGTTCGTCCCTGGTAGGCGAGGTTGTGGATTGTGAAGACCGTCGCCGACCTCCGGAGCTGGCGCGCCCGCGCCGCGAGCGGAACGAGAAGCGCGGCATGCCAGTCATGCGCGTGCACGATGTCCGGCGGAGTCTCGACGAGATCCTCGAGCACCGCACGGCAGAAGAGCGCGTAGCGCTTCGCATCATCGTCATAGCCGTAGACCTTGTCGCGCGCGATGCGAAAGTTACGGACGAATACGGTCCGCACTCCATCGCGGACGATCTCGGGGTACTCGATGCGAGCGCGAGCGGCGCCGTACGGGATCGAGTGCGTGCGCGCGCCGGATGTCGGGATCCCGAACTTTTGTCCGTCGATCGAGCGGTGATACGGCATGTACACGGTGACGTCGTGGCCGAAGGAGGCGAGCGCCTGCGGCAGGGAGCCCGCGACATCGGCGAGGCCGCCGACCTTGGCGTAGGGAGCGACCTCGGCGGCCGCGAACGAAATCCGCACGTGAGAACAAGGATGTTAGCGGCGTGTAAGGACCCGGCGCTGACGCCACCTGGATGCCACGCTTTGGGAAACCGATGCGTTAGACAGGTGGTAGCTAGATCGAGCGTTACCAGGAAGGCGGGCGAAAGATGAAGTCACTGCGGCAGAAGCTCATGTTGGCGGGCGCGCTGGGCGTTGGGAGCGTTGGCCTTTTCGGAGCGGCAGCCCTGGGTGCGTTCGGTTCGGATGCCTCTTCGACGGTGGTCTCCGTCGTCGCACCGGCCGCTGCGGCCGTCATGGGTGAGGACAAGACTGGCGACAAGCTCAAGCAGCTCCTCGACGGTCTCGTGAGCAAGGGCGTCATCACCCAGCAGCAGGAAGAGGCGATCCTCGCCGCGGCGAAGGACGCATCAACGAAGCACGTGCGCACTCCGAAGGTCGTCCGCGACCTCCTCGGCGAATCAGCGAAGTATCTCGGGCTGACGCAGAAAGACCTCGTCACGAAGCTGCCCGGAACGACCCTCGGCAAGGTCGCCGATAGCACTCCGAACAAGAACAAGGTGGGTCTGGTCGCGGCCCTCTCGACCGCCGCCAACGAGGACATCACGAAGGCCCTGTCGGAAAAGAAGATCACCGACGACCAAGCGAAGAAGCTGCGGGATGGGCTCGCGGCAGAAATCAGCACATTCGTCGATCGCACCTGGCCCACAAGGCCCGCGGTCGCACCCCGTGCGGCGGCGGGTTCGAATGTGAAGGCATTCCTCGGTGACATGCTGCAGACGGCGCGCGACTACCTCGGCGGCGTGACCATGCAGGACCTTGTGACCGCGATGCGGAGTGGAAAGAGCCTCGGCGACATCGCGAACGAAAAGGGCAAGGGCCGTGATGGCCTCGTCGCCGCACTCACCCTGTCCGCGAACACGCGGATCGACAAGGCCGTCGCGGACAACAAAGTGACCGCGGATCAAGCGGCGACCCTCAAGACCAAAGTGGCGACGGAGATCGCGACCTTCGTCGATCGCAAGTACCCGGCGAAGGCGACGACGGGCAACGGGACTACGACGAAGCCATAGCGCTCAGGTCGGATGCAGACGACGCCGGGCGATCGTGCCCGGCGTCTTCATTTCCGGTATCCGTTCGGTGGCGGGTCAGAACGCGTCTTTGCGGTTTTCGTTGGAGGTAGTGGCTGGGAGTCGGGGGCGGAGGCGGAATCATGTCGAACCCGCTCACACATGTCGTAACGCGAAGTGCCGGCGTTATAGTCGGCCCGCCAGCGAGAGCAACGGAGTTGGGAATGGAGCGGGTCCTACAGGGTCGATACAAGATCGAAGAGCCGCTCGGTGTGGGCGGCTCTTCTCAGGTCTACCTCGCCCGCGACCAGGCCCTGAATCGCGACGTCGCGTTGAAGGTGCTCGACCCCGCGGCCGCGGCCGACGGCAATCTCCGCCGGATGTTCGTGAAGGAAGCGCGGGCCCTGGCGCAGCTTTCGCACCCCAACATCGTCGCCGTCTACGACGTCGGCGAGGTCGATGATTCTCCGTTCATCGTCATGGAGTACCTCCCGGGCGGCTCGATGAAGCAGCGGATCGAACAGGCCGGGCCACTCAAGACCGGCGACGCGGTGCGCATCGCGATCGAGGTCGCCAACGGCCTCGCCTTCGCGCACTCGAAAGGCATCGTCCACGCCGATCTCAAGCCGTCCAACATCCTCTTCGACGCGAATGACGCAGCGAAGATCTGCGACTTCGGCATCGCCCGCGCGCCGCAGGAGGACGCGGATACCCCACAGCTCTACGCGACCGCGATGTATGTCGCCCCCGAGCGCGTGGAGGGAAAGAGCGCGTCGGTCCAGTCGGACGTCTACGGACTCGGCCTGATCCTGTACGAGGGCCTTGTCGGAAAGCCTCCGTTCACGAGCACGAACGCGGCGGTGCTGCTCCGCGATCACGTGGTGCGGCAGCCCGTGCCGCCAAGCCATCTCCGGCCGTCGCTTCCGCGGGAGCTCGACTCGGTGGCGCTGAAGGCACTCGCGAAGCAGCCGAACCTGCGCTACCAGAAGGCGAGCGACTTCGCGACCGCGCTGCAGCGCCTCGAGAACGTCGACCAAGAGCTCGCCACGACACGGGTGATGGCGGACCCGCTCGAGGACTTCGTTCCGAAGACCGAGCAAAGCCCGGTCGTCGCGCTCCTGTCGACCTATGGACAGCCGCTCCGCGGGGCGTTCTTCTCCTTGTGCGCCGCCCTTCCCGTCTTCGCGATGGCGCTGCTCGCCGGTTTCGAGGTCGTCGGTGCGCTCCTCGCCTCGGGGCTTGTCGCGATCGTGTCGTTCGCCGGCCAGCTCGGGATAGCGATCGCGATCGCGTGGGTCATGGTGACCGCCATCACATTCATCTTCGTACCGGGCCTGGCGTTGCTACTCGCGATCCTCGGGGTATTCCTCTGGGCGCGCAGCGCGCCGACCGAGCAGATCGCCGTGGCCATGGCGACCCCGGTCCTCACTCCGCTCGGCCTCGCCCCCGCCATGATCCTGACAAGCGCGGCGGTCTTCGGGCTCACCGGAGTTCTGACGGTCGCCGCGAGCGCCGCGTTGACGATGGTCGTCGCGGTGGCGATGGGCGTTCAGTCGCTCGGCGCATATGCACAGACGGGCCTCTCGCTGCGGCAGGAATCGCTCTTCAACCCCGTGCGAGCCGCGGAAGTGAAGTCGGCGCTCCTCCTACTGTTCCAGAATCCAAGTGACCGATTCGGCGCGCTCGGCACGCAGCTCGACCCGTCCGTGCTCTGGTCGCAGATGGCAGGTCTCGTGTCCCGGCTCGCGACCGCCACACTCGAGACCTGGATCGCTACGGTTCTCGCCTGGACGATTGCCGGGTTGACCGTGTGGACGGTCACGCGTCTGCTCCGGACGTTCTTCGACACGCTCCTGCGGCGGCCGAAGCGCTGGTTCGCGCTGTACGTGATGGCCGCCGGAGCCGGGGTCGCCGGTGGCGCGCTGATCCTCTACATGCTCGCGGTGACGCTCTCGATGCTCGCCAACGCGCCGGACCGCCCGACGAGCGGGGTGCTGCTCCTCTCCGCGATCACCGGCGCGATCCTCGCGCTCGCGCTCGCCATCGTCATCGGGGCAACCGAGAAGCCCGAGCCTGAGGCGCAGCCTTCCCTATCGCTCGCGGCAAGGCGATTGCCGGTCCGCTAGCGCGGACAGCTACTCTCGCGTCGCTGTCGATCGCCGTGCCGCGCGCGCTGCCAATCGTCGTCGTGCTCCTCGCTATTTTCGTTGCCGCCGGACGCGCGGCAACGCTGCCGGAGCTGACGGACTTTCACTGCTTCTGGACCGCGGGACGGCTCGTCCTCGAAGGGACCGACCCGTACGACCCGGTCCGCTGGGCGGGCGCGATCGGTGGGCCGTTCGCCGACGCCACGGGCACGGTCCGGCCGGCGCCGTGCCCGGGCGGTTTCGGCTACCCGTTGTCGACCGCGATCGTGTTCCTCCCTCTGGCCGCGATTCCCGAGTCGGTCGCCGCAGCGGTATGGGCCGCCGTGCTTGTGGTGGGCGCCGCGTTCGGGGTCGCCCTCGTGTGGTCGGCCGCCGGCGGCCGGCGGAGCGGGCTCTTTCTCTTCGCGACCATCGTGGGTTTCTCGCAACCGCTCTGGCTCACGACCATCAACCTGCAGTTCGGCGGGCTGCTCCTTGGGCTGGTAGGAGTCGTGAGTGTCGCGGCGGGCGGAGTCAAGGAGCGGCTCGGCGGAGTCGCCCTCGGAGCGCTGGTGCTGAAGCCGCACGTCGTTTTCCTGGTGTTCGTCGAGGCCGGTATTCGAGCGATCCGCGAACGACGTTTCGTCCCCATCGTGCTCGCGGGGGCAACGTCGGTGACGCTTCTGCTGATCGCGTTCGTCGCCGAACCAGGCTGGCTCGGCTCTTGGGTGACGGAGCTCCTCGGAACGCGTCGCGAGATGCTGCCTCGGCAAGCCACGGCGTGGAGCCTCTCCGCCGACACGTTCGGCGATGCCAGACTCGGCGCGCTCTTCGTTGTGGTCGTCGCCGTAGCTGCGGCTTGGACGCTGCGCCGCGTGCCGCTGTCGGGGGTCGATCGGGTGGGCCTCGCGGTGTGTGGCTCGCTCCTCGTGACCCCGTACGCGGGAAGTCACGATCAGCTGTTGCTCGCCCTGCCGTGGGCGATCGTCCTGGCGGTGGCGTTCGCGCAGCCAGCGCCGGCTAGCACAGCGCTTTTGACGGGTCTGATCCTGTGCTCGTCCCTGCTTCCCTGGACTCTCTACGCCTACGCGCTGCGGGCGCGTCCGGACGAAGCGACCGCGTGGCTCGTTACCGCGGCGACGACGCTGTTGCTGGCGGGCGCGATCCGGATGCGCCCGGTCGCTAGCGCGGCTTCTTCGCCGGCAGCGTCCTCGCATACGCGTGCGCGTGATCGATCCACGCGCGAAGCTTCGCCGGGCTCTTGATCACCGCGTCTGGGACCACGACGTATTCCTTCATCGCGCGCCCCGGCATCGGCTCGAACGCCTTCGCGGTGTTCGCTCCCGCGATCGTGCGATCGTCACCGAAACGCACGACGATCTTGTCCTGGTACGTGCCCGCGAACATATTGCCCTTGAGAAAGAGCGCGGGGTAACCGAACATCGGCCGTGACGTGATCGACGGATCCGCGGGCTTCGCCTTCTCGAACGCGGCGATGAGCTCGGGCGGTGATTTCTTCCAGGCCATCGTGCTCGATTATTCGCGTGCGGGGCTTGATCGTTTGCCGCGGACGTGATAGAACAAGCGTTCTAGAGGCTCGTCAGGCGGAGCGAAGGGCCGACCCCGACCTCAGAGGTCCTTCTTGCTCGCGGTTCCATTCGCAACCCTCTGCGCCTGCGGTTCGACGCTGCATCTGGTGCGGCCTCACCAAACCAATCGATGACTTCGCGTTCCGAAACAGAGCGCTGGGTACTCGGCAATCCCAATGCCGCGAGTGTCACGCCACATATCGCAGAACTCACTACCTACGAAACCGTCCCGAGTACATCGCTCGCGAGGCCAACCGTGTCCGCGAACGCCGAAAGCAGAATCGGCGTCTTCTCCAGGACTACTTGCGATCACACCCGTGCGTGGATTGCGGGGAGACCGACATCGTCACCCTCCAGTTCGACCATCGCGATCGGGCAACGAAGCGCAAGGAAGTCGCACTTCTCGTGGTCCAGACGGCCTGGTCAATCGTCCAGACAGAAATCGCCAAATGCGACGTGCGTTGCGCGAACTGTCACCGGAGACGCACCGCGTTACAACTTGGTTGGCGACGGCTGGACGGCGCGAGGACTAGCGTGCGCGCGACGCTGATCGAGGCGGAAATCTTCCCGAGGAAGTCGGGGGTGCGACTCTGCACTGGCTGCGGGAAGGCAAAGCCTCTCGAAGAGTTTTCCTATCGCGACCGCGCCCGAGGGCTGCGTAGGGCTCGCTGTCGGTCGTGCGTGCGCGAATACTCGCGAGAGCACTACAGACAAAACAAGCTGAGGTACGCGACGGCTGACTGGGGGCGTATGCGCTGCAGCCGTCAGCATCTGGATCGCGAGGTCGAAGAATACCTACGCCTGCATCCCTGCGTCGATTGCGGCGAGAGCGACCCGCTCGTGCTGGACTTCGATCACCGAGACGGAGTAGACAAACTTGGGACCATTGCGTTTCTGCGTGCACGGGGCCAACGCGACGAGCTTTTCGGCGAGATCGCGAAGTGCGAAGTTCGGTGTTCAAATTGCCATCAGCGGCGCACGGCCAAACAGTTCGGTTGGGCGAAACTGATCGCCTGAGCACATAGAATGGGGGTACGCGGGTGTGTTGTAGTGGTAACAAAAGACGTTCCCAACGTCTGATCACCGGTCCGATTCCGGTCACCCGCTCAGTAGAAACCTAGATGACATGCTTACCGCGTTCGCAACGCAGGCGCAGAATGGCGGCTGATCGATGACTATGGACCGAGCCCTCATCCAATTCATCTGCGTGCGCAAGACGCATCGCCGCAAGCCGCCCGTGGACCCATCCAGTCCCTTCAACGTCGCGGAAGAAGGCGGGTGGGCGTACTGCCCCGGCGGTGAGCCCGACGGGCACCGCTGGTTCAAGACCGGCGGGATCACCCGAGCGGCGCTCGCGAAATTCGAGTGGCCCGATGAGGAAGAGGCCGAACCCTAGAGCCGAAGTGGTCGTGCGACCGGGTCGCTGAACATCACGCCGGGATCTTCCTTCCACCGCGCGGGCTGGACATCGATGTAGAGCTCGATCTCGTTGCCGTCGGGATCCTCGATGTACAGGCTGTGCGTCACACCGTGGTCGGTCGCGCCGACGATTCGCACACCCGCAGCGGCAAGCTCGTCGCGTGCCTCGCGAAGCTCATCGTCCGTCTCGCCGATCTTCAAGCCGAAGTGGTAGAGCCCCAGCCGCCTGCCTCGCGGCAGCGGCGGTGCGCCGCGTACCTCGATCAGTAGCAGCTCGTGATGCGTCCGGCCCGAGGAGAACGCCGCCGCGGGGAAACCGACGCCTTCTTCGGGCGTGATCTCTCGCCAACCGAGCGTCTCGCCATAGAAGCGACGGGATCGCGCGAGGTCACCCACATAGAGAACGATGTGCCCAAGCTCTTTCACCTTCATGCCCGTAACGACCTCCCTCGGGGTAGGTTGCTCTAACGATGCGCTTCCTCATCTCACTCGTGCTGGCCGCCGCAATGCTCATGCCCGCTGGGCCGAAGGCCAGAGCAGCGGCGTGCGTGTCCGATATCGGTCCGGGCATCGCTCCGCCCAGTGCCACCCCGGCCAAGCTGCCGGGCTTTCACGCGGCCTGGTACGGACAGAGCGGCTACATGCGGCTCTGTCCCGGAGGCACAGCGCGAGCGACCCTCGCCTATTACAACTCGGGATCGCTCGGATGGGTCGCGGGACGGATGGGCGAGGCGGCCTACCTCGGTACGTGGAACAGCGAGCCAGGCCAGGATCAACCGAGCATCCTCGGTGGCGACGGCCAGCTCGGTTCGCCACCGAGCGGATGGCCGCGTTTCAATCGCATCGCTCAGCAGCCCGCGCCGTACGTCGGGCCAGGCCAGATCGCGTGGTTCCAGTTCAACCTGCAGGCGCCGCCGCTTCCCGGCACGTACCGCCTGTACGTCCGGCCGCTCATCGAGGGCGCGGCGTGGCTCGAGGACATCGGCGTCTTCTGGCAGGTGCTCGTACTCAATCCCGATGGCACGACGCCGACGCCGACGCCACCGGATCCTGCGGGCGTCGCGTTCCGGATCGATGCTGGCGTGAACGCCAAGGACATTGCGCTGGTGCATCAGGGTGTGCAGCACGCGAGCGGGTATCTCGAGGCGTTCGCCGGCGGCACGCGACGCACGCCCGCGACCGTTCAGGTGATGGTCAGCGACCCGACGCAGCCGTACTGCTGTTTGACGGCCGGTGACAGCTTCAAGATCGTCACTTCCAACGCGGCCTGGGCAACGCCGCCCGCGGCCGCGCCGGACACCTGGACGGCCGACACCGAACGCACCGAACTCGCCGCGCACGAGTACGTCCATCTCTGGCAGTACGCGATCGGCGGCGACACATGCATGGTCGGCGTGCGGTGGATCGCCGAGGGTATGGCCGAGTCGTTCGCGTACCGGTCCCTCATCGCGGACGGTCTGATCCCGGCAGGGAACCTCGACACCTTCACCAGGCGGCAGCTCACCACGGCGTCGAACCACGTAACGCTGCGGTCGCTCGAATCGAGCTTTCCCGGGAATGCGAATCCGTTCGCGGTGAGCTATCTCGCGGTGGACCGGCTTCTCGCTCCGAAAGGCCTCGGGACGATCCGCGACTGGTGCGCCCGCGTCGGCGATGGTCAGGAGTGGCACGAGGCATTCGCGTCCGCCTTCGGCGAGACGACCGACGCCTTCTACGCTCGCTTCGAGGTCTTCCGCTCCGACTACACGCGCTAGTGGTTACCCTTTCCGTGATGGAGCTCAAGCCCGGCGACCAGGCGCCGGCGTTCGCGCTGCCCGACGAGGAAGGCAAAGTCGTCTCCACCAAGGACCTCAAAGGCTCCCGATACGTCGTCTACTTCTATCCGAAGGACGACACCCCTGGCTGCACCACCGAGGCGTGCCAGTTCACGGACAACTTCCGGCAGTTCGAGATGCTCGGAGTCCCCGTGCTCGGGGTCTCGCAGGATGACGCCGCCGCGCATCAGGCGTTCCGCAAGAAGTACGGCCTTCGCGTGCGCTTGCTGAGTGACCGGGACCGCAAGGCGCACCAGTCCTATGGCGCGTGGGGCGAGCGGCCCGGACGCGGCGAAGGCGTGATTCGCTCGACCTTCCTTATCGGACCCGACGGGCGGGTCGAGAAGTCGTGGTACTTCGTGAAGCCCGACGGCCATGCGCTCGAGGTGCTTTCCGCTCTTCGCGCCTAGTGTCGCGGCGCCGCGCGCCCTCTTCCTCGAACCGCAGGACCTTGAATCCCTCGGCATAGGCGTAGCGCTTCTTCTTCCCGGCCTCCTTCATCCATCCCTTGATGAAGTCCACGCTGTCGGCGTCGATCTGCGACCGGTGCGCGAGGAGAGCCTTGATCTTCACGTCGACGACAGCGCTTACGTCGACGATCGTGTCAGGGTTCCCAAAGGCCATGAGGAACAGTGCCTTCGGCTTGTGCGGCTCGAGGCGCTCCTTCTGCCAGAGCTCCGGCAGCATCTGCCGGGTCGATGCGTCGGGGTTGATCGACCGAAGGACGACCTCGGCCGCCGCGATGTGGTCGGGGTGGTTCACGTAGCCGCCTCCGTAGCGCATCGTCGGATCCATCGTGAAGATCACGTCGGGACGGTGGATGCGGATCTGCCGCGCCACAGCGCGGCGCACGTCGATCGTCGGCTCGAGGTAACCGTCCTCGAATTCGAGGAACACGACGTTCCGGACCCCGAGGATCTTGGCGGCTTCGCTCTGCTCCGCGGCACGGATGTCGCGGAGACGCTCGCGCGTCATGTCCGGATCCTGCGAGCCCGACGCGCCGTTCGTGACCATGCAATACGTAAACTCGACGCCGGCCTTGACCCACTTCGCGACGGTCCCGGCCATGCCGAACTCGGCGTCGTCGGGGTGCGCGTAGATGGCCATCGCGCGCTGCACCTCGAGCGCCTCGTCGAACTGCATGCCACTAGTGTGCGCGAAACGTGGGGCCGGCCCCGCGCCCGCGTATCGTCGGCGCGAATGCGTCGAGCGAGCGCCCACGCTCCGGGACGGATCAATCTCATCGGCGAGCACACCGACTACAACGACGGGCTGGTGCTGCCGGTCGCGCTGCGGCTCGGTGTGACAGTCGAGACGCGCGGAAGCGACGACGCTACGGTTCGGCTGACCACCGACGCGCCCATCGCGCCGCGCGAGGCGTCCTACAACCTCGGCGACGAGCACAGGGACGGAACCTGGGTGGACCGCGCGCGAGGTGTCACCGCGATGCTGGCGCGCGAAGGCTTGCCGATCGGTGGATTCGATGCGGAGATCAGCTCCGACCTCCCTCTGGGTGCGGGACTCGGCTCGAGCGCGGCCTTCGCGATCGCCTTGCTGCGCTCGGTCTCCGAGCTGTTCGATCTCGCCCTCGACGATGCGACGAGCGTCCGCATCGCGCACGCGGCCGAGACGAACTTCGCCGGGTCGCGCGCGGGCCTGCTGGATCAGCTCGCATCCGTGTACGGCCGCCGAAGCGAAGCTTTGCTCATCGACATGCGTGACCACGCCATGCAATCGATCCCGCTTGCGCCGACCATCGAGCTCGCCGTCATCGACTCCGGGACGCGACACGAGCACGCGACCGGGGGGTACAACAGAAGACGAGAGGAGTGCGAGGAAGCGTGCCGCCACCTCGGCGTGGCCTCGCTCCGCGAGCTCGAGGAGCGGCCGCTGGACACGATTCTCGAGCGGCTGCCGCCACCTCTCGATCGGCGCGTTCGCCACGTCGTGACCGAGAACGCGCGCGTTCGTTCCGCGGTCGCCGCGCTTCGCGCGCAGGACGAGGGGACACTGGGCGAACTTCTCTGCGCGTCGCACCGTTCCCTCCGCGACGACTACGAGGTCTCGACGCCTGAGCTCGATCGGCTGGTGGAGCTCGCGGCCGCAGCCGGTGCGATCGGCTCGCGCCTGGTGGGTGGCGGGTTCGGCGGCAGTGTCATCGCGCTCGCGCTACGCGGCTCGGCGAAGGACCTCGCCGGCCGCGTGCTGAACGGTTATAGCGACGGCCGCCTCGTTGCGGTCGTGCCGTAGTGGGGATCGGTCGTCTCTCCGACGGACTCGCGCCCACACCGCCGATGGGGTGGAACAGCTGGAATCGGTTCGGCGTGAAGATCGACGAGGCACTCGTGCTCGAGACCGCCGAGGCGATGGTGAGCTCGGGGATGCGCGATGCCGGATACCGCTACGTCGTGATCGACGATGGTTGGATGGCGCCGGAGCGCGATCGGAATGGCGACTTCGTCCCCGATCCGTCGAAGTTCCCGCGCGGGATCAGGGCACTCGCCGACCGGATCCACGAGCTCGGGCTGAAGTTTGGGATCTACACCGACGCCGGCACGAAGACGTGCCAGGACCTACCGGCAAGCCTCGGTTACGAATTTCGCGACGCGCGGCGCTTCGCCGAGTGGGGCGTCGACTATGTGAAAGTCGACTGGTGCCACACGGACGGCATGGGGCCCCGGGCCCTCTACGCCAAATGGGCGATGGCGCTCCACGCGACGCGACGGCCGATCGTGCTTTCGATATGCGAGTGGGGACGTTCGCGACCGTGGGAGTGGGCGGGCGTGATCGGTCATCTCTGGCGCACGGCCTGGGACATCCAACCAGAGTGGTCGAGCATCCTGACGATCCTCGATCGCCAGGCCGAGCTCCATCCATTCGCGGGACCGGACCACTGGAACGATCCGGACATGCTCGAGGTCGCCAACGGCGACCTGACGGCAGACCAGAGCCGCGCGCACTTCGCGCTGTGGTCGATCCTCGCCGCGCCGCTCATCGCGGGAAACGATCTCCGCACGATGACCGACGAGGTGCGCGAGATCCTTACCGCACCGGAGATCGTCGCGGTCGCCCAGGATCCGGGCGGCCGGCAGGGTCGGCGCGTCCGGCGCGACGGTGACATCGACGTCTGGGTGCGGAGCCTTAGGACCAGCGGACGGTGGGCGATCGGAGTGCTGAACCGCGGGCCCGACGCCCGAGAGGTCCGCATCGCACTTGAAGAGATCGGAATGGACCCTCGCGCTGATGTTCGTGTTCGCGACTTATGGCAACGCGCCGATGTGGGCAAAACGCGACGTGAGATCGTGACCGCGACAACCGCGAATAGCGCCACTGTTCTCGGGATCTCGGCGGAGTAGCCCCGGGGTAGCGATCGTTCGCCCTCCCCCGATCGGGGGAGGAGCAGTCACCCGAGCGAGGGCAGGCTCGTGGGGCGATGGGTGTGGTGGCGCGCACGCTGGCGTGCGTCGCGATGGGTGGGGCGTTGGTGGTCTCTCTCCTCGTGACGAGCGCGCCTGCCCTGGCGCAGGCGGCGCTTCTCGACGCACTCTCCACGCGGGTCACGCTCGCCCACCCCGGCGCTGAGGCCGCTGACGTCGCGGTCGAGCAGATCATTCGGAGCGGAGACACGGTGGCGACCGACGAGACAGGACGCGCGCTCGTGACGTACCCGGATGGTTCGACCGCCCTCCTGGACCCGAGCAGCGCGTTGACGATCGAGTTTGTACAAACGACTGCGGGCGACTACGCGGTCCGAATGCAGCAGACGCTCGGTCGCGTCTGGTACGCGGTCACAAGAGCGGTCACCCTGGGCGGGCGCTACGAAGTTCGGACCGCCGGCATGGCGTCGGTGATCCGGGCGGGGTCGGACTCCTACGTCACCGTCTCGCCGAGCGGCGAGACGACGCTCGTGACGATCTCCGGCACGGTCGACACGACCGCGGCCGGCGCTGAGGTCGCTGTCCCGGCCGGATCCTCGAGGACTGCGAATCCTCCACAACCCGTTCCTCCTTCCGGCAAGTCCGCGCCGGTGGCTGCCCAGCCAGCGCCTTCGACCTCAAGCGGTAACGCGTCGGCGCCAAAGGCGCCGACGCCCACATCGACCCCTCGGGCCACCGTGGCGCCCTCGCCCACGACTGCGTTCGTCCCGCCGGTCACGACCCTCCCACCGCTCTCCGTGGTGACCGCGGGCGCGAAGCCGAAAACGCCAACCCCCAGCGTCAGACTGCCGGTCGCCACACCAAAACCAGCGGCCGCCCCGACACCCGCCCCGACGCAGATAAAAGATGAGTTCGGTTCGGGGAAGGATGCTCTCCGTCAACCCCGAACCCGAAATAGGGAGAGCCGCGAGGACGACTGACGCACGACGCGCTGCGGGTGGCACGGGGGAGCGGGTTGTGCGCGAGCCGCTCACCGGCCGCGTCACATCGGGGCGGTGGCAGCGGGGGCGAAGCGGACCGGTAGGCGAGCCGCACGACCCCGACCCCAGGGGCGGGGGCCCCTGACCGCGGAGCGGGACAGGACCCGCAGCGCGCAACAGGCGGCGATAGCGCGGGAACGACTTACGGGAGGCGGTTGAACCAGAACAACGAGAACGCACCGGCGAACACGGCCAGGATCGCGGCGGCGAGGGTGGCGTACGCGGTGAGCTCGGTCTTCTCATTTCGGACGACGAGCTGAGTGGTGAGGTTCTCGTAGACGGTGCGAAGGTCGGACTCCGTGCTCGCGTTGAAGTACTCACCTTCGGTTACGTCGGCGATCTTCTTCAGGGTGGCCTCGTCGAGCGCGGTCCGCACGGCGCGTCCCTGCAGCCGGACGATCGCGCCCTGCGCGCTGCCGACGCCGATCGTGTAGATGCGCACGCCGCGACTCACCGCCTGATCGACGACATCCAGAGGCGGCGGGAACTGGTTGTTCTGGCCATCGGACATCAGGACGATCGAGGCTGACGAGTGCTGACCCTGCAGGTATGGGGCGATCGTGGCGCTCGGACGCGGTGTCGCAGATGCGCCCGGTTGTCCCTGCTGCTGCAGGATCGAGCTCGGCAGATCCGCCTCGCTGCCCTGGGATTCCGCGATCGCGTCAAGCGAAACGAGAATCGCGCGCCCGATCGCGGTCGCGCGCTGCGGACGGAGACGGTTTATCGCGGCGATGACCAGCGTCTTGTCGGTCGTCGGCGATTGCACTATCGAGGCATCTCCGGAGAAGGAGACGACGCCGATCTTGACGCTTTCGCTCTGCTTGTCGACGAACGCGCGCGCCGCGGCCTTTGCTGCTTCCATGCGGTTCGGCTTCATGTCTTCGGCGAGCATCGATCCGGAGACGTCGATCGCGAGGATGACCGTGCCTTCCTGGCTCGGAACCGCGACCACCGCCTGAGGGCGCGCGACCGCGATGGCCATGAACGCAAGGGCGAAGATGAAGAGCGTTGGCGGAACGTGCCGCCGCCATCCTGGTCCCTTGCCGATGGCTTCACGAACGAGCGAGAGGTTCGCGTAGCGGAGCGCGTAGCGGTTCCGGCGACGCTGTGCCAACACGTACAGCACGGCGAGTCCGGCGACGACAACGAGCAGCAACAGTGCCGAGGGCCAGATGAAGCTCATGCCGATGCTCCCATCGCGGCGCGCCGACCAGCGCGACGCTTACGCCCGTACGCGAACCTGACGATAGCGCGGACCAAGTCTTCGTCCGTGCGCAGCACCAGCGCGTCAACGCCGGCGCGCGAAAAAGTCGCGTCGAGCAGGTCCTCCCGGCGCCGCGCGGCTGCCGCGAAGCGCTCGCGGAAACGCGGATCGCCGGTGTTCACGCGCAACTGCTCGCCCGTCTCACTGTCCGTGAGGATCACGGTCCCGATGTCCGGCAGCTCGTCCTCGCGCGGGTCGGCCAGGCGAATGGCCAGGGTCTCGTGGCGCCGCGCGATGCGCTCGAGGCCTACTTCCCAACCGGCCGCGCTGAAAAAGTCGGAGACCACGAAGACGAGCGATCGGCGCTTGAGGCCACGCATGCCCGCATCGAGAAGGTCGCTGAGCGACGTGAGCGGCGCGCTTTGAAGCCGGGGACGCTTCTCGAGCTCGTTCAGGATGCGAAGCACCTGGATACGGCCGCCGCGCGCCGGGATCGACCGCTCGACCCGGGATCCGTAGAGCGTCGCACCCACGCGGTTCCCGTGGCGCGTGAGGAGACGTGCGAGCAGCGTGGTGAAGTCGATGAGGAGATCTCGTTTCCTCCGGTCGACGGTCCCGAAGTCGACGGACGGCGAGAGATCGAGCAGGAAGTGCGCGTTGATCTCCCGGTCCTCGTGGTACTCGCGCACGTATGGCATGTCGAGCCGCGCGGTCACGTTCCAGTCGATGTGCCGAACGTCGTCTCCAAACGTGTACTCGCGGATGTCGGCGAGGTCCAACCCCTCGCCCTTGAAGATCGTGCGGTAGTCACCCTGAAGAAGACCGTCGAGCCGGCGCATGACGGTCCACTCGAGCCGCTGGAGGCGGCGCTCAGGCGCGGAGGGCGACATGTCCCTGGAGCGGTTCGGTCGGTACGGGGATGCGCGCGAGTACGCGCTTCACGACGTCGTCCGCGGTGACGTCCTCGGAGAGGGCTTCGAACGAGAGGACGATGCGGTGCCGTATGACGTCGAGGGCCAGATCCTGGATGTCCTGCCCGGTGACGTAGCGGCGACCGCGGAGGTACGCGAGCGCCCGACCGGCCAGGACGAGGTTGATGGACGCGCGCGGGCTCGCCCCGTAGCTGATGTACTTCGCCACATCACCGATGCCGTACTCCGCCGGGTGGCGCGTGGCGGACGCGAGCCGAACCACGTACTCCATGAGCGTCGGATCGACGAAGACATCGTCGACCTCATGTTGCAACTGCAGCAGACGCTCGGTCGTCATCACGGGTACGACCGGCGACATGTGGCCGGTCACTCGTTCGACCACGACAAACTCGTCCATCTCGTTCGGGTAGCCGACGAGGACCTTCAGCATGAATCGGTCGACCTGGGCCTCGGGTAACGCGTAGGTCCCCTCGGTTTCGATCGGGTTCTGCGTGGCCATGACGAGGAATGGATCCGGGACCTTGTGCGTCTCGCGGCCTATCGTGACCTGCCGCTCCTGCATGACTTCGAGGAGCGCGCTCTGAACTTTCGCCGGAGCGCGGTTGATCTCGTCGGCGAGAAGGAGATTCGTGAAAACGGGGCCGAGAGAGGTCTGGAAGTCGCCGGCGCGCTGGTTGTAAATGCGCGTACCAACGAGGTCAGCGGGCACGAGGTCGGGTGTGAACTGGATACGCTTGAAGTCGCCCGTGATCGCCTGCGCGACGGTCTTCACGGAAAGGGTCTTGGCGAGGCCGGGAACGCCCTCGACCAGCAGATGCCCTCGTGCGAGGAGACCGACCAGAAGGCGCTCGAGCAGGTGATCTTGCCCGACGATGACCTTCTTGATCTCGAAAAGAAGCCGTCCGGTGTCCGGAGGCACCGCTGCTTGTGTCTCTGCCATCAGTCCTTCACTCCTCTAGTCCGGCGGCACGCCGAGCGCGCCGGCCGCTGTATCGATGGTCACCGCAAAACCGACCCCGCTGAAAGACGGCTGTCCGGTCGGATTGACGAGCCCGGTGACGATCCCGACGACCTCACCGCTCCTGTTGACTAGTGGCCCTCCTGACGACCCCGGGTTCACCGCCGCATCGAATTGGATGAGGCCGGTCAGGGAGCGGCCCTGGTTGGGCACCTGGACGGAACGGTCCAATCCGCTGATGACGCCGGTCGAGAGTGACCGCGTCAACGCGAACGGATTTCCAAC